>NZ_CP035544.1:1637500-1965000 GCF_004139715.1 Muriicola soli | reverse complement strand
ACCATTCTTAGAATCCTACGTCAAAGAAGAGCCCATTTCTATATTTGTTGTAGGAGAACCCCGAAGAATGGATCATTCTCATTCGGAAGCGGAACCGATGATCAGGAAATTTCTTGTGAAATTACAAAAAGCGTTTCCCGAGATACCCGTGCACAGGCAGGACGAACGATTCACTTCTAAACTTGCCCTGCAGAGCATGATTGCCTCCGGGGTAAAGAAAAAAGACAGAAGGGATAAAGGGATTATAGATGAAGTGAGTGCAACCCTCATTTTACAGGGTTATCTGGCAAGTAAAAAATAAAGCTCGCAAGAGTTTATTAAATAGTAGTGAAAATATGATTTTACCCATTGTCGCCTATGGCGATCCGGTACTGAGAAAAGTTGGAGCTGAAATAGATAAGGATTACGAAGGCCTTCAAACCCTGATTGAAAATATGTGGGAAACCATGTATAATGCCAACGGAGTAGGATTGGCGGCACCTCAGATTGGTTTGGCCATCAGACTTTTTATGGTTGATACTTCACCTTTTGCTGATGATGATGAGCTTTCGGAAGAAGAACAGAATCAACTCAAGAACTTTAAACAGGTGTTTGTTAACGCGCAGATGATAGAAGAAACCGGGAAGACCTGGCCGTTTAACGAAGGATGCCTCAGTATTCCGGATATCAGGGAAGATGTCACTCGAAATGATACGATTACTCTTCGTTATCAGGATGAAAATTTTAAAGAGTATACCGAGACATTCGATGGGATACTTGCCAGAGTTATTCAGCACGAATACGATCATATACAGGGAGTGCTATTTACAGACAAGGTTTCAAGTCTTAAAAAACGTCTTCTTAAAGGAAAACTTACCAATATTTCGAAAGGAAAGATACAGGTAGATTACAGAATGCGTTTTCCTCTGTTAAAAAAAGGAAGGTAGCTTTACCGAATTCAGTTTAATTTTACATATTTGCCGACTAAATCAAGGAGATTAATGAGTTTGGACAAAATATTATCTATCGGAGGTCGCCCCGGGCTTTACAAATTACTTACTCAGACCAGGACAGGTTTTGTGGCCGAGTCGTTGTTGGATGGCAAAAGGGTCACGGTGGGCATGACCAATAATGTAAGTGTACTTTCCGAGATCGCTATTTTTACGCTGAAAGAAGAACTACCCCTCAAAACTGTATTTAAAAAAATACAGGAGAAAGAAAATGGAGGAACCACAGCCATAGGTCATAAAGAGGATAAAATTAAACTGGAAGAATATTTCTTTGAGGTGGTTCCTGACTATGATGAAGAACGGGTGTACCCAAGTGATATCAAGAAAGTAATACAGTGGTATAATCTGCTACACAAGAACGGAATTACCGATTTTGAAGTAGATCCGGAAGAAAGTGATACCGAAGAAGAGTAGTTTCTCTGTCCTCTGGAATTTTATACAAAAACATCCCGCCAATATTCTCTATATTAGGAGTCTAATCAATACCTCCTCCTAATGTATCGATTTAAGTACTCCTTGATATTCGGCCTGAGTATACTCTTTTTCCAAACGAATTTTCTATTAGCCCAGGATACCATACAAAAAGCAGATTCCCTTAAAAAGGCAACAAAGGAATTACCACTGGAGCCGGAACGCGAAATCCAATTTACCACAAGTGAGGGCACCTGGATTTCCCTGGATGTAAGTCCGGACGGAAAGACCATCGTCTTTGATCTGATGGGTGATATCTATACTATTCCTATGAGTGGGGGAAAGGCAACAGTACTAACTGCCGGCCTTGCCTATGATGTGCATCCCAGATATAGCCCTGATGGGAAGTCTATTGCCTTTATTTCAGACAAAAGCGGTTCTGATAATATATGGACCCTAAACCTTGAGGACAAAGAAGAAAAACAAATCAGCAAAGAGAGCAAGCACAACTTCTTTTCCGCTGAGTGGACACCAGATGGAGAATACATCGTGGGCGCTAAAGGGAGGAGAAATATCAAGTTACAGATCTATCATAAAGAAGGGGGCTCAGGCAGTGCCCTGATCAGCGAACCCAAAAACTTAAAAGTAATTGATCCGGCTTTTGGCGCAGATGGCAAACTACTTTATTTTTCTCAAAGACGAAATGCGTGGAACTACAACGCACAATTACCTCAGTATCAAATAGGCACCTACGATATGGAGGATGCCGATATGGAGGTGATTTCTTCCAGGTACGGGTCGGCCTTTACCCCAACACTCTCCCCAGACGGGAATTGGTTGGTATTTGGCAGCAGATTTGAAGCGCAGACCGGCCTGGTATTACGCAACCTGAATTCAGGAGAGGAACGATGGTTAGCTTATCCCGTACAGCGAGACGAACAGGAATCTATAGCCCCCTTGGGTGTTCTCCCTGCCATGTCGTTTACCCCGGATAGTAAAAAATTGGTAGCCTCTTACGGAGGTAAGATATTCGCTATTGACATTGAAAACAATTCAGCTACTGAGATTCCTTTTTCTGCGGATGTGAAACTCGATTTAGGGCCACGGCTGAAATTCGAATATCCCATTGAGGACACCAAAGAAGCGCTGGTTACGCAGATTCGCGACGCCAATCCTTCTCCGGACGGAACCAAATTGGCATTTACGGCCCTGAACAGATTATACGTGCAAGACCTTCCCGATGGAACGCCCAGAAGGCTGACGAACAACGATTTTACCGAAGCACAACCGGCATGGTCACCGGATGGGAAACATATCATTTTTACAACATGGAAACAGGGGGGAGGCCATCTCTTAAAAGTAAATGTCGACGGAAGACCGAGGCCCGTTCAGCTAACTCGTGAACCCGGGGTTTACAGTACTCCGCAATGGGCTTATAACAGCAATCGAATAGCTTTTCAACGAGGAACGGCTCAGGCTTATGAAGATGCAACCGGCCCTACGGTACGGGGAGCGCGAGAAGACCTGGTCTGGGTCTCTACCGAGGGTGGCCCCATTCAGTTTATCGACACCTCAAAAGGAAGGGTAAAACCTCATTTTACCAGGACAGACGATCGAATCTATCTAAGTCATTCTTCAAAAGGTCTGCTTTCCATCCGATGGGACGGAACCGATGAAAAGGAACACCTTAAATTGAAAGGGATTGAAACTTACGGTTCACAAGATATCTTTGGAAAAGATCATTTCGATGTCCCTGAGGAGAAATACCTGCCGTCTTCAGAGGGTAATCGGGAAGATAATGACAAGTCCTCGCGTCCTTCAGAGATACTGATCTCACCGGATGGTAAAACCGCACTGGCGCAAATCAATAACGATATCTACACGGTTACCATTCCCAGATATGGGAAGACACCTACCATTTCTGTAGCTTCCGCAGACAAAGCATCCTTTCCGGCAATGAAACTCACGGTCATGGGAGGGGAATTTCCCGCCTGGTCATCAGATAGCAAAAAGGTACACTGGTCTTTGGGCGCGAGTCATTTCCGTTATGATCTGGAAGCCGGTAAGCGCTTTAAGGATAGTCTCGAAGTTGCCGAAAAGAAGAAAAAAGAACTGGCTAAATTGAACAAGAGTAAAGATTCTACCGATACAGATAAAGAAGAAAAAGAGGACGAGGATAAAAAAACGTTTACAGCAGATGAAATTAAAATAAAGGTCACTTATTCAAGGCAAATGCCCAATGGGACACTTCTTCTTAAAGGGGGCAGGATTATTAGCATGAAAGGGGATGAGGTTATTGAATCGGGTGATATCCTGATAGAGAATAACCGCATAAAGGCCATAGGAAATTCTGGAAGTTTAATGATTCCCGAAGGAACCACAGTCATCGATGTCAGCGGAAAAACACTTATCCCGGGATTTGTAGATACCCATGCCCATATGTGGCCTAAATGGGGCATTCACAAAAACCAGGTATGGATCTATTCTGCCAATCTGGCCTACGGGGTGACCACTACTCGTGACCCTCAGACGGCTACCACGGATGTGCTTACCTATTCCGATATGGTTGAAGCCGGGATGCTACACGGTCCCAGAGTCTACAGTACCGGGCCCGGTGTAGGTTTCTGGAGGTACAAGATCACCAGTCTTGACCATGCCAGGGATGTGCTAAAACAATACAGTGAGTACTACAATACCAAAACTATCAAGATGTACCTTGTAGGGAACAGGCAACAGCGCCAATGGGTCATTATGGCGGCAAAGGAGTTGGAGTTGATGCCGACCACAGAAGGGGGGCTCGACTTTAAACTCAACATGACCCAATTGCTTGACGGCTATCCCGGGCATGAACATTCACTACCCATTTACCCAATCTATCAGGACGTCGTTAAGACCACGGCAGATTCAAAAATGGCTGTAACGCCTACTTTGCTCGTTTCTTACGGTGGGCCCTGGGCTGAGAATTACTATTATTCTCGCGAGGATGTCTGGGGCGATCAAAAACTACAGTATTTCACTCCTTATGAAGAATTGGCCAACAAATCGCGAAGAAGGCCCGGTTGGTTTATGGATGAGGAACACGTATTCCAAAAACATGCCATTTTTATGAACGATCTGGTGAAGGAAGGCGGTATTGCGGGCATAGGCAGCCATGGACAATTGCAGGGCCTTGGATTTCATTGGGAGCTCTGGTCGGTAGCCAGTGGGGGTATGAAGAACCACGATGCCTTGAAAGTGGCCACTATCCACGGTGCAACGGCCCTGGGTCTTGAAAAAGATCTGGGATCTCTCGAGGCGGGTAAACTGGCTGATATTTTGATTCTTTCCGGAAATCCTCTAGATACCTTACGAGATACCAACACCCTCACTCACGTCATCAGAAATGGAACAGTCTACGAAGCCGAAACACTGGACGAGGTATGGCCCGTGGTGAAAAAAGCGGAGCCATTCAGCTGGCAAACTGTAAAACCGGAAGGCTTGCCCGGAACAGATAAGAAATAGAATCCTAAATAGAGCTCTTTTTTCCTGGTATTTATCTGGAAGTATCTTTTATAAATGTTGATACATCCTCTTTGAACTTGGCCATTGAAGGGGGTGGGTGTACATCATATGGCCCGCTTCGTAATACTCCATGATAATGTTGTCTTTGATTTCCGGCGTTAAACCCAGATGGTTGATACTGTATTCCACCCCGTAGAAAACCGTGGCAATGTCATAAATACCATTGAGGATAAGAACCTTTAGATTGGGGTCTCGGGACATGGCTTCGGCCATATCTATTCCTGTATTAATTGCAGCCTGAGCTCCCCATCGGTCGTTCCCTACGTGTTTCCAATCCCATTTGAATCCTTCCTTTTCGTAGGCTGATGTAGCGTAGTGTAAATTTTTATCTACTTTGAGTGCCCTGTGGAAATAATCCAGGAAACCTGCCGTATAGGCGGGGGATATGGCTGAACTTTGCGGATCGTGATTTCCCTCCTGGGCCAAAAGGTCCTGATTGATCCCAACAAAACGAGAATCGAGGCGACCAACAATTTGTCCCTTATCCCTTAAGAATTCAGCAAAGAATTCGCCGTTGGTCACCCTTAGGTCTGCCCTGAACCAATAGTCTTTTGAAGTCCCTGTGAAGTCGGCTAATTTAGCTGCAATTTCCCTTTTCTGTGCTTCCGGCAGCTGATCTCCCTTAAACAATGCAGGCGTATATTCCTCTTCTGTAAATCGCCTTACCTCGTCGAGAAAGACATAAACGTCTTCAGGTTTGTCTTCAATCATATCGTGATACCAGGCTGTCGCTGCATATGTGGGAAAGTGAACGATATAGGGCAGGTCGTCGTCCGGGGGGAAGATCAAAGTTCGGAGGTCGAATACGGCCGAGACCATGATCACCCCGTTCATGGCAATGCCTTCTTTCAGAAGTTTGTTCATCAAGCCGGCATTCCTGAAGGTACCGTAACTTTCTCCCAAAAGGTACTTGGGGCTGTTCATTCTGTCATTGGCAATCAGAAATTGCCTTATAAACAAGGAAAGACTTTTTATGTCCTGATCTACTCCCCAGAAATCTTTAAATTTTGCCTTTCCGAGAGGTACACTAAGTCCGGTGCCCATAGGGTCGATCATGACCAGGTCGGCCACGTCCAGGATGGAATGATTGTTATTGACTAGCTGGTAGGGAGCTGCCGGAGTAAATTCAGGATCATTTACTACAATCCGCTTAGGCCCAAGTATTCCCATATGCAACCAATACGAAGAGGAGCCGGGACCTCCGTTAAAGGCAAAAACGATTGGCCTTCTTCTCGAGCTGGGTTCCCGTTTATCCCCCTTGGAATAGTAAGTATGTCCCATAAGGGCCAGGGGCTTATTATTTTCATCACGCACTTCAAATGTTCCTGCCTGGGCAGTGAGGTAATGTGTTTTTCCATCGATGTTTACACTTTGCATGCTCGTGAATACTTCCGCTTTGGGAAGGGTGTCGTTAGACTTTTGACTCTGAAGGAGCAGACCGGTGATCAGGGCAATAAACAGGAAGTTAGTTTTCATCTTCATTGGATTTAATTTTTTTGTAACTATCCTAAGGTCAATCCTTGAGGATCTCTCTGGATTTCTTTTTGGGTTGTACCCAGTCAATCAGCGGAGAAGGATAATAAGCCACCTTCATTCGTTCCAGATAAGGCGCCTGGTTCGCTAGTCGAACTTTAAAATCTTTCCAGTCCCGATTTTCCTCTAAGCTCCAGCTCAGTTCTGAATAACCGATCACACGCGGAAAGGCCAGGTATTCCAGTTCTTCAATATTGCTGATCGTCTCTGACCAGAGAGGGGCTTCCACCCCGAGAATCTGATCTTTGGGAATGCCTCTAACATGGGATTCCGGAGTCCAGACATAGGCCGTATCAACAGGGATGTATGCTGCCCAGTGCAAGCCGTGCTTTGATAAGGTGTCGTATTGCATGTCGAGATAAGCTTTCTTGGCAGGAGAAAGGATCACTTTCATACCCTTTTCTATGGCTGTAGTAGCATTTTTTTCATTAGACCAGAATTGAGCAATCGAGGAGCTGTCTACATCGGCCTGAGTGATTTCATCCCACCCAATCATTTTTTTTCCGTACTTCTGAACAATCTTTTCTACCCGATTGACAAAATAGATATAGTCCGATTTTTTCGTAGCATGGCTTTCATCGCCCCCGATATGGAAATATGGTCCGGGCGTAATAGCCGATATTTCCCTGACCACATCATCAATAAAAGCATATGTGGTGTCCTTCCGGGTGTCAAAAGTGCTAAAGCCTACACGTGTGCCTTCATAGAGTTTCAGAGGTTTCCCTGTACCGTCTAAAAAAGGATAAGATACCGATGCTGCATTGGTATGTCCGGGCATATCCACTTCGGGAATAATGGTCATGTAGTGGGCTGCAGCATAGGCCACAATTTCTTTGTAATCTTCCTGAGTAAAAAATCCTCCAGCTTCTCCGCCTACTTCTGTACTTCCACCAACCTCTGTGAGTTTTGGCCATGCTTTAATTTCGATTCGCCAACCCTGGTCATCAGTAAGGTGGAGGTGTAGCACATTAATCTTGTAATAGGCCAGCAGGTCGATATATTTTTTTACGTCTTCCACGCTGAAGAAATGGCGGGCAACATCGAGCATGGAACCCCTGTAAACAAAATTCGGATGGTCTTCGATCATTCCCGAAGCCACCGGCCAAATGGGATGCGCAGCAAGGGTATCATTACTGATTTCCGGAATGAGCTGCCTGAGGGTCTGCACACCCCTGAATGCAGCTTCTGAATTAGGTATTTCGAGAATGATCGAATCTTTTCCAAGAGAAAGCGAATACGCTTCCATATTAGGCCAGTTTTGGTCTTTATTTTGTGACAAGAGGATTATAGGATCGCCATCCTGTCCTTCTTCCGAGTTTACTTCTAGCCGTAATCCGGTCTTACTCCCAATCTTATCAACTAGAAAAGACGCCACATCCACAAGCTTGTCTTCACCCCTTGTGACCACCCGGGTGAACTGATCCAGCCGGAAACTTCCCTGAGCAGGAACGACTCTGGCCGGAATCGGGACCAGATTTTCGGCAGTAAGGTCGAGAGCCGGCATGGGAATCTCCTCTTTAGCTTCCTGGCAGGAAGTTAAGACCAGGAAAGTAGCCAGGAGCGTAAGTTTGCAAGTAAATGATTTAATAATATACATAATTGATCAATTTAAATACGGTTTAAGCACTTCATACCACAGGGAATATCCCTTTTCGTTCATATGAAGGCCGTCTTCTATAAACAGACTTTCATTTAGTTCTTCTCCCTTGATCATCACATCCCATACATTGGCAAAAGCTACTCCTTGAGTTTCACTTGCGTACTTTTCAAATTTTTGATTTAATCGTTGATAGCGCCTTCTCAAATGCCATCGATCAGGACTGGGCTTTACGGCAATAAGCACTACTTCTGTGTGAGGGAGATTTGTCCGAATATGTGCCAGAATTTTTTTGGTCGTTTTCAGTATTCTGACCGGACTTCTTCTAAAAATGATGTCATTGTCCCCTTCATAGATAAACACCTTAACAGGTTGGTAGTCAAGGATCAAAGGGTTGATATATTCTAACAGGTCTTCGGCTTCAGAACCGCCAAAACCGGTGTTTATAATCCGGTATTCCGGGAAATACTGCTCCAGGCCATCCCAGAGTCGGATACTCGAACTTCCTGTAAAAACAACAGTTTGCTGTTTCTTGTTTCTTAGATGTTTATATTTTTCAGTGATTGCTTCTACTTCCTCTTTAAAATCGACGTTTTTTTGCGCAGACAGGGAAAGACATCCTACCCAAAGAAAGAAGATGAAGTACGTTAAGTCTAAACGCATCAATTAAAGTTATTAATGGGTTAGTTGGAATTGGATACGAGCTCTTCGGCCATAGCCCAGTCGTAAAATCGTTCTATCCAGCTATCCGAAGGCAAGCCTTGCTTTTTCATTCCAAAGCCGTGTCCGCCCTTAGAATACATATGCAGCGCTACCTTGTTGCCCGACTTGTACCAGGATTCGTAGAGGGCAACGCTCCCAGTTGCCAGACCAAGAGGATCGTCTGAGGCACAGATGACCAGCATTGGCGGGACACCCTCCGCTACTTCTTGTACAGGCATGGCGTCTGTCCAGGCGTATACAGGTACCAGAAAGTCGGGCCGGGTTTGGTCAGTTGCATTATAAGCAACTCCCATTGTCACGGCACCGCCGGCAGAAAATCCCATAAACCCGATGCGGTCATTCCTTACTCCCAGCTCCTCAGCATGATCACGTACATATTTTACCGCGGTAAGTCCATCCGCCACAGAAAGTGGCATCACAGCTCCGATGAGTCTTTTAAATTCTTCCAGATTATTGCTGCTGGTTTCATTGAGGTCTTTAACGCCATCTTCTCCCGTGGGTACCAGCCTGTATTTGAGGATAAAGGCCGTGATCCCTTTTTCATTCAGCCACCTGGCTACCATATTCCCTTCACTTTCAATACTGAGGGCGTATAGTCCCCCACCGGGGGCGACTACCACAGAAGTGCCATTGGCAATTGAAGGATCGGGCCTGAATACTTCCATAGTTGGAGTGGAAACATTGGTCACTACTTCGTTGTTCCAGATATTTGAATAATAGGCCTTTTCATTGCCTTCCCAGTTGAGATCTACTGGTTTTTGATGTTGTAATTCTACGATCTCCTGAGCTCGTATTCCGCTGACAAGCAGAAGAAAAAGTAATAAAATACTATTTAGTTTCATGGAATGTGATTGTTTTATCAGAAGAGACTAAAATATGAAATAATATTGTGCTTTTACCTCGCAATGGTTTATTCCTGCAGTTCGGGATAAATGACCTCCTCATTTATTTCAGGGACATTTCCTGGATATTGCTTACCCCTTAATTTGTGAACGGTATGAGCCTGTAGTTCTTCTTCTGGATATGAATGAATCAGTTCCTGTACTGCTTTTACATCCGGCTCATCTTCCACTTCCACTAACCACTTGTCCGCAATTTCCTCATCGAGAACCAGGGGCATCCGCGGCCCTGCTAATTTAGGATTGTTGTGTATCCGGGCCATCAAGGGATTTCCTTCCGTTGTGACGATGGTAAAGGTATTTACATATTCCCCGACTCCGGATCGAGCCAGGGGTTCCAAAGGCCTGCAAAAATGAGAGGTTCGTTGTCTTTTCGTTCGATAAAATAGGGGTATGTTTTTCCCTGGAAATGGTGGTGTTCGTAAAAGCCATCGACAAAGATGAGACAGCGATGATATTTAGCTGCCGTTCTGAATGATGGTTTTTCGAAAATCGTTTCTCCCCTGGCATTGAGCGTGTTGTTCCAAAGTTTTTTCTGTTGTGCCTTGTCCTTAACCCAATGGGGTACCAGGCCCCAGGTAGCAATCTTGGGATAAACCGGATCATCCTCGGTATAGATCAGCAGTTTGGGATGCTGAAATCCGGAAGCGTGGTGAATCGGTAGGTCGGTGAGTGGCGCCAGCTTTTCTTCGATCTCCCTGATCGCGATTTCATCCCCGTACTGCCGGGCACGTTTTAGCTGGGCCTCCAGACTTGCTTTAATATCGTAGCACATATTTAAGTCTTATTGGGTTTCAGTTGGCTTCACAAATCCGGGTCCTTTGACAAACCTGCCCGGAAATGCCCCAGTATGTTCTCCATCTTTTAGCACGGGAACACCGTTCACCAATACATGTACCATCCCTGTAGCGTACTGATGTGGTTCTTTAAAGGTCGCATTATCGGTAATGGTATTTGCATCAAAAAGGACCACGTCTGCATAATATCCTTCTTTTAAAGCCCCCCGATTTTGGAGTTTTAAATTAGTGGCAGGCAGTAGCGTAAGCCTGCGTATGGCCTCTTCCAGGGTAATGATCTTTTCCTCCCTTACAAAATGGCCTAGTAATCGGGCGAACGAACCATAGGCCCTGGGGTGTGTACTTTGTTCCAGAAAGACTCCTTCATTGGTATAGGAGCCCGCATCGGAACAGATAGCCATATAGGGTAGTGCCAGCTTTTTCTTTATGTTTTCTTCAGACATGGAAAAGTAGACCACCTGGATCCTGCTGTCGTCTTCAAAGATCAGATCCACCACAGTCTCCGCCGCCGGCTTGTCTCTTTCCTTGGCTACTTCGGCCAGGGTTTTACCGATAAGATTCCTCATTTCAGGATTTCTGAAACCAACGAGAAGGATATTTTCAGGGGGCACGTGAAAATCGATCTCCTCGATCATTTTTTTTCTCATTGGGGCTTGTTTCATTAAGGCAATAGTGCTGTTGTGACCGCCCTCTTTGGCCCATCCCGGGAGCAAAACATTAAGTCCGGTTGAACTGGCATTGTACATATACATGTCTGTTGTGACCTGCAAGCCTTTTGCCCTTGCCTTATCCACCATCTGGATAGCACTATCGAGCAGATGCCAGTTAGCTGTCCCAGATGCCTTAAAGTGGTAGATCTCGGCCGGGAGTTGCGCTTCTTCGGCAATAGTGATCAATTCCCCAACCGCCTGGAGTAAGTTGCTTTCCTCATCCCGAATATGTGAGATATACATTCCATTATATTTGGATGCCACCTTAGCCAGGGCAGTAATTTCTGCGGTTTGGGCATGACCACTGGGAACGTAGATCAAAGAGGTGGACAGTCCAACTGCTCCTTCTTCCATAGCCTGTTGTACAAGCCCCTCCATCACGGCAAGTTCTTCCTCGGTTGGAATCCTGTTCTCGTAGTCCATGACATATTCCCTCACTGTGCCGTTACCAACAAAAGAGGCGATGTTGGTGGAGACCCCTTTATTTTCCATAAAATTCATGTATTCCCCCAAAGTTCGCCAACTCACATCGTAGGTAATACTTTGCTGTCCCTCGGCCATATTGGCCGCCATTTTTTCGTTTAATGGGCCCATGGAACGACCTTCTCCCAGGACTTCCAGTGTTACTCCCTGCCGGATATCGCTCTGAGACCGTCCATCCTCGATCAGGGATACGTTGGCCCAACTTAGCATATTAATAAATCCGGGTGCGACGGTAAGACCGCTTGCATCTATTTCTGTGGTTCCAATAGCATTATCGAGCTTTCCCATGGCAGCGATGGTATCGGCATTGATCCCCACATCCCCCGTAAAGCCTTTTTCACCTGACCCGTCGAGAACGTATCCATTTTTTATCAGGATATCAAAAGATTGAGGCTCTTTACAGCCAAATATGACGGCGAGCAGGGAGAATGCGATTAATCTGTAATAGGTCTTCATATGTGCTTTTATTTCCTGTTATTCACTACCCCGTCATTCATCGGGGGTACACTTTAAAAATACTCTAAAATTAGGGCACCCCCAAAACTTTCATCTTTGTACTTTTGCGCAAAATACTTCTGATGAATTCGCGTAAAGACCAGTTGCAAGCCCTGGACCGTTTACTTACCATAATGGATGAATTACGGGCAAAATGTCCCTGGGACAAAAAGCAAACCATGCAAAGCCTCCGGCACCTCACAATTGAAGAAACTTATGAGTTGGGTGACGCCATTCTTGACGGGGATGCAGAAGAGGTCAAAAAGGAGTTGGGAGATCTGCTACTCCATATTGTCTTTTATGCAAAGATCGGCTCAGAAACCGGGGATTTTGATATAGCCGATGTCTGCCATTCCATCAGTGAGAAACTCATTCACCGCCATCCCCATATCTACGGAGATATTGAAGTTACCGACGAAGAGGAAGTGAAAAAGAATTGGGAAAACATAAAGCTTTCAGAAGGCAAAAAAAGTGTCCTGGAAGGGGTTCCCGCGAGCTTGCCAGCTTTGGTGAAGGCTAATAGGATACAGGATAAGGTAGCAGGGGTAGGTTTCGATTGGGAAGAACCCAGACAGGTCTTTGAAAAACTCCAGGAAGAACTGGGCGAATTGCAGGAGGAAATAGAAAAAGGTGAAGAAGAACGCATTGAAGCAGAGTTCGGGGATGTCCTTTTTTCCATGGTCAATTACGCACGCTTCCTAAATGTGAACCCTGAGAATGCGCTGGAGCGGACGAACAAAAAGTTTATCAAACGATTTTCATATTTGGAAGCCAAAGCTAAAGAAGCGGGGAAATCGCTTAAAGAAATGACCCTCGCCGAAATGGATGTTCATTGGAACAACGCAAAAGGCCTATAATTTTAAATTCACTCTTTTGTTCAAAAGATACACCAGGGAATTCAGATACAATATTACCCTTTCCGTCCCGGTTATCCTGGGGATGCTGGGGCACACCTTTGTGGCCTTTGCAGACAACATCATGGTGGGCCAGTTGGGGACGGCCGAATTAGCCGCGGTTTCTCTTGGGAACAGTTTTGTTTTTATCGCCATGTCTCTCGGAATTGGTTTCTCTACGGCCATAACTCCTCTCGTGGCTGAAGCCGATGGAGCCGGTTTAAAAGACGACGGAAAACGCGCTCTAAAGCACGGCTTGGTGCTGTGTACCTTTCTCGGAATATCTCTATTTGGGCTTATCCTCCTGATGAAACCGCTGATGTACCTGATGGATCAGCCTGCAGAGGTTGTAATCCTGGCTATTCCTTATCTCGACCTGGTGGCTTTTTCCCTGGTGCCCCTGATCATGTTCCAGGCGTTTAAGCAGTTTTCGGAAGGACTTTCACAGACAAAATATCCCATGTATGCTACCATCCTGGCCAACGTGATCAACATCGTCCTGAACTATCTACTGATTTTTGGTTCTTTTGGCTTTCCAAAAATGGGTATAGTGGGGGCAGCTGTAGGCACTCTGATTTCACGTTTTGTAATGCTGGCATTCCTCTGGATCCTGCTGAACAAAAAGAAAAAATTCCAGTTTTATGTCACCGGTTTTAATTTTCGAGCTCTGGAAAAAAAAGTGATGCGCAAGATCATCAATCTAGGTTTTCCTTCTGCCCTTCAAATGTTCTTTGAAGTAGGCATCTTTACAGCAGCCATCTGGCTCAGCGGGGTGCTGGGAAAGAATCCTCAGGCTGCCAACCAGATTGCCTTAAATCTCAGCAGTATGACCTTTATGTTTGGGATGGGATTGGGAGTAGCAGCTATGATCAGAGTGGGAAATCAAAAAGGGCTAAAGGACTGGGCAGAACTCAGGCGCATCGCCCAATCGATCTTTTTTCTCACCCTTCTGCTTGAGATAGGCTTTGCCATTCTCTTTTTGCTCTGCAGATTCTGGTTCCCGACCATCTATCTTGACGTGGATGACATCAGCAACCAGGCAGACAATATGGAAGTAATTGCCCTGGCCGCCCAACTGCTGCTCGTTGCTGCTTTCTTTCAGATCTCAGACGGTTTGCAAGTAGTGATACTAGGGGCATTACGGGGTCTACAGGACGTTAAGATCCCAACGGGAATCACTTTTATTGCCTATTGGCTTATCGCCTTTCCCATAAGTTATTATCTCGGCTTGCACACTGAACTTGGCAGCACGGGAATTTGGATTGGACTCTTAGCCGGCTTAACGGCTTCGGCGATTATGTTGTATCTTCGATTCAATTATTTAACCCGAAAATTAGCTCTGGATGTTGCGCCAGGCAGCAACTGAGAAAAGTTAACTATTTATATATGGACTTACCCAAATTTTTGTTTGGAGATAATACGGATCATCCCTCAGCCATCTTTATTATTCATACCGAATACCCTCGTTTTGTGATCAATCTGGAAAACGATGAGGTGGCGTGGCTGGAAGAATTTACAAGAGAAGATGAAAAAGAACTGGCGGCTGAAGCCAGAGATCTCTTCGAGGCCGCAAATGAATTTTACGACAGGGAAATAGCCAGATACGATTCCTGATATGTGGGAAGAGCTGCTGCATATTGATAAGGAAGTCTTTATTTTTCTCAACAATCTGGGATCGCCTGCCTGGGACGATTTCTGGATGATCATGACCAATAAATGGAGCTCCATTCCGCTTTATTTACTCCTTCTTTTTTTCTCTGCACGCACCTTAGGTTGGAAAAAGACCCTTCTTCTTTTAGTGTCCATAGCCCTTTTGATCACCGTTTGTGATCAATTGGCGAATTTTTTTAAATTAGGGGTGGGTCGACTAAGACCTTGTCACGATCCTGAACTGGACAGCTTGTTTCGCCTCGTTAAATCGTCCTGTGGAGGCAAATACGGCTATTTTTCGGCCCATGCCGCAAATTCCTTTGCCCTGGCTGTTTTCTTTACCCACTTTTTCAGATCCACTTATCCTTTGCTTAGCCGGGTACTGATTCTATGGGCCGTAGTGGTTTCATACAGCCGTATTTATATCGGTGTTCACTTCCCGCTCGACGTCCTTAGCGGAGCATTTGTAGGCCTGCTGATGGGATGGCTTTTCTTCCGCTTGTATATCTTTGCTTTAGACAGGACACGATTATGATTTCAACTGCCCGATACTGGAGTTTATTGATCCTGATCCTACTGGTCTACGTGGCAGGACTATTTGTTACGCTTTTTGAGAACGATTCTGCACAATTTGCAGTCATGGCTATGCGTATGGTGCAGGAAAATGATTTCCTAAGCCTGTTAAAGGGCCCGGAGGAATATCTTGATAAACCCCATATGCATTATTGGCTGGCTGCCTTTGCCTATAAAATTTTCGGGATCCACGACTGGGCCTACCGAATTCCAGCTTTACTGGCCACCTTGCTGGGCGCGTACAGTACCCGTGGTTTAGGGACACTTTTGTACAATAAGCAGGTTGGAAAAGTAGCCGGCCTCATCTTTCTTACTGCTCAGACCATTGTGTTGTCTAATATCGATGTACGTACTGATGCCGTTCTCACGGGCTTTACCATTTTTGCTATCTGGCAATTGGCAAGGTATATCGAAAATGCAGGTTTACCCTCCCTTCTTCTGGGTGCCTTTGGTGCAGGAATAGCATTTTCCACCAAGGGCCAGATCGCCCTGCTTGTTATTGGAATACCTGTCTTGTTTCATTTGGCATATACGGGCAAATGGAAATTACTTTTCCATTGGAAGGTTCTTCTCGCCCTGGTAGTTTTTACCCTTACCATTAGTCCGATGCTTTATGCCTACTATCATCAATTTGATCTGCACCCGGAGAAAGTGATCCGAGGGAAGGCCAACCGCAGTGGAATTCTATTTATCTTCTGGGAACAGAGCTTTGAACGCCTGAGCGGGGAAGGAGTAGGCAAAAACAGCAGTGACTATTTTTTCTTTTTCCACACCTTTCTCTGGGTCTTTTTGCCGTGGACGTTAATTGGAATTATTGCCTATTATGATCAACTTA
The DNA here is from genome assembly GCF_004139715.1 of Muriicola soli. Lineage (GTDB taxonomy): Bacteria > Bacteroidota > Bacteroidia > Flavobacteriales > Flavobacteriaceae > Muriicola > Muriicola soli. The sequence goes on along the minus strand of NZ_CP035544.1, from coordinate 1,948,851 downwards.
AGAAATTGATCAAAACACATTTCAGGCGAAATCCGAAATTTGAACTATTGACCGTAGGAGGGATTGGCCTTACATTTATCATCATCAGTTTTGCACAGTTTAAACTTCCTCATTATCTAAATATTCTGATTCCATTGTTCTCTGTCCTGTCAGCCGCGTATTTGTTTGCTCTGAAGAGGAAGCAAAATACACGCGTCTTAAACATTGTACTGGGCCTGCAGTATTTTGTTTTGAGCCTGGTTTTTATAGCTACCGCTCTTATCTGTTTCTATGTATTCGAATGGGAGAGCTGGCTATCATATATTCCTTTGTTTACCGCTTACGCGGTTGTCGCTTACTTTATTGTGAAGAAAGAAGCGCCATATCTCAGGATCATCACCATTTCCATACTTGCCTCTGTCCTGCTCAACGGGGTGTTAAACCTTCATTTTTACCCTCAGTTATTGGAGTATCAGGGCGGATCGGCCATGGCTGAGATCGTAGAGCAGCAAGGCATCCCTGTTCACCAAATTCACAAAATTTCCGAAAAGCACAGTTGGGCCCTCGATTTTTACAACCAATACCCGCTTACTATTTCAACTATTGAGGAGATCAACAACCTGGAGGATATCTGGATCTATGCCACCGAAGAGGAGGCCGCCCAATTGGCGAGGCAGGGAATAACATGGGATACGGAATACGAAGTGGACCAATTCAGGATTACGCGGCTACAGGGAAAATTCCTTAATCCCGATACACGTTCCAACATCCTCAACAAAATGTACCTGCTGCATAAACCATGATTCTATCGGGTTTCCGGAACAGGTTTTTTAAAGTGATACCAGAATCCGGCAAGGGATACCAATGCTGTGATCATGAAAAAAATCATGCTGATACCAATAGAACGATCTTCTTCAAGCCCCAACCATAATGCGCCGTAGAGAAACACCAATTCCCGGCTCCCTATGCCTCCGACGGTGAGGGGAATCACCGAAACTATTGAGGAGATCAGGAAGATAAAAAGGTATTCGGAGGTAGCTACATTAATATCAAGGGCTCCAAGTATAAAAAGGACCGTTCCCAGTTGCGCAAGTTGCACCAGAGCTGATAACAGATTTGTCTTCCAGAAAATCCCCAAAACATAAGCGAAAAACCTGGCGTAAAGGACCCTAAAAACCAAAATACTCAGGGGGATGCAAAGCGCAAACAACCACTGGAAACTCGATATTTCTTCAGCGTCAAGGGTCATCCCCAGGGCACAGGCTAAGACAAAAAGCAATAAGAGTCCGCTGAGGCGATCGAGTAAAAGTACGGCAACCACCCTCTTGGTCTTTACCTCAAAATGCTGTTTTAAATAGTACCCCTTATAGGCATCCCCACCTATACCCCCGGGCAAGAATAAATTGTAAAACATCCCCAGCAGATAAAGCCTGAAATTGGTCTTTGTGCTTAAAGGGATATTGATCTTATGAAAGTAGAGGTTGAGTCGGAAAGCTGCCACTACCTTGGAGATTACAAAGAGTACCAGGGCCCCGATGAGGTATAGTGGTCTAACCGTTTGCAGCTCAGTCCAGACCTCCTTGAACGGGATTTTGGTAAATATAAAATAGAGCAGGGCAGCACTAACTACAATTTTTAAAAGGGTTATACCTTTTTTACGCAGCTTTGCCACCTATAGTAATGTTTTTAATGCGATAGGGTCGTTTACTCTGAGATTCGTAATAGGTGCGAATAAGCAGTTCCATAACGATACCGATGGTGAAAAGTTGAATGCCTCCGAGGATAAACATCATCCCGAAAATTAGCAAGGGCCTGTTCCCGATATCTTCCCCCAGTCCCAGTTTTACAATAAGCAGGTAAAAATTGATCATTATCCCCAATAAGATAAGTAATACCCCCAGAATCCCAAACAAATGGATGGGGCGCTGGAAATACTTTCTGATAAAAAGCAAGAGCATCATATCTGCGACCACTTTAAATACCCGTTCCAGGCCGTATTTGGAAACCCCGGCATGGCGTGCATGGTGTTTTACCGGTACTTGTTTGATCTGCGCTCCCTCCAGAAATGCCAGTAGGGTAATAAAGCGGTGCATCTCCCCGTAGAGATTGAGATCCTTGGCGATGTCCCGGGTAAATACTTTCAGGGCACAGCCATTGTCTTTGATATCGAGCTTGGTCACCCTGCGGACCAGAAAATTGGCGATCTTAGAGGGAATCTTTTTGACCAGGGAATCCTTTCTCTTCTGACGGATTCCGGTAACCACATCGAATTCCCCACTAAGGGCGAATTCCAGCATTTGTGGGATATCAGAGGGGTCGTTCTGCAAGTCCCCGTCCATGGTGATGATATACTCCCCTTCGGCGTAATCTAGTCCGGCCGCCAGAGCAAGACTCTGACCGTAGTTTTTTTTCAGGGCAACCAGGTGTACCTTCTGATCCTGCATGTCCTTGACCACCTTGCGGGTATTGTCTTTTGAAAAATCGTCGACGTAAATAATCTGATACTGGTATCCTTCCAGACTTTCGTGGATTCTGGCAGTGAGCAACTCCACGTTTTCCTCTTCGTTGTACAAAGGGACCACAATAGAAAGAAGGGCGTTGGTGCTAGGCGTCATGCAGCTGGTTTGTTGGAGGCAAATTTAGGCTTTTTATTTAAGACCTTTTGAATAGGCTGCGAGCAATTGCTCGGCCGCGCGGAAGGGGGAAATGCGGAGTTCCTCCACGTCTTTCTGCAGAGGCAGCATCGCCTTTTTCACAGACGGCTCATTGTAAAACTGTCGTTGCAGCAGAGATTCCACGGTTTGATAAAACCAATATGTATTTTGATTTTGGCGGTTGTTTTTGAAAAAACCTGAGGCTTTACTCTGTATGGCATAGGCGTTGACCATCTTCCATATCTCAGGGATACCGCTGCCATTCAGGGAGGAGCAACACACTACTTTCGGGCTCCATTTACTCTCCTTGGGAGGATATAAATGCAAGGCCCGCTCAAATTCACTTCTGGCGCGTTCAGCCTGTTTAATATTCTTTCCTTCTGCTTTATTGATGACAATGGCATCGGCCATTTCCATGATGCCCCTTTTTATGCCTTGTAGTTCATCCCCGGCTCCGCTGAGTTTCAGCAATAGAAAAAAATCGACCATGCTGTGAACTGCGGTTTCACTCTGTCCTACGCCCACTGTTTCCACCAGGATCACATCGTAGCCTGCAGCTTCACAAAGGATAATACTCTCCCTCGTTTTTCGGGCTACCCCTCCCAGTGACTCCCCTGAAGGGGAAGGACGAATAAAGGCTTGTGGATCATTCACCAGATGAGGCATTCGGGTCTTGTCGCCCAGGATACTTCCTTTACTTAGGGTGCTTGTGGGATCAACGGCCAGAACAGCCACTTTTTTACCCATATCAGTGAGCATGCTGCCAAAACTCTCAATGAAGGTACTCTTACCTACTCCGGGAACCCCCGTAATTCCAATTCTAAGCGTATCATTTTTATGCGAAAGGCATTGTTCAATAATGTCATATGCCTTTTCCTGATGCTCAGGATTTGTGCTTTCTACCAATGTGATGGCCCTGGCCAGCATGGACTGATCTCCCTTTAGAATTCCCTCCATTAATTGCTCTGTCGAAGGAATGTTTTTTCTCCTCGACTTTAATTTAGAAGCACTCTTTTTTCCTATGTTTCTGTTTTTGCTCAAGTCTTTCTGAAAATGGGCACTTGTACTTTTGTCTTGTCCCAGACAAGAGTGAGGAATAGTCCATAATCCGACTCAAAAGTGATGGTAAAGCTCTCCTGAATGGCAGACATATCGATGACGTTAGCATCAACCTGCAACACATCGGTTTCAGGATTCCGGGTAGCATCCTGTCCCATACTGCTCAACGTTGCCCCCCAGTCCGGGATCTCACTGTTAAAAATGATCTGCCATTTGCTCTCCCCGGGGATAGTCCAGAGGGAATAGGATCCGGCCGGCAGGGGTTTACCCTTGATCATAAGATCGGTTTTTGTTTCAAATCGGGTGGGTTCGTTGGCTCCTGTTCTCCATACTTTGTCATAAGGCACCAGTTCCCCGAAAATGACACGTCCTTTTTTAAACGGACTACTGTAATTGACCAGAATATCATATCCATCTTCCTGATAGACTGCCGTAGTTTCGGGACTGTTCTTTTTGGTTTGTGTCCTTAGAAAGGGCATGGCCACAAAGTAGAATAGCAAGGCCAACACCACTAAAATTCCGATAATCCATTTTAAAATTTTCATGACAATTCAGTTAGGTTTATATGTGGTCTAAGGTACTAAATCGAAGCTAAAAACAGATTCATTCTTATAGGTTTCTCCCGGTTGCAAAAGACAGGAGGGAAACTTTGTATGGTTGGGGGCATCTGGGAAGTTTTGTGTTTCAAAACAGATTGAAGGCAGGTCCTTAGGCGTGAAGACAACTATCGCAGGCTGATTAGTTTCTACCTGCATTCGGATGCCCGATACTGGAGACCAGGCGATGACCTGGGGCTTGCTTTCCTGATCTACCACGTAGGGTGTATCGAGGCGCGTCTTGCCCAATGGCCTGGCCTTTTGGAAATCGTATTCTGTATCAGTAACCGAGACTAATTCTCCGGTAGGTAGCAGACCACTGCCGGTTTTCAGGCGTTTTTTACAACAGAGTTGTAGCCATAGGTGATCCGGGCAGGATTCCTGATCCAGGCGGAAATAGGAATGATTGGTCAGGTTTACAATGGTGAGTTGGTCTGTGGTTGCCTTATGTGTAATCTTCAGGCCATTCCCTATGAGCTGATAGGTGACTTTAACCTTGAGGTTACCGGGGTATCCTTCTTCGAGGTGCGGACTCAGATACTCGTAGGTTACAAAAGGCTCCTTGCCTTTCCCCACTTCACTGAGGTTAAAAGTCCGCCGGCCCAGGCCCTTTTTTCCACCGTGGAGGTGGACGCCTTTTTCGGAATTAATTGGGTAGGTTTTATCGCCCAGGCGAAGGTGATTTCCGGAGATGCGCCCGGCAAAGCGGCCAATACATGCCCCTAGAAATCTCACATCCTCAAGGTATTCTTCGGGATCTTCAAACCCCACCACGCAATTCACGGGCTTACCTTGCTTATCCCTAAACATTAACTTTTGCACAATAGCGCCGTAGTCGAGGGTGGTGAGCTCGAAGAAATCGTTTTTAATGGTAACTTGTTTCAAGGAAAGACGAAATATTTTTCTAAAAATAGGACATTTTGCAACACTCCTTTTTTTATCTCGTCTTTAAAATAACAACTCAGCCAACGTTGGAAACAAAACACATGATAGGTTCAGATCTTGTCGATCGCTGCATTGCGAACGACAGGAAGGCACAGATGGCCTTGTACAAACAATATTGCGAAGGTATGTTTTGTGTGGCTATAAGGTACGTCAACCGGCAAGATGAGGCCGAGGATCTGGTACAGGAGGCATTTATCAGGGCTTTTAAAAAGATAGAACAATTCCGAGGGGACGTCACATTTGGGGCATGGCTGAAAAGAATCGTGATCAACAAATGTCTGGACTATCTGAAAAAGAAAAAAGAAAGGAGTATTTCCATAGATGAGCACGAGTTGCAGATCGCAGAAGAACCCGAATGGACGGTAGAAGAACCGGTTTCCGTGGAAGAAGTTAAAAAAGCAATGAAAAGTCTCCCGGAGAAATACCAATACGTAGTACAGCTATACCTGCTGGAGGGATATGATCACAAGGAGATCGCCGAAATTCTCGACCTTTCTCCTACAGCCAGCAGAACCCGTCTGATGCGTGGGAAAGGATACTTACGAGCCTTATTAACAGAAAAAAAACATGAAACAGGATCTTAGAACATTATTTGAAAAGGAAAGGGCCAAAAAGCATAGGATGCGGCCCGGGCACGAAGCTCGTTTTGAGGATCGGCTCAACGAGGCCTTCCCAAAAGCCAAGAAATCATTCTATTACATCATAGGGATGGCGGCTTCGGTAATTGTGGTGATTGGATTGGCCTTTATTTTCAGGCAGCAAACACAGCCCGATGCGCAAATGAAGACCACAGTGATCGAAAAACCCGCGCAGGGAGAAGAATCCTATACTATTTCACTGGGAGATCTTTCACCTGATCTGAAAAAAGTAGAGACCTATTACGTAAGCTCCATCAACCTTGAACTCTCCCGCCTTGAACTTTCCGAAGATAATAAGGCCGTGGTAGACGACTTTATGGGCAGGCTGGCAGAACTTAACGCCGAATACCAGAACCTGAACAAAGAACTCAACGAAATAGGCCCCAATGAACAAACCATTGGAGCGCTTATCAAGAATTTACAAATACGCTTACAACTCTTATTAAAACTCAAAGAAAAATTACATCAATTAAAATCAACAAACAATGAAACAGTTGCGAATAACACCGTTTAAAATGCTGACTCTTGCGCTAGTCCTATGCGTTACATCAGGGCATGCCCAAAAGAAGACCAAAACCTATAAGGAAGAATTTAAGGTGGGTGCTGATGCAGTGATCGATATCAATACCAGCTATGCCGACATTGAATTTGAAACCTGGGATAAAAACGAAGTGGTGGTAGAAGGCACCATTGAGCTCGAAGGTGCTTCGGAAGAAGAGGCCAAGGCTTATTTTGATAATGCCGGGATCAAGATTCTTGGAAATAGCAAGACCATAGAGGTAAGTACTTCAGGAACCAGCGGTTGGGCTAATGTTGCAGGGTTATGGCCTAATGTAGACAAGATGGAATTTCACCAACTTCATATCCCTGATGTGGAAGCCATCATTCACAATATTGAATTTCCAGAGATGCCCCCTATGCCACCAATGCCGGACATGCCACCATTGCCGCCTATGCCCGATTTCGACTTCGACTACGAAGCCTTTAAAAAGGATGGGGAGAAATACATGAAAAAATGGAAAAAGGAATTTAATAAGAGCTTTGACAAGGAGTACCAGGATAAAATGGAAGCCTGGGGTAGGGAATTTGCAGAAAGGGCTGAAGCTCAGAAAGAAGCTATGGAAGACCGGCGCCAGGCCATGGAGGAGCAAAGAGCTCAAAGTGAAGAGCAACGGGAGGAAATGAGGGAGCAGGCTCAGGAAGCCAGAGAACAGGCCATGGAAGACCGGGAACGTGCCAGAAAGCAAGCCCGGGAAGTACGCGAAAAAATGCTCTTTGAGAGGAGAAACTCAGATGCACCCAGTATTTTTTTCCACTCTGAAGATGGCGAATCTAAATCGTACAAGGTGAAGAAGACCATCAAGATCAAGATGCCAAAATCTGCCATCCTGAAGATGAATGTACGCCACGGGGAAGTCAAGCTGGCTGCTAATACCAGAAATATTAATGCAACCTTGTCTTACGCAAGGTTGCATGCTATCAGTATTGATGGGGATAAGACAAAGATTACCGCTTCATACAGTCCGGTTAAAGTCGCCCAGTGGAAATACGGAAATCTCAATACCCGCTATACCGATTTAGTAGAACTGGATGCGGTGACTGAACTCAACCTTAATTCCACTTCTTCGGAAGTGCGTATCAATAAGGTGATAAAGAACCTGATTGGGAAAAACGATCTTGGAACGCTGTATATCAGTGCGGTGGATCCCAATTTTAAGACCATCGATATCGAAATGAAAAATGGGGAACTGGAATGCAGTTTTCCTTCAGCTCCTTTTAACGTCTCGGTTCAGAATTCGTACTCCGATTTTAATTACCCGGGCGCATGGAAACTCAAAGGCGTGAAAAATGGCTCTGAAATGGTCTACTCCGGCAATTCGGGCCAGGGAACAACTAACCGAATCTTTAAATTAATATCTGCCTACAGCTCTGTTGTATTACAGTAAACTTACTCTTCCAGGACTAGGGTGCCAAAAATATCTGCATTGATCCACCCCTGGTTCTTGTCCTCTCCCGGAACAAATACAGATCCAATAAAGTTTTCCCGCTCTGCACTTCCGTCATTATCGCAATAGGCAAGGGCAAAGCCAACCTTTTTGTCTGCTTTGAGGGACTGATGGACATTTATCTCTCCATCTTTGTAAGTATCCTTGTATAACCTGATCGCCATTTCCCAGGTAGAGAGGTTTCCTTCGGTCTCACGGGCCGTACGAATATGATCATTGTACAATCGGGGCTCACGGTCAGGAGCCAGGTCCACTACATTCCCGTCCAGAGCAATGTGGTAAGCAAAAGCGTTATGGCTGAACTGGTGCAGCCCTCCGGAATTATCCTCATCGAGGAAGACCTCCACACAATCGTCGTCCCACCAAAGTTTCAGAGGATCCTTGCGGGCGTCATAAAGCGTATCGTCCGTGATCTCCACCAGCAGGTAGAGGTAGTCCTCGTCCCAACTGAGTTTATAGCGTCCGTTAAAATCCTCAAAACTGTAGGCTTCGCCCAGCCAATTCTGATCGATTGGATGCCAGGTGGCCAGGTTCCAGCAATTCTCGGTAGCCTTCCCATCAAGAGTAGGGGGGGTAGTTGTTTTCTTGACCACCAGGAGCTGGTGATCTTCCTTCTTTGTGGTTGAGCCACAGCCTATACAACTCACCAGAGCTAAAAGCATGAGTGCGTACTTCATTTCATCGGGATTAAAGTTCTCTATAGCAAAAAGACACCACTACCTTTCCACTAAAGCGCGTATGATAATGGGGCATTTGACATAGATTTGGGGTTCATCTAGCAGATTAAAGATACAATTTATCCGAATTAGACCCTCATTTTTTGAAAAATCTCGTTGATATACGTAAGAATATACGATTGTAAAAGACAGAAAACACCTATTTAATTTGTGTTTTCCTATATCGAAAAATACTCAATAAAGGGATTTTCCTCTTAGTGGGCATCTTCTTTCAGATAGTCTTTAAAGTTTGCCTTGAACCGATTTAAGCGAGGGATAGAAACGTTGGTGATATACGAATCATTGGGGTGCTTGCGCTCGTAGTCCTGGTGGTAGTCCTCCGCCTCCCAAAAGGTGGTCAATGGCTGGATTTCGGTAACGATGGGTGCACCGTAAACCCCACTTTCTTCCAGGGCCTTTTTATACGCTTCGATGATCTTTTTCTCTTCTTCGTTCTCGTAAAAGGCTATTGAGCGATATTGTGGCCCGCGATCCGGACCCTGACGGTTTAAAGTGGTGGGATCATGGGAGCCGAAAAAGACCTGTACCAATTCGAAGAAAGATACTTTTTCCGGATCATAGTACACTTCAACGGCTTCTGCATGAGTAGTTCGGCCGTAGCTTACCTGTTGGTAGGTGGGGTTCTCTTCTGTTCCCCCGGCATAACCCGACACGGCTTCTTTAACGCCTCTTACGCTTTCAAATATAGCCTCCACACACCAGAAACAGCCACTGGCAAAATACGCAGTCTCGTATTCCTGCAGCTCTTCCCGGCTGTAGTCTTCAACGGCGATCTCAGGCTCGGGTTGTACGTTAGAATTGGATTTAGTTTTGGACTGGCAACTTACAGAGACCAGGGCAACAAGTGCAAAAAGGGAAGTTCTTAGAAATTTCATAGCCATATTTATTTTTTTGTTTGGGAAAGGTATAAAACCTTTCAAAAGATGCGGTTAAAGCCGTGTTAATTATCCGGGGATAATGCGCTATCTTCCGTCATTAAATCCAGGATACTTGACAGATCTTATCGATATCTTAGCAAAAATCAAGGCAGGTCCATTGTTCGGCCCCACCTTACCCCCTGAGGCATATACGCCAATCAACCTCAGTAAAGAGAATCCTGAATTACAAGGTGTTGAGCTGGGAGATCCAAAGGCTTGCCAGGGGTATATAGACAAGGTCTTAAATTGGAATAAAGCTACTATTGCTTATGGCGGCTATCTGGAACAACGCAACCTTTACAGTGGGAACGCTGCTTTTGAGACCGGAGAGGAACGACGCGATGTGCACCTGGGAGTCGACTACTGGACTAAGGCCGGAACCAAGGTGCTGACGCCGCTGGATGGAGAGATCCATAGTTTCAAAAATAATGCTGTGAAAGGAGATTACGGCCCCACCATTATTCTAAAGCATACTGAGGACGGCTTTATATTCTACAGCTTGTACGGGCATTTGTCCCTCGAATCCCTTACAGGACTTTATGTAGGCAAACAATTTAAAAAAGGTGAAGTTCTGGCATCACTGGGTACGCCTGAGGAAAACGTAAACTACGCTCCTCATCTGCATTTTCAGCTTATTTTGAATCTGCACGGTAAGCAAGGGGATTATCTCGGGGTGTGCCGTAAATCAGAAGTGCAGTTCTACAAGAACAACTGCCCCGATCCTAATTTGCTGTTTTCTCTTTGAGACATTACTTTTTACTTTTCTTTTCAAAAAGCAGGTCTTCTTCTGTAATAGTCATTTCAGCATGGAGTTGTTTTACGTCTTTGCCCTTCTCCTGCATCTTTTCGTAATTCTCCATACCACGCGCAATTACCTCGGCCATGTCTGTTTGGATCTCTTCCAATTCTTCTTCGGTAAAGGTTTTTGCCTCTTGGCGGGTAACCAATTTCTGAATTCGCTTCATCTTGTAATCCGAAACGTTTACGGGTATAAGTCGCACACTGGCTTTGAGTCCGCCCATCTTTGGGACAACATCGATAAGATATGTACCCCCTGCCTTAAGATCGGCTTCCACGAAGGATTTGTTTTCAGAACGAGCCCAGAAAAGGTGTTTTCCTGGTTCACATTCATAAACAAAGTAGCCGAGGCCATTAAATTTGCCGATGGCCTCCTCCCCGTCAAAATAGGTGAAGTTGATCAGGGCTCCAAGGGCATTGGCACGGGTAAAATACACGGTACTAGTTTCCGCAGGTGGCTGAGCAAAGGCGAGCGTAGATTGTATAAGAACGATCAAAAGAAGTAAGCTTTTTTTCATGGTAATTGATTGTTATTACGGATTGATTTTATATGAAGTTAACGATGAAGATGAAAAGATATTTTTACTGATTAAGGGCAAAAGCTTTTTTGAGGTTAAATTACGATTGGAATCGCTGACTTGCCATCTGAATTTTTACCAATGTAAATGTAAAATAATAAGTCTGACAGTACAATTGTTAAACAGGCCGAAAACCATAAATAAATAAATATTTATATTTCAGGCGATTTTATAAAACCAATCCCTATTGAAACCGCATGAATAAGGCATTGTTCATTCTTTTTTTATTCTCTGCAAGCCTTTCGGCCCAAATCAATGAAAGCGATACCTTAAAGGTAAAAGCCAATCTGTCTTTAACCGGGTTTTGGCAGGGCGGAAATGTGGAGACCGTTATTTTCAGGGCAAGGTCCGATTTTAGTTTTATCCCGTTCAGGAATTATGTTTTTAAAACCAGTAATTCTTACGTTTATCAGGAATTTGGCAAAGAAAAAGCCGATGAAGACATCCTAAGCCTCAATTTTCTATACCTCAATCCCGATCGTAAAATATATCCCCTTGTGCTGGGATTTTTTAGCACTAATTTTCGAAGAAGAATAGACCTGCGTTATCTGGTAGGTGCCGGTATTACTTTTAAAGTGCTGGACAAAAAGAAGCATTGGTTAAAATTTTCACTTTCAAGTGAATACGAGCGAACTCAATTTTCTGAAGCGAACTTTAATCGAGTCAATTACAACGGAGATCCAACGATAAATACCTTAAGGGGCACCATCTGGATTTACGGAAAATACGAATTGATTAAAGGAAAACTCGTATTAAGCCACGAAAGCTATTATCAGCCTTCCCTGCAGCAGAGTGATAACTATCGCTGGCGTTCCGATATAGGTCTTGAAATGCCCCTTTGGAAGTTCTTAAACTTTAAAATCAACTACCTCAATACCTATGAAAGTCTGGTCATAGAGAACCAGAAGCAGGAAGACCGGATTCTGTCCTTTGGATTTACCCTAAAGAGCTACTGAAGCGGAATAGACAGACCAAAGGCTGCGGCCCCGGCAAATTGCCTCACGGTGGGGTGAAAATAGTAGGTAAAGGCGATATCTATATTATTCCCGGGTCCCAGGGCCAGTCCCAGCGAGAAGGGGATGTGGTAGATTATACCACTGGCCTGCAGGTCTGTAGCAGGGGCAAAGGTCTCAAAGCGCCCAATAGAGGCACCTATCCCGCCTTCCACGCCCGGCGCATTTTCATTTACAACCGCTGTCTTATGGCCTAAAGAACTTTATCATAATTATTATTTCTTCGGTTGACCTTCACCAGAGCTTATTTTATCGGATATCAATTCTCTTCAATTTCTTTCTCGAACAATAGTAAAACTGCCAGCATTTTTTCTTTAAGCCTAAAGAGGTTTCCGGCATAAAAGAATTTCTGTTCTGTGAAGTTGGCGAGATCTAAAAAAATTCTGTCGTCTTTTGATTTTTTTAGATCCGAATACGTCCAGTGCATTTTTTCGTAAGGATAGGTCAAAATGATCTTGCTTTCGATTTCTTTAATGACTTCGTATGAACTAGCGACTCTCAGGTTTTCTTCGTCGTAGATCTCCTGTATCAGTTGAAAGGCTTCCCGATTTTTGATAAAGCCCGACTTGCCATCTGAAATCAGGGAATTGTAGGTGCCTCTTCGGGTTCGGTACGATTTCCCTCGGCTAAAAAGTATTTTGACCTCATTTGTATCAAGCGCATTGTAGAAACTCGCGTGTTTTTCCGGTTCGTGGAACGCTTCCGTAAAAACGTCATCAATACTGGAGATCAGGCTGATAGCCAAGATCTGCTCTTGAAGAATTTCATCAACTTGTTTTAGGTCGTTTTTGATGTCATTTTGCATCCCGATCAAATACTGTTGTGCTATCTTCTTTTCCTTTCTGTTTTCATTCCAGGTATTGATTTGCAGTGCTATTAAAATACCGAAAACTACGAGGATGATCTCGCCAATGGCGTATTTTAAGTATTTGGAAGTCTTATTCTGATCCATAAGGTTGTAGCGAATTTTCCGGAAGAATTTAATCATTATCTAAATTTTGTTCAATATCATTTTGCATCGCTATGATCCGCTTTTCCATACGCTGCATGATATCAATATGTACACTGCTGTTTCTCCCTCTTTGCGCTACATGGTTTAAAACAACAAATAGAAACTCTTTGTTATTCAGTTTATCCTCCTGCAACTTTTTCGCCCAGGGAATGGATACGGTTTTCACCGACCAGTCTATATTGCCTGCCACTTTAAAAGTGTCTTTGAAGTTGATATTCACTACCGGATATTTCATTAGAAAATCCCTGAATTCTGAAATTCCGGTTTCATTACTGGTTTGTATAACCAGGGCACTATAGTCCAAGTATTGGTAAAACGACAGGATTTTTTTCCGCAGCGCATTGTTCCTTATCAACAGGATGTTACCTGAACTTTTAAGATCCTGGAAGGTGGGGTCGTTAACAACAAAGGATTTTCGCGTTATGTTAGTGATGTATTTATTAACGGTATCTGCGTTGATCGACTCAGAATTGAGATGGACCAATGCCTTCTCCACCTGTAGCCTCATCTTTTTTTCATGATTGATCTGATCATTCACGAGGATTTGTTGTGCTTTAATATCTTCGACAAGGTTGAGCAGATACTCCTGTTCCTTAGCGCGGTCTATCCTCTGGGTATTCCAGGTATTGATCTGAAGGGCGATGAGAATCCCTATAACGACGAGTATGATTTCACCAAGTGCGTATTTGATGTATGAGGAGGTTTTATTTTCCATAAGTAAGCTTTGGCGAATTCTCCTGAAGAATTTAATCATGGTTTAAGGGTTGGTCTTTGTTTCTTCTCACTTTTCAGCCTTCGCTCGGCAATTGGCAATGAAGCTTGTAGCTTTTGCAATATAAAGGTTTGCATTTAATGCGGAGCTATTCCCGGAGGCCCTGTTACTTGTAAAGAGAATATATTTCCCGTCCGTAGTCAATGACGGGCCGCCTTCGTTAGCTCTTGTATTGATCATGGGAAGAGCCATAGGTGTTGTCCAACTGCCGTCCTGCGTTTTGCAGGAACAGAAAATATCGGTGTCTCTGCGGTCTGTAGCTCTGCCTTCCAGCAAGGCCAGTTTCCCATCCGGGGAGATGTAGAGGTATGAGACAAAGGTCCGGGACGAAGGATCAGGCAATGCGGTATTCAAACGAATTGTTTTGTAATTGGGTGGTGTGGAAGTATAGTGAGCACCACCTCGGTAGGGCTCCCTGAAGGAATAGAAATAAAGTGTCCCCTTTGCGTCAACAGCCGGGCCAAATTCGTCCTGCCCCACAACTGGCTCATCCTCAGAATTTATTGAAGGAGCCACTAAAAATTCAGGTTTCCCCCAGCCCTTCTTAGTCCTTTTTGAATACCAAATGTTGATGGAATTGGGTGCTACTTCAGGGGAGGGCCTTTTTGAATCAAAGAAAAGGGTGTTACCGTCCGGTGACAGATAAGGAGCAGCATCCCTGTACTTTCCTGAAAATGACACAACGGCAGGCGTAGTCCATCCCTTTTTAGTAAGCCTGGAAGTGTAGATCGTATAGTCGAACACGCCCGGGGTCCTTCTCATAAAATAAAGTTCATCCCTACTGGAGTCATAGGTGGCACTGTATTCTCCCTGCAGGGTAGAAATCAACCCTGGCGCCAATACTTGCGGGGATTCTGAAGTGTAGACTTTGGAGAGTTGAGAAGGGGGTTGGGCATTGCCGATTCCAGGATAGGACAAGAGTATCAATAAGGTAGAGAGTAATTTTAGTGTCTTCATCAAAGTCTGTTGGCAGAGGAGATGTATTCGATTCATAACTTTAGGTGAATATATCGAAGCTTTTTACTTAGCTTCAAGTCTTTAAAAATAGAATAAAATATAAACAGCGTTTAAGGAATTTAGCAATATCAGTACCATTTGCTTCTAGGATAGAAAAAAGGGAAGGCTCATTGGAGTTTCGAAACTGCTTACAGATACTCTTTAAAAAAAAGCAATGAATCCATCATTTATGGTGTTATCCAACTTTGTATTCTGTAGTTTCATCATATTCTGCTAGTGAAATATTTCTCCATACTCGCTTCCGTTATTATTTTTTAAAAGAGGTAATTGAGGACCAGAATGAAAATACCAGGTGGCTTTTTCAAGCAAAAAAAAAATCATTCCAAGCATCTGATACTTGGAATGACCAAAAGATTAAGTACGCTTATTAATACGTTATCGTTCCCTCTCCGCTCATCACAAATGTGCCAGAGGATTCCGAGGCTTCAGTAACTACTACAGTTTCAATAAATACACCTGTGGCGTTTTCAAACCTACCGGTTCCCCCGTCAAAGATCAATGTTTCTACAAAAGTGGTAGGAGAATCATTAATAAAATCAATAGTGGTATGGTAGCCTCTTAATTCGTCTCCATTGGCAGCTGTAATAATGATTGTTCTAGTACCAAGGTCAGCCGGACCGTTAGAACACCATTCCTCAAACATTGTGCTGCGTCCCAGATGTGTCATAGTTCCTTCACCGGAAGCATTCAGAGACAATGCCAAACACGGTGCACCGTCACCCGGAAAGAAGTTATAAGTACCTTCTACCTTTTTGATTTTAAAAGGACGTTCTTTGGCCGCTTTTAAATTGACCTCCTGATTAATCAGTTCAAGATCGTCATTGAACTCTGCATCACTGGTACAGGCAAATAAAGTTGCCGCTAATACGGTAAGAATTACGAATCGTTTTCTCATAATTAATTGGTTTAGTTGGTAATTATTTTTTTTGCTTTTAGTCTTTTGTTTCCTGACTAATATAGGATATACCATTTCTAAAAAGCTATAGAAAAAGTTTTGTATTAAACTATAGGTAATCAATAATAGAAGAGGGGAGATCAGTTGTAAGTAATGTACGATTTAAAACACAGTTAGACAAATACTTAATAGGGCGATACTTTTTATCAAATCTTAAAATAAAGACGATTAAATCCCTGACTTTGGTAATACTTTCAACTTTATCTATGAAACAATATTGAGAGCGGCACTTTTGATCTGGCGAATTAATCCCCATATACAGAAAGTTGGGCTTCCAAGTTCACGATCTTATTAATCCTTCAGATTGAAAGAAAAATACATGACTGGATGGGACTGTCGATAGCCATTACCCGACCAAATAAAACAGGCTAGGAGGATTTTATTTCTATTAGCGCTTGAACTAAATTTTGATAATATCCGTAGGGGTTTCTACCATTACCGTATTATCCCCACGAAGGGCGATGGGCTGCCTGAGGATCTCGGGATGATTTCGGATCATTTTTATCCAGTCGTTATCAGAAAAGTCGTGCTGCTCAAATTTTTTGGCATAGGAAGGGTGGTCCTGGTTTACCAGGTCTTTGATCTCCAGCTTTAAACGGGCGGCTAATTCGGAGATCTGTGTGCCCGTTAGCTTGCTTTTTAAAATATCAATTTCCCGGATGGCAATTCCCTCCGCCTTGGCATAGGCCAGGGTCTGTTTGCCCTTTGAAGATTCGGAACTGTAAAATAAAGTGATCTGCCGATCTGATGACGCAATTTCTCCCATGCCCAAATTTAAGAATAATAAAATCTTATTCTACCTCTTTTTCCCTGCTTTAGGGCTAAATTATACTGTCCGGTCAGCCTTTCGCAATTTCCTCTTCAACCAGATCTATTAGCTTTTCGATCTGCTCATTCATGTTTCGGTGGATATTAGCCAGAAAACCATTGTTCATCATCGCCAGACGCAGCCCGTTATTAAAGGTCTGGTCCCTGTACAACCATTGGGCATCTTCAATAAGCTGGGGATGCAGTGATTTGGGTATGTCTCCATAGGTAAGTCGCTCCGGGAAGCCGTATTGTGGCTTTCTATCATCAAAAAAAGCAAGAGCGCGCGTATTTTCTACAGAGCGATCGTAAAGAAATTTCTCATATTCTCTGCGCATATGGTATTCGCCCCCGGAGATATCGGCATAGAAATTATCGAGTTCCAGAAGGGCGTTTTTAATGGTGTCGTTCTTGATCAGGCTGAGATTTCCAGAACCCAGCAGTTCCTTAAACGTATTATTGTTGGGGACGAACCCTTGCCAGATAAAGACATTTTCATATAAATCGGTATACCGCTGTACATCCTCTATACTTTCAGGCAGGCTTGTGTTCAACAATTGAGTACTGCTCCTGGCCTTTTCGAAACGATATTCGCTAAAGCTTTTATTATTCTCTATTTCGAGCAGCAAATCTGCCCTTAAATTTTTGAGATAATTGATTTCGATGGCCCTTTCCTTCCTCGTTTCATTGGCATTGTTTATTTGCAGGGCAATGAGGATCCCGATCACCACTAAAAGGATTTCTCCTATAGCGTAGAGCAGGTATTTTGACAATTTGTTTTCCGCCAGAAGGCGCTGTCTTATTCGTCGAAAGAATTTAATCATGAAATGCGGTATAAGGTCGACTTATTTATTAAAAATGTCTTGTTCAAGTGATTTTAGGATTGGCGATCAGGATTTCTTTTGTTCTGTGAGTTCCACCTGTTTTTCCATAAGATCGGCGATGCGGTTGAGCAATTCGATGTCTTTGGGCGTGGAGACTTTTACATCCTTGGGGTCCTGGGCCTGATTCCGCAGGGTGTTCATAAACTTCACCACCAGGAAGACGGTAAAGCCAATAATCAGGAAATCAAAGGTAGCCTCAATCAATTTCCCATAGCCTATGGCGATTTGTTCGGGATTGGCCACACCATCGGTGACTATGGCCTCACGTATGATCCATTTTTTATTTTCCCAGTTAACACCGTCTGTCAAAAAGGAGAGGGGCGGGAGAAAAATCTCCTTAACCAGTACATCCACTACCTTGTTAAAGGCTGTGCCAATGATCACACCAATGGCGATGTCGATCATATTTCCTTTAACCGCAAATTCCTTAAATTCTTCCAGAAGTCTGAATTTCATATGTCTTGTCTAATTAAGTTATATCCCCGGGGGATGGTTTGGACTTTAAAAAGGTCCTGATTCAATGAGATCAGTACCCGGAAATAAATGTAGGGAATTCTCAGACTTTTGCAAGAATATGAAAGATCGAGGGGAGATAAAAGGCAAAAAGGGGACTTTTAGGGTCTCTTTCAATAGCGTTATCTGCCGATTAACGACACCTTTTTTCGGTAAGAGGTTTTTGGGGTTAGCGACTTTCACCGATGATTTTTTGCACTTTACCCAGGTTCTTGTCAGATACCGAAAAATAAGGGTTTTTCAGCGAACGGCACCCCGGTGAACCCCCTGTGTTTGCGTTTTATATATATAAAACGCAAGACATGAAAACGCTAGTAACCATCTTCTTTATCTTCTTTATCAGCTTCGCTGCCCAGGCTCAGGAAAACACTGCTGAGGTTAAGGTTGAAACTGCTGCGAAAGAGATCGTTACTGAAACTGCCAAAGAGAACAGCGTTGCTCGTCTTTACCGTTTTAAGAACAGCAGGATCAAAAAGGAATTGTCTTTTAAGACCAGAAAGAGAACTTCTAAATTGGCTTAATCTTATTAAAGAGTCGTAAGGTTTTATCTTCTGATCCTTCCTTTATTCCAACACTTCACTAATTTGCAATATCGGCTGAACATCAGTGTAGTTCGGAATGTCGTTCAGGATGGTTTTCGAATGCGGGCCAAAAGAATTCTGATAGGCAGACAATTGATCGAAATAGAGATAGCCGATAGCCATATACGGACTCGGTTCGTCAGGAGTCCTGCCTGAAAGCCCCTTATCGATCTCGAGAAATTTTAGGGAATCGCCAAGCAAACGCGCTACCATAGGCATGTGCTTTTGGGAATAGTAGTCCATGTCAAAGCTGCTGCTGTCCCCGGTGGGATACATAATGGTTATTTTGATCATCCCCTTTTTTGAAGTGGAGATCGTGCTGGGTGACGGCTGAGAGCAAGCCCATAAGACCAAAACAAACAAGAGAAGAAAGAAAATATAGGATTTCATCGGTATTGACTTTTAGTTAACTGTTGTATCTGAGCATGATGTTGGTGTTGCTATACTTCGCAAAATAAAATTAGTGCATCATCTTATAGACATAGTTTCCATGCTGGCTGTATCGATAGACCTTTCCCTCTGCATTTCGTTCAAAGACCACAGTCTCTCCCAATTCGTCATCGTCGCGAATACGCCTGAAGGTGTCGCCCTCTATATGTTTGTACAAGGTGATGTTGTCTGCTGGTGTTCTCGTAGGGAGGTTGATCATCATAAGTTTGCCTTCCCAACTCCCGATATATTCCTCACTTCCCCAGGGGCGGGCATCGTAATAGCCGGTATAGTCCTCAAATTTGATGTCCGAGTCGGCTTTTTTTCCTGATTTTACCTTGTTGAGGATGCCATAGATCCCGTTGCTGTATCTGTTTGGACTGGTGCCTCCTGCGTTGATCATTACCGCGTAGGCACGTTTATTCTTTAAATCGAGTTGCAAGGTGGAGCGATAGCCGGGGCAGGAACCGCCGTGTCCAACCCATGTACTGCCACCTGCGCCTTTGTAAACCACAAAGCCCAGGCCCCAGCTGTTTCTCCAGTTGGGATCCATAAAATGCACCTGTTGCATGAGTTTAAGGGTAGCGGGCTTTAAAATCTCAGCCGTGGTTGTATCCCTTAGGCGAAATTGCCAGGAAGCAAACTTTCCGAGGTCGAGTACATTAGAAGAAAAACCGGCCGCTGCTTTAATGCCTTTTGCCTGGAAAAAGTTTACCTGAGGTCTTTCCCCTTGGCGGTTGATGGCACTATATCCATAGGCAAGGGAGCTGCCATATAGGTTTTCGGGGAGGGTTGTACGGGTGTTTCCCATTTGCAGGGGGGTGAGGATATGTTCCTGTACAAAGTCGTCATAGCTTTGCCCCGAGACTTCTGCTATGATCTCTCCTAAGAGCGTGAGAGCCAGGTTACTGTACTGGTAATAAGTGGAAGCACGGTAGAGGGTTTGTTGTGCTTTAAGGCCGTTGTTGACCTCTTCTCGTGTGGGGAATGGAAAATCGGGTCCTGTCCAGTAGGGCGCATTGGCCTCCCGTGGCAGGCCTGAAGAATGGGTAAGCAGGCTTCGTACCGTGATTGGGCCACTATCCGGGAATTGTTGCTTCAGGTCGTAATTGGGAAGCAGATTTTCCACGTTATCGTCGAGGCGCAGTTTACCTTCTTCATAGAGGATCATAATGGAGACTGCGGTAAAGAGTTTAGAAATAGAACAGATACTGCAGAGGGTCTCGGCGGTCATCTGTACATCCTCTGCTTTGTTAGACTGCCCGAAGGCACCTGCCCAAAGTACTTTCTGGTCTTCGATAACGGCGGCAGTGATCCCGGGAAGCTTATCGTAGTCTTGCTGGGCATCCAGCCAAACCTCAATTAGTTTAAAGGCCTCAGAATAGTCTTTTGAGGATTCCTGGGCGGTTATGGCTGTAAGTGTCAGAAAAAAGAGGAAAAAAAGGGATAGTGTTTTCATGGGTGGTTGTGGTTAGGTTTGAGTACTAAATGTAATAATTTCAGTAACTACTTGGTGCACCAACCTTCCGGATAGCTAAGATTTTTTATAAAATGTTCTTTTCTTGGCATTTGGAAGGGAGAGGTCTTCCGATTATCGACACCTTTTTTCGGTAAGAGGTTTTTGGGGTTAGCGACGTTCACCGATGATTTTTTGCACTTTACCCAAGTTCTTGTCAGATACCGAAAAATAAGGGTTTTTCAGCGAACTGCACCCCGGTGAATCCCCTGTGTTTGCGTTTTATATATATAAAACGCAAGACATGAAAACGCTAGTAACCATCTTCTTTATCTTCTTTATCAGCTTCGCTGCCCAGGCTCAGGAAAACACTGCTGAGGTTAAGGTTGAAACTGCTGCCAAAGAGATCGTTACTGAAACCGCTAAAGAGAACAGCGTTGCTCGTCTTTACCGTTTTAAGAACAGCAGGATCAAAAAGGAATTGTCTTTTAAGACCAGAAAGATTACTTCTAAATTGGCTTAATTTTATCGTTCTGGAGGAGGCATCAGCATGGTCCAGCTTGTATGTACCATTTTCCAGGAATCCTCAATTAAAGAATAGACCACCGTTGCCGCCCAGTTCATAGAAGGGCTGCCGTCTAACATGGTTGGATGGTATTGATATCCCAAAATTACAGTATCTCCGTATTGTTTTGCCTTTACTCCTACCATTTCGTAGGTATGAGCGGTTAATTCTGCAAATGCAGCTTCCGCATAGGACTTTATTTCTTCTTCTCCTTCCAGGAAATTTTGAGCCCCCAGATTGTCAAAGTAAATTAATTCCTGATGGGCGTGAACTCCGTATCCAGCAGGATTACCAGAAGACCACGCTTTTAACGCTTCTTTTTCCAATGAAATAACCTGATTAATTGCTTCCATCTTGTTTTCTATTTAGAAATTCATAAAGGTTGAGTTGCTTTAGGATATTGATGTATTCTGGTTCTTCTCTTAAGTTATCGAAAATTGGATCGATCCCCAAATAAGGCATGTTGGGATCGCGTATCTCGTGTGCTTTTTTTATGTATTCAATGGCTTTGTCTTTATTTCCTGCCCTGGTATACAAGGTAGCTATTTGCCAGGGAGTGCTATAGGTGCCATCAGTTCCCTCAATTTTTAACTCCGCTACCCTGGTTAGCGCGTTTTGATATCCTCCCTCTGCATAACTCGCCTGTAAAACCTCAGATTCTTTATTTCTACCTTTCTCAAGGTAGGATTTGTTGAATATCTCGTAGGATTTTTCAAATTCTCCGAGATTATAATAGACAGAACGCAGGGTAGAAAGTGCGACAGGATGGGCGTGATTCTCCTCCAGGATATTCAGAAGTACATTCTTCGATCTCTGGTATTTCCTGGCATAGTTCAGCACCATGCCGTATAAAGACTGTATCAAAATGTTGTAGGGATCGAGTTGTATGGCCAATTCAATTTCGCTCAATGCCTCCTTTAATTTGCCCAAAATCGCCAATAAATGAGAATAATAAGCCCTGCCTACGGCTAAATTCGGATTGATCTGGATTGCCTTTTCAAAAGAGGTTTTGCCTTTCTCCCAATCCCAGTCGATCCAAACATTTAAACTTGCCCGCCAAAAATAAGACTCTGAAATATGATCATCGAGGTCAAAAGATTTGTACATATTCTCATAAATATGTGGCAATGCATCTTTTATATGAAGGTACCCCATTTGTGCCTTTCCCAGCCATACACCCGCCATGCCGTTATAGGCAGGAGCAAACTTCTGATCAATTTTGGTTGATTCTGAAAAGTATTGCAGTGATTTTTCCAGGCCGACAGCACTTAATTTTTCCCATTCAAACATGCCTTTCAAATACGCTTCATAGGCTTCGGGAACCACTTCGTAGGTCTGATCGAGATGATGGGCTTCAGCCTTGGTTAGCTTGGCATCTATTTTATCCGTAATATCCTTTACGACCTCGTTGTACATATTGAGTACGTCCTTCACTTCTCTGTCATAGGAATTTGCCCATAAGTGTTCCTCTTTTTGAATCGTCTTAATCAGCTGTGCCTGTATCCTTACCTTATTTTTATGCCTTAGTACTGAAGCTTCTACCAGGGCATCGACACCCAGCTCTTCTCCAATTTCCGAAATGGATTTGGTAGTGTTTTTATATCGGAGGGTTGACGTCCTTGAAATAACACGTAAGGAACTGATCTGGGAGATCTCTGTAATCAAGGCGTCGTGCATTCCATCGACAAAGAATTGCTGAGATGGATCTTCGGATAAATTCTGAAAAGGCAGTACAGCGATGGAATCAATACTATCTGAACCTAATAGTTCCTTCTTTCTTTTTCTGGAGGTCCTGGGAAATCCTTTATCGGCTATTGCCAAGGTTTCAATTGGCCTTTTTACGTTTTTTAAGCGAATCTTTCCAAGATGATCAAATGCGATATCACATTCGGTATTAATTTCATTAAAAACGTCACCGGATATAAAAATCCCTCCGGGATCGGCAACGGATTGTAGCCTTGAGGCAATGTTTACTCCATTGCCAAATACATCCCCATCTTCAACGGTCACTTCACCAAAGTGTATTCCGATTCTAATTTTGCAGGACAAGGACCTCGCATCGAGTTGTATATCCCTGGCACAGAGCAGGGCCTGCAACGGACTATTGAATTGTGCGAGCAGGCCGTCACCCATTTCCTTAATTTTCAACCCCTTTTGTTTTTCAATATTAGACAGATGTATAGCTCTGCTCTTGCGCAATACTTCAAGAGCCCTGCTTTCATTATCACCCATCATAGTGGTATACCCCACTATGTCGGTAAACATTATGGCAGCTACTTTTTTTACGGGCGATTCCTTCATGGGTATTGAAATAGAGAACCGGTATCTAATACATGCTACATAAAGTAAGGTTTTAATCTTGAAATTAAAAGAGAATTAGCTAGGATAAACGACACCTTTTCTCGGTAAGAGGTTTTTGGGGTTAGTGACGTTCACCGATGATTTTTTGCACTTTACCCAGGTTCTTGTCAGATACCGAAAAATAAGGGTTTTTCAGCGAACTGCACCCCGGTGAACCCCCTGTGTTTGCGTTTTATATATATAAAACGCAAGACATGAAAACGCTAGTAACCATCTTCTTTATCTTCTTTATCAGCTTCGCTGCCCAGGCTCAGGAAAACACTGCTGAGGTTAAGGTTCAAACTGCCGCCAAAGAGATCATTACTGAAACCGCAAAAGAGAACAGCGTTGCTCGTCTTTACCGTTTTAAGAACAGCAGGATCAAAAAGGAATTGACTTTTAAGACCAGAAAGAGTACTTCTAAATTGGCTTAGTCTTTTTGTTCTTCCCTTTTATTTAAAAAAGCCATTAGTATATTTACCGGGAACACCAGTTGAACCACAAGGGTAATCGTCACCAGGGCCACGATCACCAAACTCACCGAATTGTTATGGTAATTAGCCTCCAGCAATTCCATTTTCATACCGATCTCTTCTGAACCCCTTAAGTGTAAAACCTCTTTGTAAAAAAGCGAACTCATAAAAATCAGAATTGGACCGAAAAGGGAGGTACCTACATGGATTGCATTTAAGCGATAGCGAAGTTTTTTGCCGGTCCTGGACATTATCCAGTAAACCAGGGCAATCAAAAACCCGAACAAAGCCAGCAAATGAAAGACCCACCGCTGCTGAACCACTACATACGTGTCTTTGATGTTAAAATCAAAATTGACCAGAGGGATGATAAAACCCAAAGCGATCAATATCAGACTTGCCGGGAAAAAAAAGTAATACGGTTTCTTAAACAGGAGTTTCATCTACTCTTAGTACTTCTCAAAAATAAGGTTTAATATACGGCCTTAAAATTGTTCTTGTTATTCTATGGCCCAAACTACCACAATGTTAGCGTTATAGGTCAGGTCAGTAGGGGTGAAGCCATCAACCTTCATGGCATCGGCCTCCAAACTCATCACCGCCCTTTCCATCCTTACGGGTGCATTGTAGGAATTGCCATATTGGATGCGGAGCACTTTCTGCAGTTCTGTTCCTGAGGCTTTTGCAATTACTTTGGCCTTTAGAAAGGCATCTTCTGTGGCCAGTTGTATCAGGCGTTCCTGTACTTTGTCCTTTAAGGGGTCTGAGAGTTTAAAACTAAAATTTAGGTCGAATTCAGTTGCGCCGGAGGAGAACTGGCTAAGGATCTTCCTGATATTTCCCACGGTATTCTCAAAATCGAAGTGTAATTGCTGGGTGGCAACGTAACCACTGTCGATCTGCCGGGAGTTTCGGTATTTAATATTTTTTCTCACCTGAAAGTTATCGGTGAGGATGACGTCCTCTGAAAAGCCCATTTTCCGAATCTGTGCTTTAATGTCCTTTGTCTTACGGTTTAATCCGTTGATTGCATCTCCAAACGCCATTTCTATCTGACTCAAAGACATGTTGAGGACACCGGTATCAGGGGCAATGGCCAGTTGAGCTGAACCGGTAACTTCCAGTTGCGGAACGGGTGACTGGGCAATTCCAAGTGCGGTGAGGAAAAAGAGAAAGAAGGAAATGCTGTTTTTCATGATTCGGTCGGGCTTTGATTACTACCTATCTAATGTAATAAATCTTTGGGCATACTAAAGGGCCTAAATGTATTTTTGACCTTGGTTATACTTCAGAAAAAACCATAGACCTTCTGTGCAATTCAGCATTGAGGGCAAGGAGGTCTGCAGGGCAGATAATTGCGGTATCTAAGGTCAGTTTGTCATTTGCGCTCCTGAAAATATAATTTCCCGCGTATTTTTCGATATGGAGAACTTCTTTCAAGTTGATCCTTTTAGGAACTATCGGATTTTTTGAAAGTACATCCCCCTCAATTATCGCAAAGGGATATTTACGCCATAAAAAATAGGCCATTAAAGGCACCAAAGCAGCTAATAGAAATAGCAGGGAATCGCTACTTAGTCTGCCAGAGAACAATTGAAAACCTAGGATAAGAAAGAAGGGGACACAAAAGATCAGGTTTCTGCGTAAGTATTTTCGGGAGAAATAGAATTTCATTTCCATCAAAATTAATATAATCTACCTTCTTTTATAGGTGAATCTATCGATGATCACCCCTTTTATTCGGTAAGCGGTTATAGGGCTTTATTACGTTCACCGATGATTTTTTGCACTTTACCCAAGTTCTTGTCAGATACCGAAAAATAAGGGTTTTTCAGCGAACGACACCCTGTTAAACCCCCGCTCATAGCGTTTTTATTATATAAAACGCACAACATGAAAGCTATCGTAACTTTAATCTTTGTTCTCTTTATCGGCCTCGCTGCTCAGGCCCAGGAAAACACTACCGAAGTAAAAGTAGAAACTACCACAAAAGAGATCGTTACTGAAACTGCTAAAGAGAACAGTGTTGCTCGTCTTTACCGCTTTAAGAATAGCCGTGTGAAAAAAGAGTTGTCTTTTAAGACTACTAAGAACACCGCTAAATTGGCTTAAGCCTTTAGTAACCATTTCTTACCTGCTGACATTGAAGGAAAAATATTCACTCTTAGTCCAAACTTCAGCGAGTTGTTCAACCAGAAGTAATTAATATCCTTCTTTGGCCAGATCATTGCATAAGTCATTTCCTTATTCAGCAATTCTTGTGCCTTCAATACAAGATTATAGCGAACTCTGTAACTCAGGTTAGTTTCTTGGAGCTCCAGGAAGTTAATCAATACCTTAGGGTGTTTTGGCTCTGAAACAGCTTCTAAGAGGCCTTCAACCTCTTTAATGTTGAATGTACCCGTGACCTTTATGTACCAATACTCTTTTTTAAGGCTACCGGAATATTCCATTGGTCATGCTCTTAAGTCTCTGTTTCGGTTTCTGAAGATTCTTCTTCCTCCTTTAAAAGAGTGTGTTGAAGAATATTGATCTTCTTCAGTTTGGCCTTCCAGGTTTTTAGTGCTTCCTTTTGCCTGTTGATCTTATCCACTACCTCCTTTACCAACGGATTGTCCTCTGAGGCATTGGAAAAGAACTGAAGATTGTTTTCCAACTGATTGATCTCGCTCTTGCCCTCGTCTATTTTCCTTTTGATAAAGCTCCTTTCTTTTTGCAGGGCATAGTCGTCCTCTGTAGAGGCCAGTTGCTTTAATTTATTACCGTATTTCAACAATTCGGATTCCTGTTGTGAAATCCCCATTTTTTTGAAGATTCCGTCCAGGATCTTATTGAATTTTCCGTTAATACTTTTTTTGTTAAACGGTACCCTGCCTATGGCTCTCCATTCTGCGATCATTGCTTTTAGGGTAGCCAGGTCATCCTCTCTCGATTTACCGGGGCTAAAAGCCTGTAATTTATCCAGGCATGCCTTTTTTAGCTCCAGATTCTCTGTCTCCTGTCCGCTTGCTTTATTCTTGCCGGCATGCATCCGGTCGAAGTAGTGGTTGCAAGCCGCTTTAAACTCCTTCCACAGCTTGTCTGAATATTTCCGGGGAACATGCCCGATCTTCTTCCAGTCTTGCTGTATCTTCTTCATCTGAGGCGTCACCTCATTCCATTCTTCTGAATCTTTAAGGGAAACGGCCAGTTTTACTAATTCCCTTTTCTTTTCCAGGTTGATTTGTTGCTCTTTTTTCAAATTCTTGTAAAAGAGGTTCTTTTTTCGGTTAAAGCCCCTTACAGCCCCTTTAAATCGGTTCCAGGTGTCTTCATTCACCTTCTGTGGTACTTTTCCCGCCGCAAAGAAGGCAGAACGCAGGGCTTCCAGTTCCCTGATCTGTTTTTGCAGGCCTTTGTGGTCACTGGCAACGTTTTCGCTCAGGGCAGCGATGGCCTCAATAATTTCGTTTTTCTTTTCGAGATTGCCTTCAAAGCTCTTTTCCAGCTCCTTAAAATGCTCCTGCCTGCGCTGATGCATGGCTTTGGTTGCATTGCTGAATCGCTCCCAGATGGCCTCACGGTGCTCCTTGTCTACCGGACCTATATCTTCTTTCCAGATCTTATGAAGGGTCTGTAATTCCCGGAAAGCCTTGTTTAAATCGGTTTCATCTGCCAGGGCTTCGGCTCTTTTCACCAGTTTTTCCTTCTCCTCCAGATTGTACTTAAAGTCGAGATCACGCAATTCCCTGTTCAGATGGAGAAAGTCGTAAAAGATCTCTACGTGGTGGTGATAAGTACGCCAGACATCGTTGTATTGGTTGCGTGGAATAGAGCCTGCATGCCGCCATTGTTCCTGCAGGTCTTTAAAATTTTTATAAGTGGTATTGATATCCTCTTCAACATTCACCAATGCTTTGAGCTCCTCTATGATTTGCAGCCTTTTTTCCAGGTTCGATTTCAGCGAATGCTCCAGGTTACGGTAGTAGGCATTGCGTTTTTCCCTATAGTCAGAATAGACTTCGTTAAACTGCCTTTTGGCGACAGAATTGTATCTAAAATCTATTTCATTACCGCCATTGCTGACAAATTCTTCCTTTTTCTCTTCAAGGAATTCCTGGAATTTCAGCTCGAATTCCGATTTAATGGCATCGACGTGATTTTTTATGGCTTGTACTTTCTCTGTACGAATCAGACGTTGCAGTTCTCCCACGAGGTTTTCCATAGACATGGAATGGTAGTCCTGCATGGGAATATGGTGCCTTCGGTGGTTTTCCTCGTCTTCGGCATCCTCGGCATTGGTCTCGTCTATTTCGTCAATAACTTCCTCCTCTTCCGATTTCTTTGCCACCTTTTCCTCCTGGGCTACTTCTTCCTTCTTTTCAGGCTCACTTTCCTCTTCTTTAGCCTTGGCTGCTGGCGTCTCGACTTTTGGGGCAGTGCTTTTAGGTTTTACTTTTTTTGCCGGTTTTTCCGCTATGGCTGCCTCTTCTTTTTTCTCGGGCCCTTTTTCCTTTTTCTCTGCCTTGGCCGTGGGCTTTTTCTCCTTGGTAGCAGCGCTTTTGGATTTGGCCTTTTTTACAGCTTTTTTCTCTGTGGCCGTGCCGGAAGTTTTCTCTGTGGCCTTTACTTCCTCAGTAGTCTCCGATGTATTCTTTCCCCCTGCATCAGTTTGCAGTTTCTCTTCTTTCTCTTCCAACATGATTCTTTGGATTTATTGCTCCTGCGGGATATAATCCCTTTGTAAGATACTAACAACCCTACAGACGACAAAGGTAATCCTTCATCTTTTTGGAAGTGGAAAACTGTCGATTTTTAATTTTAAATATGCCGGGATCTCAGTTTTGCCAGATCTGCCAAGACCTATCTGCCTGGAATTTAAGCATAGAGGAGCCATTACAGATGGCTGCACCCTGTTTTTCCCCGGCCAGCAGAAATGCCGTTTTATCCGGGTTGTAGACCAGGTCGTAAAGTATGTGCTCAGGACCTATATAATTGTAGGGGATATCTGGTTTTTCTTCAATCCTGGGAAAGGTTCCCAAAGGAGTACAGTTTATAATGAGTGTATGTTTTTCGATCTCTTCTTTGCTCAGGTCCTGGTATGACCACTGACCTTCGCCGGGATTACGGGATACTTTTACAAACTGTATTCCCATTTTTTGCAGGCTGTATGCTATGGCCAGTGAAGCCCCTCCGGTGCCCAGGATCAGGGCGTGTTTATGGCTGCTATTGGTGAGCAAGGGTTTTATGGATTCTTGAAAGCCATAGGCGTCTGTATTGTAGCCTTCGAGTCCGGTTTTGGTAAATTTTACTGTATTCACCGCCCCAATTTCCGAAGCTTCTGGGTCGATCCGATGGAGATAGGGTAAAATATCCTGTTTGTAAGGGATGGTTACGTTTAGGCCACGCAGGTCCTGCTCTTCCTTTAAGAGTGTTTCTAGATCAGTAATATCGCGCAGGTCGAAATTCTCATACGAACAATGCAAAAGACCCTCCTTTTTAAAAAAATCTGTGAAATATCCTTTGGAAAAGGAATAGGAAATGTCTCTTCCCAGAAGGCCGTATCTATGTTTTTTTTCTGTTTTTTCCATACCATTCAAGAGCCATGAGGATGACTATACCCAGGACGACAAAAACTACGGCCCACCATGTATCTGGGTTGTTTAGATCGGGCAGATATCGCTCGTAATTTCTAATGATGGGATCGCCGTTGCTGTCGCTGAGCACATTTCCCAGGGCATCCTTAACAAATATAGTTCTTTTCCAGGGCCAGACTACGCCCAGACTACCGGTGATAAAACCGATGATCACTGCAGTGGTTATATGCCTGAAATGCTTTAAGACGTACCCTAAAAGATGCGAAAGGGTCACAAGGCCGGTGGCCGATCCCAGGGTAAAGACCGCCAGGATTTTCAGGGTGTCTAATCGCTCCTGATTGGAAGTAAATCCAAAATCGCCTTGTACAACTTCGGCTATGGTATCGTAAAGCGCATTTACAGAATCGACCAGTAGCAAAACGTAATTTCCAAGCAAGATCAGAATAAAGGAGCCCGATAAACCCGGTAACGTCATCCCCGATACACTGATGATCCCACAGAGAAAAATAAACAGCAAGTTGTCATTTTCCCTGGCCGGACTCAGGAAACTGATAGAAATACCCGCCAGTAAGCCTATGATCCCTGCGATGATGGTTTTCCTGTTCCAGTGTTCAAAATCCTTGGAGATAAAGTAAATCGACCCAATGATCATCCCAAAAAAGGTAGCCCAGACATAGAGTTCATTGTGTTCCAGAAAGTAATCGAGCAACTTGGAAACACTGAAATAACTCACCAGCATCCCAAAGATGAGGAGGGTTAGAAATTGCCCGTTAATATAGCGGTAAAAGCTCTTGAATCTGCCGTTGAAAAGCAGTTTAAAGGCTTTGAGATTGATCTTCTGCAGGGAGTAGATAAATTCCTCATAAAACCCCGCTACAAAAGCCACGATGCCTCCGGAAACTCCGGGGACCTTGTTGGCCGTACCCATGGCCAGTCCCTTGATGAGAAGGAATACTTTATCAATAAAAGATCTGGGCTGATGCATGATAGATTGCTTTATTTTTTTGCAGCAAGCTTTTCAAGCATAAAAATAAGCGAAAAACCGGCGATAGCCAGCAGAATTGCCCAGAGAAGTTGAGGTTCACCAGAATATGCAAAAGGAGAGACATTTTCTTCCAGAACGGGGATGCTTTTACCGTCGAAGACCCTACTTTCAATGACGATTTTCCAGGGCCATATTTTATTGAGAGAACCGATGATAAAGCCTGTGAGCAGTGCCAAAGTGATGTCTTTGTAGTGCTGAAACATCCACTTCAGGAGACGGGCAAAAGACAGCAAACCAAAAATGGCTCCTACGAAGACTGTAGCCAGAGTGATTACGTTTCGCTCGTGAACAGCATCCAGTACGGTTTTGTACGATCCCAGTAAAACAAGGATAAAAGCTCCTGAAATACCGGGCAGAATCATGGCACATATAGCAAGGGCTCCCGAAAGGAATAGATAGGGGAGGCTGGACGTATTTTCTACAGGAGGGAGTTGGGTTATAAAGTAGGCAATAGCTGCACCGGCAAGCAGTATAGCAAAAACCGCAGGGCGCCATTTTACTATGGCCCTGGCCACAAAAATTACGCTGGCCACAACCAGGCCGAAGAAAAAGGACCACAAAAGAACAGGTTCATTAATCAATAGCCAGCTGATGAGGCGGGCAAGGGTAATCACACTAATCGCAATACCCAGAAAAAGTGATAAAAGGAAATTCCCGTTCACTTCCTTCCAGGTGGCTACAATACCTTGTTTGGGTAAAGTTTTGAGTACTGCCGGTCCAATTTGGTTAATGGAGGTAATCAATTCCTCGTAGATCCCTGAAATAAAGGCGATGGTACCTCCGGAGACCCCGGGTACAACATCTGCAGCCCCCATAGCCATCCCCTTGAGGGTAACTATAAGGTATTGTAAGAAATTGCGGTCTCCCATGATTTTAAAAAAGCAAAAATAGCGCTTTTAGTCCGAAGTGTTCTGTACACTGGCGATTATGTTTCTCGCCCACACGGAATCGAAAAAGGAGGGGAATTCTTCTTTAAAAGTTGCGAGTTGATCAAAGTCTTTTTTAAGGCCTTTCGGAACCTGTATTGTGCCTTAACCGGGTCGTTGGCCATAAGGTAAAGTCCGGCCATTTTGTAAAGGATCACAGCCTCCTCGGGATAAAACTCAAGTCCTTGAAGGAGGATCTGTATTGCGGCTTCAACCTCTTCGTTTTGGGTTACGACCTCCGCCCAGTTCAACCAGGTATCCAGCTCGTAATTTCCGAGGTCTACTGCTTGCTTGAAGGCAAAATCAGCTTCGTCGTAATTCTCGAGGGCGGCGTGGATTCGGGCACATTTTTTCCAGTACTTGGCGTTTTCCCCATCGATATTGATGGCTTTGTTGATGTAGTAGAGTGCTCGTTCGTTATTGCCCTTTTTGTAATAGAAATCGGTTATAGCCAGCCAGCCTTTGTCCAAAAGCGGATCTTCATGAACCGTTTGATAGAAGTAAAATTTAGCCAGATCGTCATTCTTGAGCTTTTCGTGGCACTTACCGATCCTCAGGTAGGCATGAGAAGTAGGGTCGTCTATGGTAATCGTGGTTTCGTAATTCTCAATGGCCTCATTGTATTTCCCCAATTTCTCCAGCACTTTGCCCTTCTCAAAATAAGCTCCGATAAAAGTGTCGTCAGCAATAATGGCAAAATCAAAAGCTGCCAGGGCTTCATCGTACATCTTAAGCGTGAAGTACTGTTTTCCCAGCTGATGCCAGGCTACCTGACAATAGGGATTGCGCTCAAGGTAGTCATTGAGGTACTGTATGGCACCGTTGTAGTCTTCCAGGAATTCGAAACAATAAATTACGTTATAGAGGGAGGAGTAATCCTGTTCGTCAAAAGAGACACATTTCATAAAATGGATCTTTGCCTTCTCAAAATCGTCCATAAAAAGGTATTCCATCCCCAGAAGCGCATAGATGTCAAAACTTTCAGCGGTTAGTTCCAGTGCCTGGTGAAGCAGGGCTACTGCCGCTTCGTGGTTGTCCTTTTTGGAATAGATATTGGCTCGCTGAATGTAAATCTCTTCATTAGTACTATCGTACAACTGAAGTTTATCGAGGATCTTCTCGGCTAATTCCAGGTTGTTCTCAAAGACCAGAACTTCTACGTCGAGCAACTTGAGCTCCATAGATTCCGGGTGTTGCTGTAGCCCAATCTTGATGGCCTTTTTGGCCAGAGAGATTTTGCCATTGTTCAAGTAGTGATGGATGATGTCTTCAAAATCTTCGGCATCGAAGAAGTAGACATCATCTGTCTTGAGCATGGATTCGAACTTTGTAATGGGCTGGTTTGGTTTATCGTTAGGATCTAACGCCATAGGAACTTACTTGGTTAATCTATGGACTTAAAAATAGTTTTTATTACCATTTTTATCTCCAGAGGGGTGCTATATTATTAACAAAATAGTTAACAAATTAGTATTTCATACTATTTAAAACCTCCAGAATGATCTTACAACCCTCTTCGATTTCCGCTTCGGAAATGGTTAGCGGGGGGTAATTCTGACGGCATTTTTCTCAAAAAGCAACCAAAAAAGAACGAGTTTTTTTTGGGCGCACAAAAGTACTAAATCATTTGCGATTTCACTAGTTTTTAAAATAGCACAAAGCATAAGTCCCCTTCCTCTGATCTCCTTAATCAATGGGTGTTTTAGCCGTTCCCTGAACAGGGCTTCTTTAGATAGGGTATCCGGAATCAAGTTTGTTGTCTTGATCTCCCTGAGTGTAGCCAGAGCTGCAGCAGCTATGACCGGATTACCCCGAAGGTGGTGATATGTCCCAGCATTGGTTTTTCCATAAGGGAGGCCATCATTTTTCTCGAAGCGGTAAAGGCACCAGCGGGTAGTCCGCCTGCCATTCCTTTTCCCATAACCAGGATATCCGGGACAATTCCGAAGTGTTCAAAGGCAAACAGCTTTCCTGTTCTTCCGAATCCCGGTTGTATTTCATCGAGGATTAGCAGGGCACCCACCTCGTTGCATCTCCGTCTGACGGCTTTAAGGTAATCGTTTTCAGGCTGTATAAACCCCGCACCTCCCTGAATGGTTTCCAGGATTACGGCTGCAGTACTTTCTGTTATCTTTTCCAGGTCTTCTTTGCGATTAAACGCCATAAAACGCACGTCGGGAAGTAAGGGCCTGAAAGGGGCCTTCCTTTCCTCAAAATCCATCAGGCTAAGACTTCCCATAGTATTGCCGTGATAGGCGTTCTTTGCCGCGATGATTTGAGATCTGCCGGTATACCTCCTGGCCAATTTTAAAGCCCCTTCTATGGCTTCTGTCCCGGAGTTCACCAAATAGGTTGTTTCCAGGGGCTCAGGTAATAATTCCGCAAGTGTTTTGGTGTATTGTACGGCGGGTTGTTGTACGTATTCCCCGTAAACCATCACGTGCATATAGGATTTGGCCTGTTGCTCAATGGCCGAGACCACCGCCGGATGGCAATGCCCCAGGCTACATGCCGAAACCCCTGCAACAAAGTCGAGATGCGCATTCCCCTCCACGTCGTAGATATAACTCCCTTCGGCCCGAGAAACTTCTATGGCCAGGGGATGTGGCGTTGTTTGTGCCTGATATAAAAAGAAGTCTTTCTTCATCTTCTTGTTATTTCCCTATCACCCTAAAGATCCAAATGTCGTCTGTGTACTTGCCGAAATATTGAGAATCCCTGGCTTTTTCGGCTTCTTCTCTGGTATCGTATCGATCGAGATACACATAGGTGAAGTTGTTTTTCTTTCTGATAAACGACTTAGGTTGAATATCCCGGTCTGCAAGGATCCTTGTAAAGTGGGAAAAATTCTCTTCTTTCTCAAAGACATTGGCGATAAGGTAATAGCCGGGTTGTAGATCGGACTCGCCTTTTACTTCCTCAAAACGTGATTTCGAAGCCACCTCAGCTGTTTTACGCCCGGGTATCGGAACTGTCTCCGTCTTGGAAGAATTTATAAAATCTCGGGCTTTTTCTTCCACCTCCAGCATGTCGGGATCCATATCCCGGTCTATAGGGTTGTCCAGGCCCTTGATTTTAACCAGGGTAATGTTGTTGTCATCCTCGTCAAAAATTTCTTCCTTGCTTCGTATTCGTTCATCCCCACGCCAGATAAACCCTTTTAGCTTTCTGCTGTTCTCAGGCAGGTCCTGTTCTGGGAAAATGTCGCCGTCGGGATTGGTAAAAAAGGTGATATCCTCTATATCACTGTTTTCAAAAGTGAGTCTGATGGCACTGCAGATCGTTTTGTTGATCCCGATAAGTTCCTGATCATCGTTGTACATATAATAGATGACCTCTGTATTTTTGACCAAATCTGCGATTTTGAGTTCGTTTTCAATGAACTTTCCGAATAAGTCCTTCCCCTTGGCCTGATTGAATCCCTCCTTTCCTATGGTGTCCTGAGAGATCACAAAGGCATTATTTATTACCTTGAGTGAGTCTAACTTCTCGGTTTCCATATCAGAGATCAGATGTATACTGTCTCCGGTCATCTGATTTTCAAGATTCCATAGGATGGGTTGGCGTATAAGCTGAGTGATCCCGGTTTTTTGTTCAAAATGCAATGAATCACATTTCCCACTGAGATCGGTCTTGTAAAACTTTGTATTTCTGAAGGCCCTGAGGATGCGATCATCGGGTTTTCCTGTAACCATAAGCGTATCCCCGTGAATGTATAGGGAGTCCTGTTCTACCAAGCTGATCGATACGGCCCTTTTTGTGGCAAAGACCGAATCTTTTGCCTTAAACACTTCAGCGTAGTGCGCCCTGATCACCCCGTTGTTGATCGTATCGGTTACCTTGATATTATTGGTAGCCGAGGCAAATTCCCTTGCCTTGTTGAAATACACACTATCCCCTTCTATGATCCGGTTGTTATAGTTGATTTTTGTATTTTTTATCCCATACCCTGTTTCTACCTTGGTATCGTAAAAGCCCCTTTCACAATAGAGGGTATAAGTTTCTCCCGTAATGGTTGAAGGGCCATACATATAGGCGTTTTTTGAGGTGGTATAGTAATCCAGCTGACTTGATTCAACGGTGTATTCAGGGTTTTTTATTTTGACACTTTGAAGGAATTGGTATTTCTTGGGTTCCATATAGTACCTGCCTATTTTGCTCGTCAGTGTATTGGCAGAATCTACAATGGTGCCAGAGTTGTTGTAATAGGATTCCTGATTTTGCCGGTCAAAATACAAAGTGTCTGTTCGCAGGGTCATATCGGTGTTCTTTAACACTACTTTTTCCCAGGCTTTGGCTAATTTTATATTTCCGTCATAATCAATCTTCCCGCTGGTCATCTGGATGGAATCGCCTTGTTTAAGCCGGATATTTCCAATGGCCCTTAGTTTGTTCTCCTTTTGGTAGAAAATCGCAATATCGCACCATAGATCGGCACCCTGGTGTTCAAATTGCACTTGCCTGTCGTCTTTACTAAAAATAGAAGCTCCGGGATATTTTGCTTCGTCTTTTGTAAAATTAGCTCCGTAGACAATATTGATTTGCCTGGGCTTGGTATTCTCTTCCTGGGCATGCAGCCAATGGAATGGCAGGGCAAATAGAAGTATGAGGAGTATTCCTTTCAAGGACTTTGTTTTGATCAAAAATAGGATTTTTTGATGCAGAAGAATTTTCTTTAGTACAGTTTTAATACTTCCCAGTCTGAGCTGCACCTCAGGAAACAGCCAGCTCCCTGTGGATGGTCTGGGTTCGGTCTGGCCCAACAGATACGATCTGAATAGGCACTTCCAGAGCCTCTTCCAGAAATTCAATATAGGTCATTAAATTCTCAGGTAACTGCTCTTCTGAATTCATTTTTGTGAGATCCTGTGCCCAACCTTTTAATTCGGTATAGATCGGTGTAACATTCGTCGCCTCAATGTTATAGGGCAAATGGGAGATTTTTTCTCCTTTGTAATGATATGCCGTACACACCTTAATCGTTTCGAATCCACTCAAGACATCAGATTTCATCATCATCAGATGGGTAACCCCATTGATCTGTACTGCGTATTTCAAGGCAACCAGGTCGAGCCAGCCACAGCGCCTCGGTCTTCCTGTAGTAGCACCAAACTCATTTCCCACTTTCGCCATGGCCTCACCAACTTCGTCAAAGAGTTCAGTTGGGAAGGGCCCGCTTCCCACCCTGGTGGTATAGGCCTTGAAAATCCCGTAAACCTTATTGATCTTATTTGGCGCAACCCCCAGGCCGGTACACGCTCCTGCCGCTGTTGTGTTGGAAGAGGTTACATAGGGATAGGTGCCAAAGTCGATATCCAGGAGGGATCCCTGAGCCCCTTCAGCCAGGATAGACTTGCCCTCTCTTTGGGCCTGGAACAGATATTCTTCACTATCGATAAACGTAAGTTTCTTCAGGGCTTCCACCGCTGAAAAGAAATCGGCTTCAAGCTCCTGCAGGTTGTATTGAATGTCCACATCATAAAAGTGGATCATCGCTTCGTGCTTATCGGCAAGCTGTCGATATTTTTCTTTCCAGTTATCCAGTTCAAGGTCTCCAACCCTTAGTCCATTTCGGCCGGTCTTATCCATATAGGTAGGGCCTATACCTTTCAGGGTAGAACCGATCTTCGCCTTGCCTTTAGCGGCTTCCGAAGCAGCATCCAGAAGTCGGTGTGTGGGAAGGATTAGATGTGCCTTGCGGGAGATCAACAGCCGCGTTTTAATGTCGAGTTCAAATTTTTTGAGATTATCCAGTTCCCTTCTAAAAATTACCGGATCGATAACCACTCCATTACCTACTACATTGGTGGCCTCTTCGTGAAATATCCCCGATGGAATGGTGTGTAACACGTGTTTGAAGCCATCAAATTCGAGCGTGTGCCCCGCATTTGGCCCTCCCTGAAATCGCGCTATTATATTGTAATTCTTGGTAAGTACGTCAACAATCTTTCCTTTTCCTTCGTCTCCCCATTGGAGACCTAGTAGTAAATCTACCGCCATGTAACTTATGTATTGTTAGTTTGCTTCTTCGTGTTGGTTTCTCGTGCCGTAAAAATAAAGCGAATGATTGTTAATCTTGATATCGAAAACCTCTTCAATCGTTTTTTTGATCGACTGAATCCGTGGATCACAGAATTCAACCACTTCGCCTGTGTCTGTCAGGATCACATGATCGTGCTGCCTGTCAAAATACGATTTTTCATACTGGGCCTGATTCTTGCCAAACTGATGCTTTCGAACCAATTTGCACTCCAGTAAAAGCTCAATGGTATTGTACAGGGTAGCCCTGCTCACCCGGTAATTTTTATTCTTCATTTTGATATAAAGCGATTCGATATCAAAATGGTTATCCGTATCGTAGATCTCTTGTAAAATAGCATAGCGTTCAGGCGTCTTTCTGTGGCCGTTGTCCTCCAAAAAGGCCGTGAATACGTTCTTTACAATTTCCTGATCCTTATTTCCTTTCATGCTTGATTCTCCTGCATTACCCTGCAAATGTACAGCTAAAAATATTAAAACTACAGCCTGGTTACGGGTGGATTGACCCTGGTCATATTTAGGTTCTGGTTACCTTGTCGATCCCTTTTACATCTTTTAGGTTTTCCATTACTTTTTTCAGAATGGCCTTGTTTTTAACTACTACCGTGATCCTCCCCGAGAAGGTTCCTCCATCCGTATCAAAATTCAGATTCTTCATATTTACGTGCATGTTATCTGAAATGATCTCAGTGATGTCATTAATAAGGCCAAGATTGTCTAATCCCGTGAGTTTGATCTCTGCAGTAAATTCTTCCTGGGTAGAATCTATCCATTTCGCACTGATGATCCTGTAGGCATAATTAGACTGCAGGGATATGGCATTAGGACAATTTTTCTTATGCACTTTGATGCCATCATTGACGCTGATAAAGCCAAATACTTCGTCTCCCGGAATAGGGTTACAGCACTGTGATAACTTGTATTCCAGTTTTTCCTCTTCTTTTCCAAAGACAAGCATGTCAAATTTGGAAGTAATTTCATCTTTGTCAATGTCCTCAGGAACAGGCTTTTTTCGCATCCTGTTCTTAAAGAAACTGATAAAGGCATTATTGTAAGAGGAAGCAAAGTCCTTGATCTTCTGGTTGTCTATAGAACCAATGCCCACCCTGTAGAACAGGTCGAGGCTGGTCTTGAGTTTGAAATAAACCACCATTTTGTTAATGGAATCCTCGTTCAGCGTTACCTTCTGAGACTTTAACTTTCGGCGTAATATTTCTTTGCCTTCTTCGGCGACGGCCTTTTTCTCATCCCTGAGTGACGCCCTGATTTTTGAACGGGCCCTTGCCGTGGTAGCGTATTCCAGCCAGTTTTGGTTGGGCTTGGCACTATCTGAAGTGACGATCTCAAGCTGGTCTCCACTTTTAAGTTGGGTACTTAGGGGTACCAGTTTTCCGTTTACCCGCGCTCCTCTGGTTCGCATTCCTACTTCCGTATGGATATTAAAGGCAAAATCGATGGGCGTGGCACCTTTGGGCAGTGAAATAAGTTCTCCTTTTGGTGTAAATACAAAAATCTCCTTAGAATACAAATTGAGCTTAAACTCTTCAACAAAGTCCACTGCATTGCCATTAGAACTTTCCAGAGCCTCCTGTAGTCGATTTAGCCATTCTTCTATTCCCTGTTCCTTCTGATCCCCGTGTTTGTATTTAAAATGTGCCGCGTATCCCTTTTCGGCAATCTCGTGCATACGTTCGCTACGGATCTGAACTTCTACCCATTTGCCCTGAGGCCCCATCACTGTGATGTGAAGGGCTTCGTATCCGGTCGACTTTGGGGAAGAGATCCAATCGCGTAATCGTATTGGGTTGGGGGTAAAGTGGTCCGTTACAATAGAATATATCTTCCAGGCCAGGAATTTTTCGTTTTTCTTATCCGATTTATAGATGATACGAATAGCAAATTTATCGTAGATCTCATCGTAGGAAACATTTTGTGTATTCATCTTTTTCCTGATGGAAAAGATGGATTTCATCCTGCCTTTGATGGTGTATTTCAGTTTTTCCTTATCAAGTGAATCACGAATCACCGCCGAAAAATCATCGATGTATTGCAGTTGCTCCTCCTTGGTCTCCTCGATCTTGCTTTGGATGTCGTTGTACACCTCAGGTTCGGTGTACTTTAAACTGAGGTCTTCCAGTTCGGTCTTAATATTGTACAAGCCTATCCGGTGCGCCAGGGGCGCGTAGATATAGAGGGTTTCCGATGCGAGTTTTACCTGCTTGTCTTCAGGCATGGAATCCATGGTGAGCATGTTGTGGTATCGATCGGCGATCTTTATAATAATCACCCGAACATCATCATGAAGGGTAAGGAGCATCTTGCGGAAGTTTTCCGCTTGCTGTGAAATGTTGGTATCCTTCTTTAAATGGGCAATTTTTGTAAGTCCGTCTACGATCCTCGCCACCGTTTCCCCAAAAAGGCGCTCAATATCATCCAGGGTGTAT
Source organism: Muriicola soli (assembly GCF_004139715.1). Classification (GTDB taxonomy): domain Bacteria; phylum Bacteroidota; class Bacteroidia; order Flavobacteriales; family Flavobacteriaceae; genus Muriicola; species Muriicola soli. The sequence goes on along the minus strand of NZ_CP035544.1, from coordinate 1,909,097 downwards.
TCAGTGTCCTCCACCACATCGTGAAGTAGGGCCGAAGCAATAGAAACTGCATCCAGTCCAATTTCTGAAGCTACAATCTTAGCTACAGCAATAGGATGGAATACATAGGCCTCACCTGATTTTCTCCGTTGATTTTTATGGGCGTCTACCGCCACATCAAATGCAGATCGAATCAATTTTTTATCCTGAGGACTAAGCGTCTGATAGCTAATCCGAAGCAATTCTTTGTATTGCTTCGCGATTTCGCGGTTCTCCTTGTCAATTACGGTGTCACTCCTCATATTTTAAAATTACCACAATCTTTTGTAGTAACCAACAAAAATCATGCCCCGAGCCTGCGGACACGGGCAACCAAAGGGGGATGGGAGTAATGCATAAATACGTAGGCAGGGTGGGGGGTGAGGTTACTCAGGTTATTGCGGGATAATTTTTTCAGGGAATTAATCAGCGGCTTTGCGGCGAGGGTCTCTTTTGCATAATGGTCTGCCTGATATTCGAACTGTCTTGACATATAATTCATCGCAAGGCCTGTTAATTGTGAAACCGGACTGTACAACAAACCGAAACCAATCAGGGCCGCGTGAAAACTGGGTATTTCCACTCCAATAGCGCGTGCTACCTCAGGGTTATTGATAAATAAGGACAAGAGGAATAAAGTGAAGCCCGTAAGTAACAAGGAAACCGATAGATTGGCTATGATGTGGCGGCGTTTGTAATGCCCCACCTCATGCGCAAGTACGGCCACAATTTCTTCCTCTTCCAGGTCGTTGATAAGGGTATCGTACAGGGTGACTCTCTTTTCCTTCCCGAATCCTGAGAAATACGCATTGGCCTTGGTCGATCGCTTTGAACCGTCTATGACGAAAATGTTCTGCAATTCAAACCCTACTTTTTGGGCGTAGGCCTCGATCTTCTCTTTGAGGCTGCCGTCTTCCAGGGGTGTTTGTTTGTTGAATAACGGGACGATGAGCCTACTGTAAAATAGATTTATAAAGACGGTAAAAACCGCGATAAGTCCCCAGGCGTAGAGCCAGAAATCTGAGCCCGCCCATTGAAAAAACCAGATCACCAGCGAGAGCATAAGGCCGCCTATTATTGCAAGCATTATCCATCCCTTGATCTTATCGATCAGAAATAATGTTCTACTCGTTTTATTAAACCCGAATTGCTCTTCAATCACAAAGGTTTTGTAATAGGAGAAAGGAGTCATCAGTATGTCGCTACCCAGCATAATGATTGCAAAAAACAGCAAGGCCATGCCAATGGGGTGGTCAGTGATTCCCCTGACGGTTTCATCTACCCATTGAAAGCCACCTAAGCTCAGGAATGATAAAATAACAAGAAGGGAAAAGCCTGAGGTGAGCAAACCGAAATTGTAATTTGTCTTTTTATAAGCCTGAGACCGCGCGTATTCCTCTGCATCGAAAACATCTTCGAGCTCCGGCGGGATGGGCTTGGTAAAACTTTTTGCATTGAGGTAATCCAGGTAAGATTCAACGAGAAACTCCAGGATAAGAATAAACAGGATAAAATAAAAAAGGGTAGTACTACTCATACCTTTAAAAAAGATTGGTTTTATTGCCCAAGACGCTGTCTCTTGGCCTCAAAGATAAGGATTGCGGCAGAGACCGAAACATTCATCGAATCGATCTGCCCTTCCATGGGAATAACCACGCTTTGGTCTGCATTTTTAACCCAGCCGGCAGTCAATCCTGTCGCTTCTGTTCCCACAGCGATAGCACATCCACCTGAATAATCTGCCTGGGTATAGGGAATGGCATCTTCGAGTGTAGCTGCAAAAATACGGATCTGTTTTTCCTTTAAAAATTGTACAATATCTTCGCTTTTTCCCATGGCGACAGGGACTGTAAAAATGCATCCCACGCTAGATCTGATCGTATTGGGATTGTAGAGGTCACTTTTGGGGTTAGCGATAAGGACTGCATCGAGATTTGCTGCATCAGCAGTGCGCAAAAGTGCTCCGAGATTTCCCGGTTTTTCAGGAGCCTCCGCTACCAGGATGAGAGGCTTGTCTGGTAAGGCGAGACTCCTGGGATCGTGAGATTTGGCCTGGGCTACCGCCAATATGCCTTCTGTTTTTTCCCGGTAGGCCAGTCTTTGGTAAACGTCTTTAGTTAATGTTATAAATTCAGGTTTAGTATTCGAGTTTTTCATTAAAGCTAAGGCTTCTTCCAGGGAGAATATTTCCGGATATACCAAAACAGTGGTAAGCTTATACCTCCCCTTAAGCGCCATTTTAATCTCGCGCTGACCTTCAACAACGAACAGGCCGCTGCTTTCCCGCCCTTTTTTCTTTTCTTTGAGATTAATAATCTTCCGGACCTGCGGATTCTGGAGACTGCTGATTTCTTTACTGCCCTGCATAAAACAAAAATAGAGCAATCTGTAAACTTTCCGGTGGAAACTCGACAGAGCAGGGGTAAATAAATTCTATACGATGCGAAACACTGTACTTTTCCTGATCATTTTACTAGTCATTAGTTGTAAGGACATGCCTAAAGAACAACCGGATAAAGAAATGAAATCTGAGATTGTTGAAGAAGAAGTTCAAGAATACCCCGAAGCTTTAAACGAGGTTTTTAAAGCACACGGAGGCCTTGCTAGCTGGAAAAATCAGAAGTATCTGTCTTATGAAATACCGAAAAAATCGGGAAGGGAAAAACACCAAATTGATCTGTATTCCCGAAAAGATATTGTTGAAACCGATGACTTCTCCATGGGGTTCGACGGGCAGGACGTCTGGCTCTTTGATCCTGAAGGGAAATACAAAGGAGATCCGGTTTTCTATCATAACCTGATGTTCTACTTTTACGCTATGCCCTTCGTACTTGCCGATGATGGAATTGAATATTTTGAGACCGAAGCCATCAGCTACAATGGCAAGGAATACCCGGGAATTGGAATTCGCTATGAGGATGGAATTGGTACTTCTCCGGAAGATGAGTACTATTTACACTATGATCCGGAAACCATGCAGATGGCCTGGTTGGGCTATACGGTTACCTATAGAACCGGGGTGCCTTCTGATGACATCCACTGGATCAGATATAATAATTGGACGGATATTTCAGGCCTCTTACTGCCTCAGTCAATTACCTGGCATAAGGTGGAGGAAGGTAAAATTGGTGAGCCCGGAAATACCGTTGCGTTTCAAGAAATTAAAGTGAGTGAGCAGGCTGCAGATAAAGAAGTGTTTGCACGTCCTGACCATGCGGAGATCAGGAAGCCGGTGAATACTACAGAGAAATAAAAAAGGGGCAATTTGCCCCTTTTTACCTTTATTCTCCCTCGTATTTCCCCATATACCTTTTCCACAATTCGGTTTGATGGGTTTCCAGGGATAATTCCCTTCCATCAATAAAAGCATGGGTAAGTTGATTCCCCCTCATATCCAGTGCATCTCCTTCTGAAATAAACAGAGTAGCGCTCTTACCTACTGCCAGGGTACCATAAGAATCGTCAATGCCCAATATTTTAGCAGTATTTCCACTGATAAGCTGCAGGGCCACTTCCTTGTCTAATCCCTGTCCCACCACTTGCCCGGCATAAAAGGGTAGGTTCCTGGTCTGGAAATTGGAAGCATCGGCATTTTGCAAGCCCACTAGTAATCCACCGTCAACCAGAAGCTTTGGCAACTTGTAGGTCATGTCGTAATCATCATCGTCAAATTCCGGCAAGCTATGCGTGAAATTAACCAGGACGGGAATGTTGTGATTTTTCAGAAAAGCTGTGATCCTGTGGGCGTGATAACCACCTACGAGCACGAGCTTATTAATATCAGCCTCTTTAAGGGCAGTGATAGCATCTACAATCTGTTTTTCATCCTGGGCATATACGTAGAGGGTTTTGGAGCCATCAAATAAACCTTGGGAGGCTTCAAAGGCCGGATTTACACTCTCGGCTTTTCCTTCTCCGTATACCCGGGCATTTTTTAAAAACGAAAGCAATTCATCTACTTGTTCTTTGTAATCCTTATTGGGTTGGTAGCCCCTTGGTTCTCCTAACCACCAGCGACCACGCCTGAAAGTATTAGGCCAGTTCAGGTGAATGCCATCATCTACCTTAACCGCAGCATCTTCCCAATTCCAGGCATCAAACTGTACTATGGATGAGGTACCGGAAATCCTTCCACCCCGGGGAGTAACCTGACCTAGAAGTACGCCATTGGGCCTCATACTCTCAACCACTTTCGATTCAGCGTTGTAGGCAATAAGGCTTCGTACATGAGGGATAAGCGACCCAATTTCATCCTGGTCGTTACTGGCCCGTACGGCATTGACTTCAATAAGTCCGAGGGATTTTCCCGGAGCAATAAATCCGGGATATAAGTGCTTTCCACTGGCGTCAATTACCTTGCCCTTCGGAGTGACATCAGCCCCCATGGCGGTGATTTTTCCCGCTTCAAATACGAGGGTGCAATTCTCTATGATAGTCCCATTCCCAACATGGGCCGTAGCACCTGTGATCGAGATAGATTCTGTCTGGGCCGGGGCAGGTGTTTGCTGCGCTAGGCCGTTTTGATTGATCCCTGTTAACAGGGCGATTACGATATATACTAATTTTTTCATATTCCTGATATTATAGGGTATCACAGTTAAATCTTTCTTTCTTGCTTTGTGTGGGTCGCTGCATTTTACTCCCTCCGTCTTTCTCATCAAGCATCATCCTGACCAGCTCACTGCGCTCCTTTTTAATGGCTTCCCTCAAGGCCTTGTCTTCCTGTAGGTCAAAATAAGTGGTTCCCTGAATAATGGTTTTTTCTGCTTTGGCATAAACCGAGAGAGGGTGAGCATTCCAAAGTACCAGATCGGCTTCCTTTCCTTCTTTTATACTTCCCACGCGATCATCGATGTGTAGAAGTTTTGCAGGATTCAGAGTCACTGTTTTCCAGGCTTCCTCCTCAGACATCCCCCCGTATTTCACGGTTTTACCTGCTTCCTGATTTAAGCGCCTTGACATTTCGGCGTCATCACTATTGATGGCAACTGTAACCCCCTGGCTCGCCATGATGGCTGCATTATATGGGATCGCATCATTTACCTCGTATTTGTATGCCCACCAGTCGCTGAAAGTAGATCCTCCCACACCGTGTTCAGCCATTTTATCGGCCACTTTATACCCTTCGAGGATGTGGGTAAAGGTATTCACCCTGAAATTGAATTTTTCAGCAACTTTCATCAGCATGTTGATCTCACTTTGTACGTAAGAATGGCAGCTGATAAATCGTTCTCCCCGGAGAATTTCTGCAAGGACCTCCATTTCTTCATCGTAGCGATAAGGCTTCCCACTTTCTTTTACAGCCTGGTATTCTTTGGCTCTCTGGAAATAGTTTACAAAAACCTGTTCTACCCCCATCCTGGTTTGGGGAAAGCGATTGAAACTGTTCCAGTTACTCTGCTTTACGTTTTCTCCCAGAGCGAATTTTATAAATTTAGGCATGTTCTCGAAGATAAGCTGGTCTGCAGATTCTCCCCATTTTAGCCTGAGAATTGCCGACCTTCCTCCAATGGGATTGGCTGATCCGTGTAGCAATTGTACGGTGGTTACTCCTCCGGCCAGATTGCGGTACAGGTCCATATCCGAGGGATCTACAACATCGGTCATTTTTACTTCAGCAGAAGAATTCTGTCCGGCCTCGTTAATAGCCAGCCCGGCAATATGACTGTGCTCGTCAATAATTCCAGCAGTAAGGTGTTTCCCGCTGGCATCAATTACTTTGGCACTTCCGGCGTTGAGGTTCTTACCGATTTTAGAAATTTTTCCATTCCTGACCAACACATCTGTATTTTGCAATACGCCTTCGGCTTCTCCTGTCCAAACAGTTGCATTTCTGAACAACATATCTTCTGCCTTCCTTTTTTCAGTATAACCGTATCCTACATTAGGAAATTTTAATGGCATAACTTTCGGAGCTACGGAATCCCCCTCCTCTTTTTCTGAAGAGGTGCTTGAAGGTCCTTCCTTCCGCATTGCCGTAAATTGTGAATCAACACCATTGGGCAGGATTAGCTTTCCGTTTAAGTTGTCACTATCCGTATTGACCCTCGCCGTCATCCGGTAGGTATCCCGATCGGCTGTTGTTACAGACATCGTAACCCAGTCCCCGTCGTAACTGAATTTTGAGGTCAGTTTTACGGTATCCTGCTTTACTTCAGCCTTGGGTTTTGAAACTTCCCCGCTGATACTGAGATCATAGGTAGTGCCTCCTACCCGGAGGTCGTATGTTCCACGTATATCTTTCAGATCCATGGCATTGATCATATTTTTTTGTCCCTGGACCCAGTTTTCATAGAGAGTGGTTTCCTTTTCAAAAACACTTCCGGAGGTTATCAGGAAATTCGCATAGCGCCCGGGCTGCAGAGATCCTATCATCTGAGACTTGCCCAAGAGGGTCGCCGGAGCCAGGGTAAGGGCTTCCAAAGCCTTTTCTTCAGATAAACCATAGGTAATGGCCTTTTGGATCTTTTCTTTCAAGGCCGATGGACTTTTAAGATCGTGTAGGGTAAAACTAAAAGCAATTCCATTATCGGCAAGGACCTTGGGATTAGAAGGTGCCTGGTTCCAATGCCTCATATCTTTCAGAGAGACATAATCGGCCTGAAAAGGATCCGAAACGTCATAAGCATCCGGAAAATTAACCGGAATGATGAGTTTTGCATTGGTCGACTTGATTTCGTCAATAAGTTCAAATTCATTTCCACCTCCCAGGATGGCATATTGAACACCAAAGGCATCACCTATTTTGTCTGCCCTGAGGATATTCCCGGCATTTCCTGCTGCAAAAACCTGAACCAGGCCTTTGTTCTCAAGCAGGGCCTCCAAAGATCTGTCTTTGGTATCTACCATCCCTTTCTGATACCAGGAGGCATCACTGTACATCTGCCTAAGCAAGGCCATCGCACCCATAAGGGAAGTGGGATACGACTGATTTTTTAAGATACTTCGGTCAAAAGAAAAATACTGAGCAGAATTGTCGTCGACAATGCGTTCAGCTTCGTTCCCTTCAGAATTAAGAGCTACCAAGACCCCGGTTCCGCGTGCAATACCATCCTGAATATGGGAGTTGACAACACCAAAGCCTGCTTCACGGAGGGCCTTGGCACTTTTGTCGTCGTACTTATACGAATTGATCGCGTCAGCTTCCGGCATGATGTGATCATTCCAGTAGAATCCCTCGCGGGTGGGATCGTATTGAGGAGAGCGGCCACCCCCTGATGGGCGTTTTGGCTGCTCTACCCCAAAAGTGGAATACACATCAATAAAAGAAGGATAAATGTATTTGCCTTTCAGATCGATAACTACGCTATTAGAGGGAATATTAACCGATGCAGCTGCAGAAACCACTTTACCATCTTTAATCAATAAAGTCCCGTCTTCTATGATCTGCGACGGCGTTACATAGATCCTGGCATGGGTAAGCGCAGTATAATTATTATTTTCTGCTTTCACCCCGTCATTTTTCGGAAAGTAGTCCTGGGAAGAAAGTGGTACCGCACATAAGCAGGCGATAGCCCAGATCATGTATTTTAAATTCATAAAGGCTGTATTTTAAATTAGCGGCCTAAAAATAAACGAACTGTTGAGAATTGAAGGGTATTCCCATCTTTTTAACATATGACCGTGCTATTCGCATGTAGTGCGAAGTTCAAGACTGAGTTTTTAAAGGGGTGATTGCTTGTGATAAGCCACGAGAAGTGCTACTACCTGATTGTAACTGCGAATCCCCTCCACTTGATTGTTGGCTTTTAAAAAACTGTTGTAGACTTCTTTAAAAACAGGCTCGAGAGGATTTTCATAGGAGATCCAAAAATCACTAAGCTCTTCGTAGTCTAATTTTATTCCCTGGTTTACCTTCCCGTAGACCTCCTGAAATTTATCCTCGTCCTGGAACCTGAGATCTGCGAGACAATATCCAAGGGCATAGGAGAGGGCTGCGTATTTAATATGCGGGTCGTTTTGGTTGACGGCCCTCAGATACCCGATAAAATTAGCTTCATTTTCAGCGGCATACCCCAATTGATGTGCCATCTCGTGACAACTGACCACAGGGAACCTGAACATGGGTATTTTCCTATTGACTTGTGATTCGAGGGTAAAGGGATTGAGATAGCCTCCATAGCCCATATAGGTAAGAGCCAAACTGTAGAGCGATCCTTTGATACTGGGGTTTGTATACTCTAATTCCGGGAATTCGTCAGATACAGGATGGTCTTCAGCTCCTACTTTTTTGAAGATCTCCCGGCGGCTAAAGGAAAAGCTTACTTGTACGCTATCATTGCCCGTCAAAACCAGATGTTGTCGATTGGCTTCTTCAGTGAGTCGGGTTGTAAATTCGAGCAATTCTTCCACGGAATAGGAAGCTTGTAAGCCCAATGTTTTTGCAAGTGGTTCGCGATAGTAGTTAAGGCCCCAGAGCAGGTGAAAGGTCAGATATGCCACTGAGAAAACTACCAGCAGGTTTCGAATAAATGCGACAGGTTTTGTTCTAATGTAAATCCACTTAGTAAATAGATAGCGTATGGCCAGCAGTCCTAAAAGGGTATAGAGAATGTCGCCCAGGGAAAATGGAATCCAGCCGTAAAGCCAGCGCATGCTTTCCGCAATTACCGGGTAAATACCGCGACTGTAGTACTCTTCAATAAAGGAAGGATAATTACTGATCCAGCTAATCAGAATGATTTGGACGGGTAAAGCGAGGACAATAGCGTTTTTCAGCCTGTAATTCATGACTGTAAATTTACCCATTTTTATGAGTGCGTTTCAATAGGGCTGAGTATTTTTGAACTAAAATCAGCAGAAATTCAAATGGACATTCAAAACTTAGAACCCAAAGCCGTCTGGAACTATTTTTCCAAGCTCAATGCAGTCCCCCGACCCTCGAAAAAAGAGGAACGTGTCATCGCTTTTATGATGGATTTTGGGAGTTCACTCGGTCTAGAAACTAGCAAGGACAGGGTAGGCAATGTGATCATAAGGAAACCCGCAACAGCCGGGATGGAGGACAGAAAAACTGTAGTGCTTCAGTCGCATCTCGACATGGTTCATCAGAAGAATAACGATACAGTATTTAATTTTGACGAGCAGGGTATCGAGATGTACGTAGACGGGGATTGGGTAAAAGCCAGGGGAACTACACTTGGTGCCGATAACGGAATGGGCGTGGCAGCGATTATGGCCATACTGGCCGGAGATGAAATTCCACACCCTCCCCTGGAAGCTCTTTTTACCATTGACGAAGAAACCGGAATGACCGGGGCTAAAGGTCTTGAGGGAGGTCTGTTAAAAGGATCTATCTTGCTGAACCTGGATACGGAAGAGGACGATGAAATCGATATCGGATGCGCCGGGGGTGTTGATATTACTGCGACAGGAAATTACATCGAGACAGATCTGCCTTCCGGGGCGAAAGGATACCAGCTCCTTGTTAATGGATTACAGGGTGGACACAGCGGGATGGATATCCACCGTGGCTTTGGCAATGCCAATAAAATTATGAACAGGCTTCTCTTTGCGGCCGCAGATAAAGGCTCAATACACCTCTGTGAAATAGATGGAGGCGGACTTCGAAACGCGATTCCCAGAGAAAGTGTAGCCCGATTTGCTATTACTGGCAGTGAAGAAAAAGTTCTTGCCGGTATTCAGGAAATGATAGAGAATATTAAGTTGGAACTGCGAATAACAGAGCCCAGGCTGAATATTAGTCTATCTGCGCAAGATCTTCCCTCTAAATGCATGGGTAACGACGCTCAGGGAAAGCTACTCAGGGCCGTTCAGGGGGTTCACAATGGTGTTTTTGCTATGAGTACTTCAATTAAGGACCTGGTGGAAACGTCTAATAACCTCGCCAGGGTAGAGGTGGGAAAAGGGAAAATCAAAATCAGCTGCCTTACACGCTCTTCAGTGGAATCTGGTAAATTGAACTTAGCCAGTAGTCTGAGCTCAGTCCTGGAACTCGCGGGTTACGAAGTGAATCTAAGCGGGGATTATCCGGGTTGGACCCCAGATCCCGATTCTGAAATCCTTAAGGTACTCGTACAGCAATACAAAGAATTATTTCAGGAATCGCCCAATGTTTTGGCATGTCACGCGGGCCTGGAATGCGGTATTCTGGGCAGTCACTATCCTCAAATGGATATGATAAGCTTCGGTCCGAATATCAAAGGGGCGCATTCCCCGGATGAACGTGTGCAGATCTCCTCAGTACAAAAATTCTGGAAATTTCTGAAGACGATATTATCTGAAATTCCCAAGGCATAAAAAACCCCGCCATTGGCGGGGATGAATTTTAGTCTCCAAATATTCCTGTGATCTCCAGATCGAAGACCAGATTGGAATTTGGCGGTATAGGGCCACTTCCCTGCTGGCCGTAGCCTAAGTGAGGAGGGATAAATACCCTTATTTTATCGCCGACCTTCATGGAAAGCATCCCTTCTTTGAATCCGGGTATGAGTCGGGCATCCGGACTGAAGTCCATTGGGAAGGGATCGTACCCACCACCGAGTTTTCTGTCCTCATCAAATCTTTCGTATTTCTTTGCGACTTCCTCGTAATTGCTGTCAAACATAGAGCCGTCTTCTAAATAGCCTGCATAATTGACCATCACTTTTTGTCCGATCTTAGGTTTTTCTCCACTTCCTTCTTCCAGGACAATCAATTTTAATCCTGAGGGGAGTGCCGTCGCAGCAGCTTTTTGTGCAGCCATTTCTTCAGCGAAATCCGTTTGCATTTTTTTCATGGCGGCAATGGCTTCCTCTTCTTCGGCGAAGTAATCACTCATGATTTGGACGGCATCAAAATTTTTAGCTTCCTTTCCATTTCTGATAATCTCAACCGAGTTCATAACGACATCCACAGCCGGTCTGTTCTTCTGGTTGGTTTCTACAATACCAATTGAATCAACCACAGCCATTCCCTCAACAACTTCACCAAAAACAGTGTGGATACCGTCTAGCCATGGGGTTGGTTTAAGGGTGATAAAAAACTGGCTGCCATTAGTTTTGGGTCCACCATTGGCCATAGAGAGAATTCCTGCCCTGTCATGGCGAAGGGAATCTACAATTTCATCTTTAAATCTATACCCCGGATACCCCGACCCGGTGGCGGTTGGATCACCTCCCTGTATCATAAAATCAGACATCACCCTGTGGAAAATCAAGCCGTTGTAGAAGGGCTTCTCTTTGTACTCTTCACTTACAAAAGGACTTGTGCCCTCTGCCAGGGAGACAAAGTTGGCTACCGTAACCGGAGTACTTTCATGATTCAATTTTAGGAGAATGTCTCCTTTTGTTGTTTTGATATCTGCAAAGATGCCATCGCCAAGATGGGCGTACTGGCTCGACTTGCATCCTATAAGGAGCAAAATAAATGTGGCGTAATAGAAATAGGTCTTTTTCATCTAATAAATACTTTAGGGTGTACTTTCTTCTTTATCGGTTTCAATATGAATAATGGTAATTACTGCTTTTAAGGGTACGTTAACCCCAATTTTATTTTTGTCGCCCGGGTATCCATAGGCGAGTGATGACGGAAACAGAAAAATGGCTTTTTCTCCTTCTTTTAATAACTTAATACTATTCCTCAAGCCCGGAAACAGCCCCTGTTTGTCTACCTTGTAAGTTTGTAGGCCTATTTCTTCTTCAGAATAGATAGTATCATTTTGGAGGGTTAGAAGTGCATATGTAAATCGGACCAAATCATTCGTTTGAGGAGTATAGGTGCTCACCTCATTGCTCAACAGATAGGTATACCAACTTCCTTCTGATGTAGCTGTGTATTCATTAAGGCTGTCGATTTTAATGATCTCGCTGATTAATTTTTCTTCCGCTTCCAGAATTCGTCTGTTTCTTTCTGCCGACTCCTTGATAAAGGATCCGGAATTTACCTTGACCGGCCTTCTCGGTTCAGCTTCTTTGCAGGCGAAGACCGCAAATACAAATAAAAGTAGCATCAGTTTTTTCATCTGCTCAATTCACTTTTGTGTTTCTCTAAGAGGTTGCGGAAATAGATGACTGTATCTTGCATAGATCGGGTGCTTTTTCCTCCTGCAGCATTGGTATGGCCGCCGCCGTCAAAATATGCCCGGGCAAATTCATTCACTGAAAAATCACCCTCTGAACGAAATGAGATTTTAATTATCCCTTCTTCCCTGTTCTCGATAAAAATAACAGCCAATCGTATATCTGCAAGGGTCAGTCCGTAATTCACAAAGCCTTCCGTATCACCTTTTTTAAACTGGTGCTTATCCAACTCATCCTGATTAAGGGTGATGTATGCAGTGCTGTATTCGGGTAAGATCACCATATTATTGAGGGCACATCCCAAAAGATGAAGCCTGCTGGGCGTGTTGGTGTCAAATATTTCTTTGTGGATCTCCGCACTTCTGGCCCCACGGTCTATCAATGCAGCCACAACCCTATGGGTCTCACTTGTGGTAGCAGCGTATTTAAAAGAGCCCGTATCGGTAAGAATTCCGGCGTAAAGACAATCGGCTATTTCTTGATTGATTTCATTTTCTCCTCCCAGGGCTTTTATCATGTGATAGATCATCTCACAGGTAGAACTCATCCCGGAGTCAGAATACATGATAGAAGCGTAATCGGCCGGACTGTGATGATGGTCTACCATCACAAAGGTAGTTTCAGTTTCTTCCAAAACCTCCTTCATTTGTCCGATTCTTCCCAAATCATTGAAATCTACAGTAAATATTATTTCTGCTGTTGCGATAAGCTCCTTTGCCTGTGTATTTTGTTTTTCGAAGATCATCACCTCTGAGGTACCCGGCATCCATTTCAGGAATTCCGGATAGTCATTAGGGCTGATCACAACTGAGTTATGGCCTTCTTTTTTGAGATAGAGGTGTAGTCCTAAGGCAGCACCAATGGCATCACCGTCTGGATTTTTATGGGGAATAATGGCGATTTTCTGGGGAGTGTTAAGCAGGGCCTTCAGAGCCCGAACATTTGCTGAATTCATGCCTGCAAAGATACAATTTATATGAAATACTCATCACGAAAATGCGAGAGGTTAAATAATCGCTAACTTTTGAAACAATTAAAAATTTAAACTCTAAAAAACATACTTTAGTAATAAATCGACTTACCGTGAAAAATCGAATAATTCTCTTCCTTTTACCCCTTACGTTTTTTAATTGTAAAACTGCCGAGGTCACTGAAAACAGAATACAGCTTCCAACTGAGGCCGATTTTACCATTGCCTTTGGTTCGTGTAACAGACATAATGTAAAGAATTCGCTTTGGGATGATGTGCTGGCAACAGAGCCGGATGTTTGGATCTGGGGAGGGGATATTGTCTATGCGGATACGGATGATCCCGAAAAAATAGCCGGTATGTACGAGGTGCAGAAGAGCATTCCCGAATACGCTCAACTGCTTAGTGAAGTGCAGGTTATCGGTACCTGGGATGATCACGATTACGGACTTAATGACGGAGGGGTGGAGTTTGAGGCCAAAGATGAAAGTCAGCAGGTCTTTTTAGATTTTATGGACGTTCCTGAAAATGACCCCAGACGTGAGAGAAAAGGTGTCTATGCCGGATACAATTTTAAAACAGCCGAAGGCGAGCTTAAGATCCTGGTTCTTGATACCCGATATTTCAGATCCGCACTTACACCATCCCAACAAAAGGGCAAGAGGTATGAACCAGGACCTTACGGGGAAGGAACCGTTTTGGGAGAAGAACAATGGGCCTGGCTGGAAAAGGAGTTAAACGCTTCGGAGGCAGATTTTAATGTTATTGTAAGCAGTATTCAGTTTTTATCCAATCAGCACGGGTTTGAGACCTGGGGAAATTTCCCTCACGAGGTGGACAAGTTAAAAACTACGGTTGCACAATCGGGTGCCAAGGGAGTAATCATCCTTTCTGGTGACCGCCATATCTCGGAATTTTCGAGTAGTACCCTAGAAGGGATGTCCTATCCTCTGATCGATTTTACCAGTAGCGGCCTTACCCATGTTTATTCCAGTTATTCAGGGGAACCAAATCCGTACAGGCTTGGAGAGGTGGTGGCGAAAAAAAGCTTTGGTTTACTCCGCTTTAATTTTAAAACGAGGCAGGTAGGGATGGAAATGATAAGCGATCAGGGTAAAGTCCTTAACAAACTGGTACAAGAGTATTAATGTTGTAGGTTGAATTTAGATAGCTTACTTTTGCCGAAAATTTTTATCCAATGACTGGAAACAGAACATTTACAATGATCAAACCCGACGCGGTGGAGAACGGCCACATCGGTGCTATTTTAGAAAAGATTACCTCCGCGGGATTTAAGATCATCGCCATGAAATACACTCAACTCAGCAAGCGTGATGCACGTGAGTTTTACGCCATTCATAAAGAACGTCCTTTCTTTGGCGAGTTGGTGGAGTTTATGACCAGAGGTCCCATTGTTTCGGCAATCCTGGAAAAGGACAATGCCGTGGAAGACTTCCGGGCACTGATTGGTGCGACTAACCCCGCTGAAGCTGCAGAAGGAACCATTCGTAAACTCTTCGCAAAGGATATAGGTGAAAATGCCGTTCACGGCTCCGATAGTGATGAGAATGCAGCCATTGAAGGTGCATTTCATTTCTCAGGACGCGAGATCTACTAGTTAAAATTAAGAAATTGAACTCAGGACTTCCTTCTCAGGAGGTCCTTTTTTGTGTTTTGGGATCTTAGCGAAGTACGATCTTTTTGACGACTTCCCTGCCTACCTCTTCATTTAAGAGATTTATGATCTTAGATTTTCCCAGGCTGAGCTCTTCCCTGAGTACAGAGGAGGAAAGGGAAACAAACAGAGTGCCGTTACGCAGGTCGAGTCCGGTGGTGTAATTGTTTACGCCATTGCCCATCAGAGATGCCCAGGCCTCTTTAATCAATACCTTGTCTAAACCCTTTTGTAATTTATTGGAAGAAATAAATTCTTGCAGGGCTTCGCTAAGAGATACATTGTTTTTCTTCCTGACCATTTTTTATTCGAGAGTTAAGGGCTCATACCGCTTATAAATATAACGAATCTGCTCGTTATTTTTCAGGATAAGCCTTGTATCGGTAAGCGATTCGATTTCCTCTTCCCATTCACTCATTTCGTTCTGATACATAATAATGTAGGCATCTTGCCTTGGCTCGAGTCTGAATTTCTCAGCATCGTCAGAAGTGATATACTTGCTGTTGGCAAGGGGTTGAACTTTTTTGCGATACCCTGACATGTCCGAAACTTCAAAATAGTCGACCGTCGCGCTCATCTCATACTGTTTTTTATCCCCCGAAGGGAATTCCACTTCGGAGATTTCCCAATATCCGTTGAGGTGTTTCAGGTCTTCCTTTTTCACTTTCTGGCCGCAGGAAATACAAAGTAATATGGTTAAAAAAGAACAGATCTGTTTCATTTTTACAAAGGAAATATTTTATAGGTCTGATGTATTTCTTTAATGATTCTTTCCGTGCGTTCAGCATGGGTGTCACTTATAAAAATCTGACCAAAATTATCATCTTCCACCAAAGATATGATATGGGCAACCCGACTTTCGTCCAATTTGTCAAAAATATCATCGAGCAGCAGGATGGGAGTGGTGCCAACTAGTTTCTTAAGCAACTTGAATTGCGCAAATTTCAGAGCGATAAGGAATGACTTCTGCTGGCCCTGACTCCCGAATTTTTTAATGGGATAATCCCCGATTTGAAAATCGAGATCGTCTTTATGGATTCCTACACTAGTGTATTGCAGCGCCCTGTCTCGATCAATGTTCGACGAGAGCAACTCTGCCAGACTAGCTTCGTGTAAACGGGAATTGTAAACCAGGTTTACTTCCTCGGTATCTCCTGAAATTAGCTTGTACTGTTCTTTGAATATAGGGTAGATCTCTTCTACAAATGCCACGCGCTTTTTATAGATCTCCTGCCCGTAGTTTTGTAGCTGTTCGTTGTATACTTCTATGGTTTTTGGGTCATAGGTATGATTGGCTGCAAAATATTTTAATAAGGCATTGCGCTGCGATACCGCTTTTTGGTAATTCATCAGTGCGTGGAGGTATTCGGGATCGGATTGGGAGATCACTCCGTCCATAAATTTCCTTCGGGTATCACTTCCTTCAATAATAAGATCCCGGTCGGCCGGTGAAATGATGACCAGGGGCAACAGCCCTATGTGCTCTGAAAGTCGGTCATACGCCTTGCCATTTCTTCGGATTACCTTTTTTATATTGCGTTTTAAGGAACAAACGATTTTTTCCTCTCTGTCATTGAGCGAAAAATTGCCTTCGATTACGAAAAAGTCCTCCCCGTGTTTAATATTCTGTGTTGCAATGGGATTGAAATAGCTCTTACCGAAAGACAGGTGATATATGGCGTCGAGCATATTGGTTTTCCCCCTTCCGTTATTCCCGACAAAACAATTGATCTTAGCATCGAATTCAAATTGTATATCGGCAAAGTTTTTATAATTGAGGAGGGAAATCTTCTGAAGAAACATTAAAAGCTGAGTTGAAAATGGTTTTTAGGGCCGAATAATATCCAAAAATAACAAATAAATACCCTTCGGTTTTCGATAAAAACTTTATTTTTGCGCGATCAATCCAAGGAACTATGGCGACATATAAGAAGAGGGGCTACAAGCCTCAGAATAAAGAAGAGGAAAAAGCCCTGAGAGAACAGGGAAGCACTACTGCCGAAGTATTCAGCGCTTTGGATGAAAGCGCTTCCAAATCGGAACAATGGGTAGCACGCAACCAGAATTATATCCTTGGCGTCATTGGCGTCATCGCCGTTACCGTGCTGGGTTATTTAGGATACAATCAATTCGTGCAAATGCCAAAAAATGCAAGTGCAGCCAATGAAATGCTATATCCCAACAGGTACTTTAACGAAGCCTTGCAAAATACTGCGGAGAGGGATTCACTGTTCCTGCTTGCCCTCAATGGAGCTGAGGGGAAGTACGGCTATCTCGACATCATCGATGAGTACTCAGGTACTCCGTCAGCAAATATTGCCACTTATGCTGCGGGTATGGCTTATAAAGAATTGCAGCAGTATGACAAGGCCATAGAATATCTGGAACAGGTATCTCCTGATGAGGAAATTACGGCTTCTTTAACTCTTGGAAGCATAGGCGACTCCTTTCTCCAATTGGGGCAGACTGCAGACGCCCTCACGTATTACGAAAAAGCTTTTGCCGAGGATAACAATAATCTCACTACTCCGCGATTTTTGTACAAAGCCGGCGTAGCTGCATTAGAATTAGATCAGAAAGAGAAGGCACTAGGCTACTTCCAACGCGTAAAAGATGACTTTCCGGATTCCACTGAAGCGCAGACTATTGACGTCTTTATTGGGATGGCTCAAACTCAATAAGTAGAATGGCCACCGCAAATCGCAACCTATCGCACTACGATAAAGATAGTATCCCTGATGCGTCCCATTTAAAAATTGGGATCGTGGTTTCTGAGTGGAATGAGGAAATTACGGAAGGACTCTATCAAGGGGCTCATACGACTCTAGTTGAATGTGGCCTGAAAGAAGACCAGTTGCTCAGGTGGAACGTGCCCGGGAGTTTTGAACTCACCTTTGGCTGTAAAAAGATGATCGAAGAGCTAAAGCCAGACGCCGTCATTGCTATAGGCAGTGTAATCCGCGGAGAAACACAGCACTTCGATTTTGTCTGCAGTGCCACTGCACAGGGCATCAAAGACCTGAATGTCAATACAGCTACGCCTGTCATATTTTGCGTCCTTACCGATGACACCCTTCAACAGGCAAAAGACAGAAGCGGAGGAACACACGGAAACAAAGGAACCGAAGCTGCTATCGCTGCCATCAAAATGGCTGTCCTCGGGAAATAAATCAAACTTTCCCTCTCACAATCGGTGTTAACAAATTTTGGGAACTGTGCTTCCTCACTTTTTCGATATTTAAGTACCTTTGACACTGGAGCGATATGGGACGATTTACGAAACTGCGAAGGAACAAGAAATACAATTACTCACCGCGATATTATGATGATAAGGGGGAAGGTAACCCCTTTAAAATGGAGAGAAAACTAGATCGATACCGATCTACTGTAGAGCCTCCCAGAGGATTAAAATCAAAGTTCAGCAGTGCGATGTCTGATCTCAGGAAGGGTGCAGACAAAAACTACAACCTCCGTTTTCTATTGATCCTGGCCGTTCTTATCCTAATTGTTTTATACATCATCGATTTCGACCTTTCTATATTTATTTCCTGATAATGGCAGACCGTATTCAACTTTTGCCAGATCATGTGGCTAACCAGATTGCAGCAGGAGAAGTTGTTCAGCGACCTGCCTCTGTGGTTAAGGAGTTGATGGAGAATGCCGTGGATGCACAGGCCAGTGAAATTAAATTGGTGGTTAAGGACGGGGGTAAAACCCTGATTCAGGTGGTCGATGACGGAATAGGGATGAGCCCTACAGATGCCCGACTCAGTTTTGAGCGGCATGCAACCTCCAAGATCCGGAGTGCCGAAGACCTCTTTCAGCTTCATACCAAAGGCTTCAGGGGAGAAGCCCTTGCTTCCATCGCTGCCATTGCGCATGTTGATATGCAAACCCGCCCGGGGGATGAAGAACTGGGAACCCATCTGAGAATTGAAGGGAGTAATGTGGTGTCTCAGGAGGCAGCCGTAACCCCAAAGGGCACTTCTATTGCTGTCAAAAACCTCTTTTACAATATACCCGCCAGACGTAATTTCCTAAAATCTGACAAGGTGGAATTCCGTCACATTACCGATGAGTTTCATCGTGTGGCCCTGGCTCACCCGGGAATCAGTTTTTTCTTTTACCACAACGACAGTGAATTATTTCATCTAAATCAAAACTCACAGCGCAAAAGGATTATCAATATTTTTGGTCATAAGACCGATGAAAAACTGGTGCCGGTCCAGGAAGAAACTCAGGTAGTGAAAATCGATGGTTTTATCTGTAAGCCTGCCTTTGCCAAAAAAAGCAGGGGAGAGCAATTCTTCTTTGTCAATGATCGATTTATTAAAAGTCCGTACCTGCATCACGCAGTACAATCCGCGTTTGAGGGCCTGATCAAACCTGATTCGTACCCGGGGTATTTTCTTTACCTCACCGTAGATCCCACCTCCATCGATATCAATATCCACCCGACAAAGACGGAGATAAAATTCGATGATGAACACACCCTCTATGCCATTTTGAGGGCAGCGGTAAAACACAGTCTGGGACAATTCCACCTGGCACCTATGCTCGATTTTGAGCAGGACCAGAACTTGGAAACACCCTATGCCTATCAAAATAAAGAGGCTGAGGTTCCAGGAATTGCCGTAAATCCGGGGTTTAATCCATTTCAGCAAGAGACTGCAACCTCATACGGGCGTTCCGGCGCCTATAGCAGGCAATCTGCAAAAGGCTGGGAAAACCTTTTCGTAGACCTGGAATCTAAGTCGAGCAGGGGAGAAGCATTCAGCAGTGTTCACTTTGAATCTGAAGCCGTCTCAGGAGCTATTTTTCCACCTTCCGATGAAAAGCAGCTTAACGAAGGAACCACCTTTCAGCTCAGAAGAAAATACATCGTAACAACCATAAGATCAGGGATGCTTATTATTGATCAGCAGCGTGCCCACCAGCGGGTACTGTATGAAAAATTCCTTCGAAGCATGACTTTGAAGGAGAGTCTGAGTCAGCAGTTGTTATTTCCCGTTTCGTTAAATTTTAGTGATGCAGAAATCCGAGTGATAGAAGATTTACTGGATCAATTACGCACCCTGGGATTTGTCATCGAAATAAGCAAAAAAGAGGAAATAATGATTACAGGTTTACCTCCTCTTGTTCCGGAAAAAGAAGTACGCCCGGTTTTGGACCATCTTATTGCAGAATACCGACAGGGGAATGAATCTACTAACCTTTCTCAGTCTGATATGCTCGCAAAAGCGCTTTGCGGTAGTGTCTCCGTTAAATCAGGAGATCAATTGGATACCCATTCCCAGCTGGCGTTGGTAAATGATCTCTTCGCCTGTAAGGAAAGCATGCTTAGTCCGTTTAATAAACCGATCTTTATCACCTTAACCGAAAACGAAATCGACAAAAAATTTAATTAAATGGGAAGACTAACCGGGGCTATTAAACATCTCCTTATTATCAATATCATCTTCTTTATAGCTACTTCTTTATTCGGGGAGCAGATGTATCAATGGTTTTCCCTTTGGTTCCCTGAGAATGAAAATTTTGCTTTATGGCAGGTGATTTCCCATATGTTTATGCACGGAGGATTTATGCATATCCTCTTTAATATGTATGCCTTGTGGGCCTTTGGTTCGCCTCTTGAACAAATGTGGGGAAAGAAAAAATTTCTGTTTTTCTATTTTTCTGCCGGGATAGGAGCCGCCCTGATCCATACGGCGGTGAATTATTACTACTTCAATGAGGGAATGAACGTGTTGCTGTCTTCGGGTCTGACCCGCCCTGAAGTTATAGATATTATATCTCAGGGAAAATTTAACACAGGCTGGTATGAATTGGCATCGAGGACAACCATTGACAACTTTCTTATGTCTTACAGCACGCCGGCCGTTGGTGCATCAGGTGCCATCTATGGGATTTTAGTTGCCTTTGGAATGTCCTTTCCCAATAGCGAACTATTTCTTATTTTTCTGCCGGTTCCCATCAAAGCGAAGTATTTTATCCCGGTACTTATAGGGCTCGACTTATTTTCAGGTGTTACAGGATACTCAATTTTTGGACAAGGAATAGCCCACTTTGCACACGTAGGAGGAGCACTTTTTGGATTTATAATGATGTGGTACTGGAAGAAAAACCAGTTTAATAATAACAGATGGAACTAGGTCTATGAATACAGGCGGACTTCGATATCAATTCGCTCGACTGAGCATCGCAGAGAAACTCATCGCCGTTAATGTGGTGGTCTTTATCCTGAATGCATTACTGCCCTTTTTATTGGGCTTCCGGGGTAATGCTATTTCTCAGTGGTTCGAATTACCGGTAGACTTGATGGCCTTTTTTACCCAACCCTGGTCTATTGTCACCTATTCGTTTTTTCACGCTGATTTCTGGCATTTGTTTTGGAATATGTTGTTGCTCTTTTTTCGGCAAGGATTTTCATGAATCTTTTTTCGGCCCGAAAACTGATCAACGTTTATTTCCTAGGTGTGATCCTGGGCGGACTCCTCTTTGTACTCAGTTATAATATATTCCCGGTATTTATGGGGTCAAAGTCGGCCTTGATTGGTGCCTCCGCAGGGGTAACCGCCGTACTGATCTTTATATGCGCTTACATACCAAATCAGGAAGTTAGGGTCATATTTTTCAATGTGAAACTCTGGTATATCGGAGCGTTTTTTGTCCTGGTTGATTTAATTAGTATCCCGGCAAGTAATTCCGGGGGTCATCTCGCCCACCTGGGGGGTGCTCTCCTTGGTTATATGTATGCAAGGCAACTCACCAAAGGAAGGGATATCGGGGAAGGTTTTGCAAAATTGCTCGACAGTCTTGGAGCCATATTTAAGCCCGGGGATAAGAAGGCCCCAATGAAAACAGTCTACAGAAAAAGGGGCGCACAGAAAAAGTCGAAGATCGATTACGACAAGGAGAGCCGACAACGGAAAATTGACAGTATTCTTGATAAGATCAGCAAGTCGGGCTACGAAAGTCTCTCTAAGGCTGAAAAGGACTTCTTGTTTAAAGCCGGGAAGGAAGAATAATCTTATGAGGCTTACTTCCTTTAGTGCTAAATTGATGAGATGGATCACCCTCAGCTCATCCGGCCTGTTATTTGTTTTCAGCATTTACATCACTTTAATAGATTCTCAAGTCGTCTTTCTGGACCTGCTAGTATTGTTTACGCCGTATTTGGTAGGACTAAATTTCATACTTGGCTTTGGTTATGCTTTAATACGAAGCAAGTTGCTCTTCATTCCCCTTATGGCATTGGTCCTCTGGTTCTTGGTTTTAGGCCCGTTTTTGGTATTTACCACGGGCGATGAAAATAAATCTCCTGAGGACATTTCAATATTGAGTTATAATGTGATGGAATTCATTGGTAATTACAGGGACAGACCAAGCGATATACAAGACAAGATTTTAGACTTTGTATCAGCACAAGACGCAGATATTTTGTGTTTTCAGGAATTTGCTTCTACAAGGGTGAGCAGAGAAAAATTAAGTTCTTATCCCTATAATTTTGTCTACTCACCGCGGGGTGATAAAAGATTTGCCCCACTATCCATTTTTTCGAGGTATCCAATTATTTCTAGTGGCGCTCTGGACTTTGAGAATACGCTCAATAATACGATTTATGTGGATGTATTAGTGAATGCGGATACATTGAGGATATATAATGTACACCTGCAGTCAATGAGAATACGACCCGGCTCCATCAAGAGGGAGAATCCCATCAACTTATATAACCGACTTGGAAATACTATTGAACGGCAGAAGAAACAGGCAGGTCAAATTCTTGAGCACAGTCGCGATGTAGCACACCCTGTCGTGTTTTGCGGCGACTTTAATAATACTCAGTATTCCAAAGTGTATCGCATCTTGAAGGAAGATAAGGAAGACTCATTTCTGGAAAGTGGTAACGGCCTGGGAAATACATTGCTGTTTAAATTCCTGCCTTTCCGGATTGACTACGTACTGGTGGACGAAGAATTAGAAATAAGTGGACACCAAAACTTTGATATTCGTTTATCAGACCACACCCCAATAAAGGCTACATTCCGTTTTCAAAACCCATAAGCAGACAGTCCGTCCAATCGGCAAGGATGTGAATCAAAAGTCCGATTCCCCAGATCCTCAGGGGTTTTATAAGTAGAAAAAGAATATAGACCGCAACCGCCCAATACTGGTGTAGAAAATGATAATTAATACTACACCGATGGGGATCGAAAATAGGATCAGCCAGTAAATGATCTAAATCGATCAAAATGGCAGCCAGCAGAATGAGGATCACACGCTTTTGATTGTTTTTAAAAAAAAGTAACCCCACAACTACAGGTATGATAAAATGTATCCCGTAATGAAGGAAAAATCTAAGCATCTGTTAGGTTTAGTTCCTGTAGGTAATTCAAAGTATTGGGGCCTTCGTTAAAGAGAAGGTCCAGTATGCTGAGGTTTTCAATAAATCCATTACGTTCTGTAAACACCTGAGTGTAAACGGGCATTTTAATAGGAGCAGGCCTTTTAGCATCGACCAGAAAGCGCATATCCCTGACTTCTTTGGGAGAAGGATTATACAAAGTAGTTTTTTGGGTAGGCAGAGTCAGATTTAACAAGGAACATACAATCTCCATACAGTGGATATTATGGTCGAGCAGGGAAGCAGCTGCTTTTTGAAAGAGTGGGGCCAAATCATCTTCGTAATATTCAAAAAAGGGGGAAGAACGATAGGCGGTTTGCAGGGAACGCCAATGTTGCCTTTGCCATGGATACGTATTATCGGTCTCAACTTCTCTGTAATATTGTTTTCCTTTTTTGCCACCAACATGGCTGATGGGGATACTCAGCATCTGTTTCCCCTGATCTGTACTGATGTAGGTTCGATTTCTAAAGGTCTGCTTTTCAAAATAATCCATGACCTCCCATACACACTGCTGCTGGGCCAGCAGGGCCATCGTTATTATATTTGGGAAATACACAGGGTGTAGTAGACAGCGCATAGCTGTATGGTGGTATTATTCTTTAATTCTTTGCCTTTTTTCTTCTTTTCCTGACGAAATCAAAGATAAACCAGCCTGCCAGGGCCATTAAAAAGTATCGGAAGTAAGATACGGGCTCTCCACTGCCGTGAACTGTCGTAAAAATTCGATCCCAGCGTGGCTTCCAGTTGGCTATCCCGTCATTAAAATTGTCAAAACTCAGCCAGATAAAAATAGGGGTCCCCACGATGTGATTCTCCGGGACATAACCCCAGGAACGGCTGTCCTCTGAATGATCCCGGTTATCTCCCATCATCCAATAATAGTCCTGTTTGAAGGTGTAATTGCTGGCCGCTTCCCCATTGATCATCACCTGATTTCCTGAAACACTTACGGTGTTGTTCTCATAGTCCCTTATAATTTTTTTATACAGCGGCAGGACTTCAACATTGATAGCAACGGTACTCCCTTTGGCGGGCAAGTAAATAGGACCAAAATTGTCGTTGTTCCAGGGATAGGATTCATTTTGCGGAAAAATATTGTATCCCGGAACCCCGGCGGGCTCAATAATCCTAACCACTGAATCGATTTGAGAGTTATTGCGTAAGCTTAAAGCCATCTCATCTGTAAGGGTAGCTTGCCGCTCCCTATCGGTAATCTCCCGAAGTGATAGCCCCAGGCTCCTGATCAGGTCAATAGATATTCCTCTGCTATCAGTGAGTATAACCGGCGGGTTATTTTGGTTGTAAACTGCATATCCCGAAGCCCTCAGGGTCATGATCTGTTGTGGATTCAGCGATTGGGCCACATACGTCCTGTTGAATTCAGTAACTCCGGTTTCCAGTAACAATCTGGAGGATACTCCCTTACCGGCATATAGCATATAATCATATTGAGGTCTGGCACGGTCTGAGAGCACCAGTTGTTCCCCATTTATAAAAACATATCCGTCTCTTACCTCCAGGGAATCCCCGGGAAGGCCTACACATCGTTTTACGTAATTCGATTTCTTATCGATAGGCTTAACAACCCCTTTTTCCTTTTTAAAAAATGCCCTGACGGTATCTGCCGGCCAGCTAAAAACGACGATATCGTTTCGATCAACCTTGGTAAAGCCGGGCAACCTGAAATAAGGAAGTTGTGGTTTCTTCAGGTAGGATCTGATCCCAAGCACAGGAAGGGTATCATGAACCATTGGAGCTGCAATGGTTGTCATGGGAGTCCTTGCACCGTAGTGAAATTTGCTTACAAACAAGAGATCACCAATCCTCAGCGTGCGTTCCAGAGATCCGGTGGGAATGACATAGGGTTGAATAAAATAGGTATGAACCAATGTTGCCGCCACCACAGCAAAGACTAATGAACTCACCCATTCCCCGGTACCACTTTTGGGATGTAAGCTGCGGTCTTTGATGTGTTCTACCTCCAGGCTGTAATTGACGTAATAGATATAAAAACCCAGAGTAAGAATAACCAGCCAGGTATCACTAAGGCTGTTGCGCCCAAAACTCCGGATGGTCTCCACCCAAATCACGGGAAACATCAGTAAGTTAATGATGGGAATAAACAGCAGGATCACCCACCATCCCGGCCTTTTGATGATCTTCATCAGGATCACCGCATTATATACCGGAACCGCTGCCTCCCAGGCTTGTCTGCCAGCTTTTTTATAGAGTTTCCAGGTCCCCAGAAAGTGTATGACTTGTACAAGAAGTATAAATAAGATCCATTGTGTAACGTCCATATCTGCAATTTAAGCCTTTGCGGAGGCAAGGTATTATTTTGTTGTCATTTTGCACCAAGGTTTAACACGTCTTTCATACTATATACGCCTTGTTTTCCTTGAATCCACTCGGCAGCCACAACAGCTCCAAGGGCAAATCCTTCTCTGTTATGGGCAGTGTGTTTAATACTTATATCATCCACGGTACCGGAATAAGTTACCTCGTGGGTACCCGGGATTTCGCCCTCCCGATGTGAACGCACTACTACGGCATCATCATCGTCCTTATTCAGCTGCCACCGGGTGTAATCGGTAGCTCCTATGATTCCTTCTGCCAGTGTTATGGCGGTTCCACTTGGAGCATCGAGCTTGTGAATGTGATGGGTTTCATCGATGCTGACTTTATATTCCCCTGTACCCGCCATCATTTTGGCCAGAATACTATTTAATTCGAAAAAAATATTGACCCCCAGGCTGAAGTTAGAGGAATAAATAAATGCGCCTTTTTCTTTTTTACAAAATTCGGCGACCTCCTCATAGTGTTGGAGCCAGCCTGTTGTACCAGATATCACGGGGACTCCATTTGCCAGGCATCCCTTTATATTTTCTACCGCTGACTCGGGAACACTGAAATCAATCGCTACGTCCATCTGGTTGTAGTCTCTTTCCGCAGATCCTATATCGACTCGGGCAACGATTTTATGGCCCCGATTCAGGCTCACCTTTTCGATCATTTTACCCATTTTGCCATAACCCAATAACGCTATATTCACTGACTAAAATTTTATGGTTAAGGCCAACCCATAATTTGGATCGGAGGTTATGGGATGATATTCTAGATAAGGTTTTATATCCAGGCTGAGGTCATCATCCACGTTAAATTGCTGCAAATGAGCATCTACATTGGCATCGATAATATTAAAGGCATAGAGTCCGATAGTGATCAACAGAGCAAGATCACGGTCCCGTTGATATCGTTCCTGAGCGTCCTGCAAGGCCTCGTCTGAAAGATCGGGACTGCCCGGCACGATTCCACTGCCATTCAGATCGTAAAATTCGTCATCAGTAAAACCCGCGCGGCGCCTTTTGAATGCCGACCTGAATCGGTCGTATAAATCATCATTGTAGATATAGGCATAAATTCCGGTTCCCAACGCTCCGTAAACAATGGGCAGCTTCCAATACCGGCGATTGTAGATTTGCCCGAGTCCGGGCAAAATAGCCGAATAAAATGCCGCTTTACTCGGTGCAAGTGGATTGACGTCCTTTTTTTCAATCCTCCCGTCAATGACAATGCCTTTATCCTTCAGATCGCTCCTCAGGGAATCGTTCTCGGTTCTTTTCTCCTGCCCATAGGTAGAAGCAAAAACACAGAAGAGAATTATAAAAAAAAAAGACCGACTACTCACCGGTGATTAGTTTTATGATACGGTTTAAATCTTCTTTGGAATCAAAGGTAAGTGACAATTTTCCTTTTTCGTTATCCTGGGTACTTAGGCTGACGTCTGTTTCTAGGTAATGAGACAGTGCAATTTCACTATTGAGGATAAACAGTGATTTGTCTAATTTTTTATTCGTTGATTTCTTTGGAGCTGAACCTGAATCGTGATACTGTCTTACCAATTCTTCCGTCTGACGGACAGATAAGCCATCCTCGATGATTTTTTCATAAATACCGAGCTGGTCAAGGCGTTTGTCAATATTCACCAGGGCACGACCGTGTCCCATGGTGATAAAACCATCCCTCATACCGGTCTGTATGATCGGGTCTAACCGCAGAAGACGGAGGTAATTAGTAATAGTAGATCTTTTTTTTCCAACCCGGTCACTAAGCTTTTCCTGAGTGAGCTCTATCTCCTCGATCAATCGCTGGTAAGAGAGCGCAATTTCAATAGGATCGAGGTCTTCACGCTGAATATTCTCCACCAGGGCCATCTCCAGTGACTCCTGATCATTTGCGATTCGTATATATGAGGGGATGGTATCTAGCCCTACGAGCCTGGAAGCCCGATAACGCCGCTCCCCTGAAACGAGTTGATACTTGTTAAAATCGAGTTTTCGAACGGTTATCGGCTGAATTACGCCGAGTTCACGGATGGAGGATGCAAGTTCCTGAAGGGCGTCATCATTAAAATTGGATCTGGGCTGAAAGGGATTGACTTCAATTGCATCGAGTTCCAACTCAACAATATTGCCCACTACCTTATCGGCATTTTTATCCGTAACCGAATTGATGTCGTTGTCAGGATCTTTTAGCAGCGCGGATAATCCGCGGCCAAGAGCCTGTTTTTTAGTCGCTTTTGCCATCACACTTTCTCCTTGTTCTTTTTGAGTAACTCGTTGGCCATATTGAGGTAATTTGACGCACCCTTGCTACTTGCGTCATACTTTATAATACTTTCCCCATAACTGGGAGCTTCCCCAAGTCTTACGTTTCTCTGAATAATGGTATCGAATACCATATCCGAAAAATGTTTCTTAACTTCTTCCACCACCTGATTGGACAGCCTGAGTCTGGAATCGTACATGGTAAGCAGCAGTCCTTCAATGTCGAGATCGGGGTTGTGAATGCGTTGAACGCTTTTGATAGTGTTCAGAAGTTTTCCAAGGCCTTCGAGAGCAAAATATTCACATTGAATAGGAATGATCACCGAATCTGCCGCCGTTAGGGCGTTTAGAGTGAGCAACCCAAGGGAAGGAGCGCAATCGATCAAAATATAATCGTACTCATCCTTTAATTCGCTGATCGCCTGTTTCATCATATACTCCCTGTCATCCTTATCAACCAGCTCAATTTCAATAGCTACCAAATCGATATGTGAAGGAATCAGATCTACATTGGGAGAGGAAGTTTTTACAATAGTCTCCGTAGCGGCACGGGTAAGTTCCAGTACCTGATAAGTGCCAAGCTCAACAGAATCAACGTCAATTCCCAATCCGGAGGTGGCATTCGCCTGAGGATCTGCATCGATCAGAAGCACCTTTTTTTCCAAAACACCCAGCGAGGCAGCCAGGTTAACGGTAGTGGTGGTTTTGCCCACACCGCCCTTTTGGTTTGCAATAGCAATTATTTTACCCATCTCATAGTAAGTTAGGGGTTAAAAATACGATTATTTGATTAGCCAGAAAATGTATTTTGTTAACAGAAAGTGAATAACTTAGGGCGTGTTGCCTGCAATAATTGAGATTAATTAAGGCGATATGGTAAATGATTATTTTGCCGAATCTAAAAGGATTTCCAGAATCTGAATTGCGGCTTCACTAATTTTTGTTCCCGGACCATATACGGCAACTGCACCGGCATCAAAAAGAAAGTCGTAATCCTGTTTTGGAATAACTCCTCCAACAATGACCATGATGTCTTCCCTGCCAAATCCTTTAAGCGCTTCCAGGACCTGCGGAACGAGTGTTTTGTGTCCTCCTGCGAGAGATGATACTCCCAAGATGTGAACATCGTTCTCTACCGCTTGTTTCGCCGCTTCAGCGGGAGTTTGAAACAAGGGGCCGATATCAACGTCAAAACCGAGGTCGGCATAACCCGTGGCCACCACTTTTGCACCCCTATCGTGCCCGTCCTGGCCCATTTTGGCAATCATGATCCTCGGCCTGCGTCCATCCTGCAAAGCAAATTCATCCGCAAGAGTGCGGGCTTTTTTAAAACTCTTATCGTCTTTTATCTCCTTGGAATACACACCTGAAAATGTCTGGATTTTTGCATTATATCTTTTAAACACAGTCTCCAGGGCATCGCTTATTTCCCCAAGGGTGGCCCTGTTCCTTGCAGCATTTACGGCTAAAGCTAGCAAATTATCTTCAGTTTTGCTGCCATTCATTTTCTTCCCGGCAGCAGCTGTAAGAAGATTCAGGGCGCTAGTCAGGGCTTTCTCATCCCGTTTCTTTTTTAACTGCTGTAAGCGGTTGATTTGCTGCCTGCGCACTTCGGCATTATCTACTTCCAGGATCTGAAGCATTTCTTCTTCCTCTAAGCGGTACTTATTTACGCCGACAATAATATCTTTTCCACTATCAATCCTCGCCTGCTTTTTGGCAGCGGCTTCTTCTATTCTCAGTTTTGGGATACCTTCTTCGATGGCTTTGGTCATCCCCCCGAGAGATTCAACCTCTTCTATGAGTTGCCAGGCTTTTTTGGCAAGTGCATCAGTAAGGTATTCCACGTAATAGGATCCTGCCCAGGGATCAACCGTTTTGGTAATTTCAGTCTCTTGTTGCAAATAGATTTGCGTATTTCGTGCGATCCTGGCGGAGAAATCTGTGGGCAATGCTATGGCTTCATCAAGGGCATTTGTATGTAAACTTTGAGTTCCTCCAAATGCGGCAGCCGCAGCTTCTATGGTTGTTCGCGCAACATTGTTAAAGGGATCTTGTTCAGTAAGGCTCCAACCGCTGGTTTGACAGTGAGTTCGCAGGGCGAGTGATTTTGGGTTTTTCGGGTTGAATTGCTGAACTAATTTGGCCCAGAGCATTCGTCCGGCCCTCATTTTTGCTATTTCCATAAAATGATTCATCCCGATCGCCCAGAAAAACGAGAGTCGCGGGGCAAAAGCATCAATATCCAATCCGGCCTTCAGTCCGGTTCTGATGTATTCCAGGCCGTCGGCGAGGGTGTAGGCCAGTTCAATATCGGCGGTGGCGCCTGCTTCCTGCATATGATAGCCTGAAATACTGATACTGTTAAACTTGGGCATGAACCTGCTGGTGTACTCAAAAATATCGGCTATGATTTGCATGGAGGGAGCCGGGGGGTAGATATATGTATTCCGCACCATAAATTCCTTTAGGATGTCATTTTGTATGGTCCCTGCAAGTTTTTCGGGGGATATGCCCTGTTCTTCGGCAGCAACGATATAAAATGCCATAATCGGGAGAACAGCCCCGTTCATTGTCATGGAGACAGACATCTTATCCAAGGGGATACCATCGAAGAGAATTTTCATGTCCTCTACCGAGTCGATCGCCACCCCTGCCTTGCCTACGTCACCTTGTACCCTTTCGTGATCACTGTCATACCCCCTGTGGGTGGGGAGGTCAAAGGCAACCGAAAGTCCTTTTTGTCCGGCTTCAAGGTTTCTTCTGTAAAACGCATTACTCTCCTCGGCAGTGGAAAAGCCTGCGTATTGCCTTATAGTCCAGGGTCTTTGCACGTACATGGTGGGGTAGGGACCCCTTAGATAAGGAGGGATTCCGGCTGCGTAATTAAGATGCTCTAAGGAAGCCGTATCTTCTTTATCGAAAGTATTGTGAACTTTAATTCCTTCGGCAAAGTGTGTTGATTTTTCAGCATGCCCGGCAACAGGAATTTCGCCGATTAATTCAATATTTTGCAAGTCCTTTCTACTCATGCTCTAGTCGTTTTTTCTCCAGGCTTTCGGCAAGCCTTTTTTCCAAAATAGGTTCAATCAGTGTTTTTTTAGCCTCGAATTTCATAAAAGGGGATACCTCCAAATTATCTTTCATAGCCTCCTGATTATTTTGGTAGCCGTTAGACCCCACTAAGATATCCGAACCCTGATCGAAGCGTTCCTGTTCTTTGGTGGCCTGTTCTTTAATTTTAGGCTGAATGGTATGCGCTTTTAAGGCGTATAAGAAACCGCCGGAAGCTTCCAATTGTTTAAAGAGGGAAAGCGCCTTTTCTGCCATTTGCTTTGTCAGAGTTTCAATATAATAAGCCCCGTCTGCAGGATTTGAAACCGCACCCAGATAACTTTCATTCTTAAGAATGAGGAGTTGATTACGCGCAATTCGGTCC
Source organism: Muriicola soli (assembly GCF_004139715.1). Lineage (GTDB taxonomy): Bacteria > Bacteroidota > Bacteroidia > Flavobacteriales > Flavobacteriaceae > Muriicola > Muriicola soli. Next base: position 1,877,961 of record NZ_CP035544.1, on the reverse strand, counting down.
CCAAATTCATTCTCTTTCTGATAAAGGGAATCATAGGGTAGATTACAAACCGTATCTGCTCCTCCATTGACAGCAGCCATGCACTCCATGGTAGAGCGTAAAAGGTTGGAGTTGTATTCGTAGATCGTTTTGTTCCTTTGGCTGGGTTGGGCGACAATATGGCAATGTTCCGGGGCATCGTATTCCCTGGCGAGTGTGGCCCATAACTGTCTTAGCGCTCTTAATTTGGCAATTTCAAAAAAGTAATTCGAGTTTACCGAAACCTTAAAGACAGGGATTTGCATTTTTACATCCGCCGCATTGGCTTTTAAATGATGCACGTATTCATGAGCTTGTGATAGCATGTACGCTAATTGCTGTACCCGAATGGCCCCGGCATTTTGATAAAGGCTCCCATCAATAGAAATCGTAATGGAGCCTTCTAATTCTCTGTTTAACTGAAGCCATGCATCTAAATCTTCCTTCATGGACCTGAACCAATTTCCGGTCCTGGCAAGATTACCGATCACATCAAAATGTATAATAAAGGACGCCTTTTTCTCCTGTGAAATTTCCTTCAGGGTTCCGAGAAGGGTATCCGCGAGAAAATTGATTTCAAGGTGAACCGGGTACTGCTTCAAATCTATGCCCTTGAGGAGGGATCTTAAATCAATATCGGGCGAATGAAGCTTAAAGAATAAACTCTCGGCGCCTTTTTCCAGACATCTGAGCGCCCTGGCATTGGCTTGTTCGGTATCTTCAACCGAGATAGGCTGACCAACTTTCCATTCATCTTCGGCAGAAAGACCCCTGGCAGGAGGTTGCTCCAGATCATCCGTATTGTAAAAAGGTTTTACTGCGATCTGGTCTGGGCTGTTCCACACTAACAAATAATTGTAGTCCTGACCTTTTAAACCGTATTGGATCTGCTGTTTCCAGGCCTTGGTTGAAGTCGGTGGAAAATCGTAAAATTCATTCTTCTTGCTCATCCTCTTTATTTTTAAGGCTATCCTCATATTCAATGAGATAGATCTCTTCCCCCTTCTTTTTTAAATAATACTTTTCCCGTGCAAATTTTTCCAGTTCTTCCGGGTCTGATAGCTTTTCGAGTGTTTTTCTATCTTTTTCTATCTCGTTCTTTAAAAAGTCCTTTTGTTTTTCAAGGGTATTGATTTGTTTCTTGAGTTCCATATGGATGAGCAGCGAATTCGTATCAAAAAAAACCATCCATATTACAAATGCTGTGAGCACCACGATATAGAGGTTAGTTGCAATCGAAAACCATTTTTTCTCCTTCAGTTCTTTGAGTCCCATACCCATTAATTGAGCTTATCAGTGATGATGGTTCTTACGATATTGACAGCTACGGTATTGTACTTGTTGTTGGGGATAATAATATCTGCGTATTCTTTTGTCGGTTCAATAAATTGGTCGTGCATGGGTTTCAGGGTGTTTTGGTATCGACTCAGTACTTCTTCAAGATCCCTGCCTCTCTCGTGGATATCCCTTTTTAGTCTTCTGATTAGTCGTTCGTCAGAATCAGCATGGACAAAAATTTTGATATCGAACATCTTTCTGATCTCCGGATGTGTCAGAATTAGTATGCCTTCAACAATCATGACCTTTCTGGGATGGGTCTTGATGACATCCTTCGTCCTGTTGTGTTTAGGGAAGGAGTATACGGGTTGATCAATCGGCTGTCCCTTTCTAAGCCTTTTCAGGTGCTTTCCCAGAAGCTCAAAATCTATGGCCCGCGGGTGGTCAAAATTGATCTTGGCTCTTTCTTCGTAAGTGAGGTGTGAAAGGTCGTTGTAATAGGAGTCCTGCGAGATCACTCCAACTTCTTCCTCAGGAATTTCATTGACGATCTGATTGACCACCGTGGTTTTTCCACAGCCGGTACCTCCAGCAATCCCTATGATCAGCATTTTTGTAATCTTTTGTCCAAAAATACGGATTTGGATGTATTATTTATCCTCTCCACTACATCAATTTATCTGGCATAATTACGAAGGATCAGCTTGCCAAAATATGATAGAGATCATATATTGGAAAGTCGATGAGAATTACCTTTGTCTCAGATTTGAGCAGTGCTGAAATCAATAGCGGAAATACAACTGGAAATATTATTTTCCGAACATCCATTTTTTACATATATTTCCGTTCTTTCAATTGTGAAACCATCCGTTAATTATGCCTCAAAAGTTTAAAGTCTCCGTAAATGAGACACACGAATTTTCCCTCACAGCGTCTGATCTGGAAAAGACAGACATCCTTCAAACAGCACCATCTAAATACCATGTTTTAAAAGAAAACAAGCCTTTTACAGCTGAGGTGGTTGGGAGTGACTTCCTGAGTAAAACCTATAAGGTGAAGGTGAAAAATGAAGTCTACGAGGTAGTGCTGGCCGATGAATTAGATCAGCAAATATCACGTATGGGCTTTTCGCTCGGATCTGCAAAAAATATAACGGCGATTTCTGCGCCTATGCCCGGACTCATCCTGGAAATAAAGGCAAGAGAGGGCGATTCGGTAAAGGAAGACTCTCCGCTAATCATCCTGGAAGCCATGAAAATGGAGAATGTGATTACCTCCCCGAGGGAGGGAGTAATTAAGAAAATTTCGGTAAAGGCAGGGGAAACCGTAGATAAAAAACAACTGCTTATTTCTTACGAATAACTAGTAAATAATATATGAAAAAAATACTGGTAGCCAACAGAGGAGAAATTGCCATCAGGGTGATGAAAACCGCAAGGCAAATGGGCATTAAAACCGTGGCGGTGTATTCTACGGTCGACAGGCATGCGCCTCATGTCACCTACGCAGATGAAGCCGTTTGTATAGGCGAAGCTCCTTCTAAAGAATCCTATCTCAACGGATCCCGCATCATTGACGAGGCTAAACGCCTGGGGGCCGATGCCATACACCCCGGCTATGGATTTCTAAGTGAAAATGCTGATTTCGCAGATGCGGTAACAAAGAGCGGACTGATATTTATCGGGCCTAAACCGAAAGCCATTCGGATGATGGGGAGCAAGCTGGCGGCGAAGGAAGCCGTTAAAAATTATGACATCCCAATGGTGCCCGGAATAGACGAGGCCATTGCTGATATTGAAAAGGCGAAGAGTATTGCAAAGGAAATAGGCTTTCCCATCTTGATTAAGGCTTCTGCCGGAGGTGGAGGGAAAGGAATGCGGATAGTGGAGCAAGAAAAAGACCTGGAATCACAGATGGAAAGGGCTATTTCTGAGGCTACATCAGCGTTTGGTGATGGCTCTGTCTTTATCGAAAAATACGTGAATTCACCTCGTCATATTGAAATACAGATTATGGCTGATGCACATGGTAATATCCTGTATTTCTTTGAACGGGAATGCAGCATACAACGAAGGCATCAAAAAGTGGTGGAAGAAGCGCCTTCAGCTATTTTAACGCCTGAGCTGAGGAAAGAAATGGGAATAGCAGCTACGAAGGTGGCACGATCCTGCGACTACCTTGGCGCAGGGACCGTTGAATTCCTGATGGATGCCGATCTCAATTTCTACTTTCTTGAAATGAACACCCGATTACAGGTTGAACACCCTGTAACGGAGCTAATCACAGACGTAGATCTGGTTGAGTTACAGATCAGGGTGGCCAGGGGAGAAGCGCTTGACATGAAACAGGAAGACCTGAAAATAAAGGGTCACGCTTTGGAACTCAGGGTATATGCCGAAGATCCGCTGAATAATTTTCTTCCCAGTGTAGGTACCCTGGAACGTTATCGTTTACCTGGTGGCGAAGGAGTGAGGGTTGACAATGGCTTTAAGGAAGGGATGGAAATACCCATTTACTACGACCCCATGCTCTCAAAATTGATTACCTATGGAAAAAGCAGGGAAGAAGCCATACAACGATTGGCCAAGGCCATAGAGGAATACGAAGTGGAAGGTGTGCAAACGACCTTGCCCTTCGGACTATTTGTCTGTGAACACGAAGCATTTCGCTCCGGGAACTTCGACACCCATTTTGTAAAAGACCACTATTCCCCTGAAATACTAAAGAAGAAGGCACTGCAGGAAGCAGAGATCGCAGCTTATGTGGCCTTGAAGCAATATTTGCAAGACCAGAAACTCCTTAGAACCCCAACTTCATAAAAGATGAGTGATAATTACAAGAAATTAAACGATAGGATCCAACAGGCCAAGCTTGGTGGGGGTCAGCATCGAATCGATAAACAACACCAGAAAAAGAAGTTAACAGCACGGGAACGGGTCGCTTACTTGCTCGATGAGGGATCTTTTGAGGAGATGGGGATTTTGGTGACCCATAGAACTACAGATTTTGGAATGGATAAAGAGATCTATTTCGGTGATGGTGTAGTGACAGGTTACGGTACCATCCACGGTAGGTTGGTTTATGTCTATGCTCAGGATTTTACTGTTTTTGGAGGTGCTCTATCCGAAACCCATGCTGAAAAAATTTGTAAGATCATGGACCTGGCAATGAATGTGGGAGCTCCCGTAATCGGATTAAACGATTCCGGCGGAGCAAGAATACAGGAAGGGGTTAGGTCATTGGGAGGTTACGCTGATATTTTTTATAGAAATGTAAAGGCTTCAGGCGTAATCCCGCAGCTTTCGGCGATCATGGGGCCTTGTGCTGGTGGAGCGGTGTACTCTCCTGCGATTACCGACTTCACGCTGATGGTAGAAGATACAAGTTATATGTTCGTTACCGGGCCCAATGTGGTTAAGACGGTAACTAATGAAGAAGTTACAGCTGAGGAACTGGGAGGTGCAAGCGCCCATGCCATCAAATCAGGAGTGGCCCACAAGACTTCTTCCAATGATGTAGAGTGCCTTGAAGATGTAAAAACACTGCTGAGCTATCTGCCTCAAAGTCACAAAGAAAAGGCCAGAGACCTGCCTTTTGAATTAAAAGATGAGATGCGTGATGTCTTAGAAGACCTTGTTCCGGACAGTCCAAATAAACCTTATGATATGCACGAGGTGATCGGCGGGATTATTGATGAAGACAGTTTCTTTGAAATTCACAAAGATTTTGCAGAAAATATAATTGTAGGATTTGCCCGTTTGGCGGGAAAAAGCATAGGTATTGTTGCTAACCAACCCATGTTTCTGGCAGGAGTACTCGATGTAAACAGTTCGAGAAAGGCAGCCCGATTTACACGCTTTTGTGATAGCTTTAATATCCCGTTATTGGTTCTCGTGGATGTTCCTGGCTTTCTTCCCGGAACAGACCAGGAATGGAACGGAATCATAGTACATGGAGCTAAATTGCTCTATGCCCTTAGCGAGGCTACTGTGCCCAAGGTAACTGTTATTACGAGGAAAGCCTATGGTGGTGCCTACGATGTGATGAATTCCAAGCATATCGGGGCCGATTTCAATTATGCCTGGCCAACCGCTGAGATCGCAGTGATGGGCGCTAAAGGTGCCAGTGAAATTATTTTTAGAAAAGAGATCAAGGCCGCTGATGATCCTGATAAAAAGCTGGCAGAAAAAGAAGCGGAATACGCCGAGAAATTCGCTAATCCATTTAGGGCAGCTAGTCGAGGCTTTATCGATGAAGTAATACCTCCGAGGGAAACCAGGAGGAAGCTGATCAAAACCTTCAGTTCACTCGAGAAAAAACAGGTTGCCATGCCGCCAAAAAAACACGGGAACATTCCGTTGTAGGTAATTGATCAGAAATTGTTAAGCGGGTAAGTACAGTACACCGGAAGAGGAATCACGGCGAGCTCCCGTTACCGAGTGTAATACATTGATCTCCTGTTCCAGACGGAGTACTCCCATAAATGCAAAGACCAGGGCTTCTTTGAATTCGATCAGCTGGTCTGTAGGGGTTTGAATGGTTACCTGGGCTCCTAATTTTTCCTGTAACACTTCGATAAGGAAGGTATTAAATGCGCCTCCCCCTGTTATAAGCAGGGATTTCTCGCCTTCTGCCGGAATTTTTTTGATCGCTCTGCTAATCTGTTCAGTAATGTGATGCACGCTTGTATGTAAAAGGGATTCCATAGGATGTTTCAATCCTTTGATAAGAGGCACGATCTCTTTTGAAAACCATTCATATCCCGTCGATTTTGGAAATGGCTGTTTATAGTAGTTAAGATCATTGAGGGATTGAAGCAGAGATGGGATCATTTTTCCCTTTCGCGCCAGCATTCCACCTTTGTCATAGGCCAGACCCTTTCTGGAAGTAATAAAATTGAGTAACATATTCGCCACACCGATATCGTAGGCAATGCGTTTCTCCTCATGAGAAAAGGAAATATTGCTGATACCTCCCAGGTTCAGGCAAAAATCATAAGAATTAAAAAGAAAGTGATCTCCTATCGGAACAAGGGGGGCTCCTTGTCCTCCCAGGGCAACATCATTGGTCCGAAAATCACAGATCGTCTTCATCCCCGACGCATTGGCTAAATGCTGTCCGGATCCCAATTGGAAGGTCAGGCCTTTCTCAGGCTGATGATGTACGGTATGCCCGTGACTTGAAACAAAGTCGACATCCAAACTTTCATCCTCAGCAAAACTCTTGGCCTGTTCCCCAAGCCATATACCGTATTCATTGTGAAGACTTAACATTTGATCTGCGGGGTAGCTTATGACTTCCTGTAATTTTTTCCTTCGCTTCTGATCATAGGAAATGCTCCTTGTTTTTACAATTTCAAATTCCCAGCGTGTAAGGGGTTTTCTGATGTGGCAATAGGCCAGATCAAGGGCGTCAAGGGAGGTGCCCGACATCATTCCTATAACTTTATACGTCTTCATTTGATTTTTATAATTTGACCGGCAAATATCCTGTTGCCGTAAAATTACCTAAAAAGTGTTCGGCTGCAATCATTTCAAAACCATCGAGATGCTGATAAGCAATGACAATTCCTTTCATAGTCTCTATTGGCAAAAGTCTGAGAAAATAAGGATTTCCAAAAAGATAAAGAATTGAATCGTAATGACTCAAAAGTTCAATGAGTATTTCGAGCTTTCCCTTTCCTAAACCAAAAGCATCCACAGGTTTGGCAGTAGGCAGGTACACTGCGAGCAGAAGTTGTTTTTGGGAACCAATCTTATTTTTCAGTTTTTGGAAATTCCCGTTCTCTTCCAGGGTGAAGTACTTTTCTTTTTCCCATCCAATTTTTTTCAGGAATTGTGATTCGGTATCAGCCCCAATTGAAATAGCATTAAAATCATCTTCTCTAAATTTTTGAATTTCAGCCTCTGTACCGCGAAATAGGGTCAGACTTTTTCTCGCTATTCTTTCGTTGAGATTTAAAGGAGAGCTTAGTTTTTCAGCTTCCTTCCCCTGCTTATTAATCCCTTTCTCCTTGAGGGTCCACACCTTTTTAAAACTGGCCTCTATCTGATTTTCCTCAGCTGTATTGCAAATCTGTTCGATTCCTTCCACTACATTTTCGGCAAAGCATAAAACATCTGTCCCGGCATTAAAAGCAGCCCATTCCAACATACCTTTTTCGTTGAAAGAATTGGAGACACTACGCATATTCAAGGCGTCAGAAACCACGACCCCTTTATAATTAAGAGTATCGAGAAGCAGGTCTCCGATAATATGTTTCGATACAGAGGCTGAGGTTTGTTGTCCATCAGTAATTTCAGGGAGTGATATATGCCCAACCATAATAGCGTCAACTCCGTTCCTAATCAAGGCTTTAAAGGGAACGAGTTCTTCCTTGAGGAGATCGGTTTTCGTCTTATCAATTACGGGTAGCTGAAGATGTGAATCTGTAGCCGTGTCACCGTGGCCCGGGAAGTGTTTGGCACAACTGAGAATTCCTGCATCCTGAAGTCCTTTCGAGAAGGCTGTAGCGCAGACACTTACTTTTTCTTTGTCGCCGCCAAAGGATCGGTATCCAATAACAGGATTATCAGGATTGCTATTGATGTCGGCCACGGGAGCAAAATTCCAGTGAATCCCGGCAATTCTGCAATCGCTTCCAATGGTTTTAGCTATTTCATAGATGAGCAGAGGATCATTGGCAGCTCCCAGGGTGATAGCATATGGATATTGAGGGGTTTCCTCTATCCGCATTGCCAGCCCCCATTCAGCATCAATGCTGATAAGTAGAGGATACTTAGCAGCTCTCTGATACCTTTGGATAAGACCTTTGAGTACGGAAAAACTTTCTGCATTGTAAACTACCTCCTTTTTACCTTCAAAATTCGTGGCTGCACTTGCCCTGCTGTGGAAGAAACAAATCCCCCCAACCGCACCTCGGGAAACTAAAGATTGGAGTGCCAGGATCTCTTCCTCCGTATCATTGATAAAAGCCGCAGGCATAAAAAATTGCCCTACCTTTTCTTTTAGCGTGAGTTTTTTAGTTGCCTCGGCGTAAGGAATCACACCCAGACTAGCTTGCCCGTTTTTTCCCATATTCAGGAGGATATTTAATGTACTTTAATAAAATAAGGGAGGGTAGTGCTGCTAATACGACCCATATAAAAAAGCCATCATAGCCCAGCCATTCCTGCATATATCCACTGATCAATCCGGGAAGCATCATGCCCAGGGCCATAAACCCTGTTGCCAGGGCGTAATGGGAGGTTTTAGAAATGCCTTCAGCAATATAAATCAGATATACCATAAAACCGGCAATGGCAAAGCCGTATCCAAACTGCTCTAAAATGACTGTTGTTACAACAGCACCTAAGTTGCTGGTTTCAGTGATGGCCAGGAAAGCGTAAAACGCATTCGGAATGTTCAAGGAGAGTACCATGGGGAAGAACCATTTTTTTAAGCCATGTCTGGAAATAAGGATTCCTCCGAGAATACCCCCTACAGTGAGCATAATCACCCCTATTGTTCCGTATATGGTTCCCACTTCAGCTGTAGTGTATCCAAGGCCACCTGCTTCGGGTGGATCGAGAAGAAAAGGAGAAGCCATTTTAACCAGTTGGGACTCACCCAGTCTGAAGAAAAGGATAAAGGCCAGGGCCATTCCTATACCGGGTTTTTTGAAAAAAGATGTAAATACCTCCAGGAAGCTATTGGGCTTGTCGAGGACAATCGCTTTGGACGATTCAAATTTAGGACAGAAAATAGCATTGGAAACTGTAAATAATAGCATGAGTCCGGCAGCGGCAATCATGGTAACCGACCATGCTTTTGTATTATCCCCGTAGTAATTTTCAAGGAACCCCGCTAAGATTACCAGTAGACCTTGTCCGGTAACATTGGCCAGCTTGTAGAATGTACTTCGAACACCCACAAAAAAAGATTGCTTCTCTTCGGTCAGTCCGATCATATAGTACCCATCGGAAGCTATGTCATTGGTCGCGGAAGCAAATGCTGCCATCCAGAAGCAAGCCAGGGTGGTGATAAAAAAGATATTGGTTGGAAGGGTTAAGCCGATGGCCAGAAAGGAAAGGGCGACCAGCAATTGCATAAACAGAAACCAATTGCGTTTAGTGCCTATCAAATCGAGGAAGGGGCTCCACAAGGGTTTGATCACCCAGGGCAGGTAAAGCCAGCTGGTATACAGGCCGATATCTGCGTTACTGATCCCCAGTTTTTTGTACATGATCACCGAAACAGTAACCACCATGACATAAGGTAAACCCTGGGTAAAGTATAGGGTAGGTACCCATGCCCACGCCCATTTATTTTTTTGTATCATACCAGCTCTTCAGGCTAAATGTAAAAATTAAACTTTGGTTAGGCTTCCTGCTTCACTAAAATATTTGGCTTGCTGAATAAGTTCTTTTCTACATAAAGTGATAGCGCACAAAGCCTTCTATGGCCTCGTATTCGGCTAGGCCGAGCGCATTGTAGTTCTTTGCGGTTTCTTTGTTCCTCTGTTCAGCTCTTTGCCAGAATTCTCGATTATCATTCCCCGGGAACATCGCGCTATCCTTTTGAGACTGGTGTTTAAAGATGGCATTTTTTTTCCGTTCCATATCTGCCGGACCAATAGGTACCGCCATTTCCATATCGGCGATATCCCACTCCTGCCAGGCACCTCGGTAAAGCCAGACATAGCAGTCTTTGAGCCAGGACGCCTTTTCCTTTACCAATTTGTCAAGAGCCCTGTAGATAATGTTCAGGCATACCCTGTGAGTGCCATGCGGGTCGGATAAATCTCCTGCGGCAAAGATCTGATGAGGTTGAATCTCCTGTAATAATTCATAGGTCTGTTGAATGTCGGCATCTGAAAATGGCTTTTTCTTTACCGTCCCCGTTTCGTAAAAAGGCAGGTTCTGGAAATGGGCATTGGATTCTTTAACACCGCAGTACCTGCATGCGGAAAGTGCTTCTCCTTTTCGGATCAGGCCCTTGAAATTTTGGATTTGCGGACTGTCGACTTGTCCGGGTAGTTTTTTATCCAGAAATTGTCTGACTTCCCTGACTTGTTTTTGCAGCTCTTTGTTGTTTTCCTCTACTTCCCTGGCAAAATCTAGAAAGCGGATGACCTCGTCGTCAAAGACAGCGATATTTCCGGAAGTCTGATAGGCGACGTGTACTTCATGTCCCTGATCTACCAGTCGGAGCAAAGTACCCCCCATGGAAATAACATCATCATCGGGGTGCGGACTGAAGATAAGTGAGGTTTTGGGGTAGGGTTCTTTTCTTTCCGGTCTTTTGCTGTCATCCGCATTTGGTTTCCCCCCTGGCCATCCTGTAATAGTGCGTTGTAACTGGTTGAAGACGATAAGGTTTATGTGTTCAGCAGATCCCACTTCAGCAATAAGGCTACCCATTCCGTATTCGTTATAATCCTCGTTGGTCAATTTCAGAATAGCTTTGTTCAGTTTTTCTGAAAGCCAGATAGTGGCCCTTTTGATTAGAATGTCGTCCCATTGGCATTCGCTTACAAGCCAGGGGGTGCTTACGCGTGTTAGAGCAGAGGCTGCAGCTTCGTCCAGGATAAAGTCGCAATTATCGTGATGCTGCAGGAAAGTTGCAGGGACCGACTCACGTACGGGTCCTTCCACAGCCTGATTAATAATGTCTGACTTTCCTTCGCCCCAGGCCATTAGGATAATCCGTTTTGCGGAGAGTATGGTTCCTACACCCATGGTAATCGCCCTGGAGGGCACGTTTTCCAGGCCAAAGAAATCACTGGCAGCATCCAGTTTCGTAACTCTGTCTAAACGTACGAGCCTTGTTTTACTTGACAGCGTAGAACCCGGTTCATTAAAGCCGATATGACCTGTTCGCCCGATCCCCAGCACTTGTATGTCTAGTCCGCCTGCCTTCAGTATTTTTTGTTCATAAGCCCGGCAATAGTCTTTTACATCTTCTTTTTCGAGAGTACCGTCTGGAATATGGATGTTGGATTTTTTTATATCGATATGATCAAAGAGGTGTTCCCCCATAAATCTCACATAGCTGTGTATCGAATCAGCAGCCATTGGGTAGTATTCATCGAGATTGAAGGTGATCACGTTTTTAAAGCTCAACCCCTCCTCCTTGTGAAACTTTACCAGGAATTCATAAACTTTGGTTGGGGTAGACCCCGTAGCAAGGCCAAGTACAGCGTTTTTGCCACTTTTCTGACGCTGGCGGATGAGTTCAGCAATTTCGTTGGCTACATAAAAAGAGGCCTCTTCAGAATTTTGATGAATCTTGGTGTTGATCCGTTCAAATTTACGCGATTCGTCATCGGTTGGAAAAGAACCGGTTTCAGAAGCTGGAAGGGAGGAAATCATAGTGTTGGATTAAAGTGTTATACGAGGCAAAAGTATAGAATTATTTTTAAATATGCAGTATTTTGCAAGAAATAATGCAGTTAATTGCTATTTAGTAATTATATTTGTTCAATAAAAGCATAAAACAGCATAATTGAATTGCTAAAAATCCCTTACAGATGTTAAAAGAAGAGCGTAAACAACTAATATTAAACGAGGTTGACCTTCATAACCGGGTTTTGCTCACTGATCTATCTGAAAAGCTCGAGGTTTCCGTTGACACCGTTCGCAGGGATGTGAAGGAACTCGACGCCAGTAGCAAACTCAGGAAGGTTCACGGGGGTGCGATCTCACTGGGATATACCCATACCTCTACCAGGAGTTCTAATGTTTATGCCCTGAATGAAAAGATCTCTATTGCAGAAAAAGCCGTGGGGATATTGAGGAATGGGGATGTAATTTTTATCGATGGGGGAACAACCTGCCTGGAGATGGCACGCATGATTCCCCCCAAAATAAAACTTAGTTGTTTTACCTTCAGCCTCCCTGTGGCACTGCAATTGGCAGGTATGCCCAATGTAGATCTTATATTTATAGGCGGGAGAATCTCCAGGGAATCAATGATTTCTCATGGAGCGTATACCATACAGCGCCTCGCCGAAGTACGCTTCGACTATTCTTTTATCGGAACGGGTTATGTAGATTCACTTCACGGTTTGACAGAATTTGACTGGGATGTAGTGCAACTCAAAAAAGCAGTCATCCGAGCTTCCAAAAAAACTATACTTTTGTGTATCTCTGAAAAGTTAAATTCCCAGCATCGGTTTAAAACTTGTGATATCCACGCTATCAATTCGATGATTACGGAATTACCGCCGGAGAGCGCCTTGTTAAACCCATTCAGAAATCAGGATCTACGCCTGTTATAGCCATGTCCGAATTCAAAAAGATTACCGAAGAGGCTTCAGATTACGATCATCTGGAACAGATGAGCACTGCTGAATTGCTGAGAAATATGAATAAGGAAGATCAAAAAGTTGCTTTAGCAGTTTCTGAAGCAATGCCAAGGATTGAGCAATTGGTGGAAGCCCTTACAGACAGGTTCCTTGCCGGAGGCCGACTTTTTTATATCGGGGCAGGTACGAGTGGCCGACTAGGGATACTTGACGCATCTGAGATTCCGCCCACTTTTGGCCTTTCACACGACCGTGTTATTGGTATTATCGCAGGTGGAGACTCCGCGATTCGCAAGGCGGTTGAATATGCCGAAGATGATACAGAACAGGCCTGGAAGGATCTTCAGGCTTTTGATATCAATACTTCTGATACGGTGGTAGGTATCGCCTCATCAGGAACTACTCCCTATGTAATCGGCGGAATTTCTACGGCTCGAAAAAAAGGATTACTCACTGCCGGCATCACCAATAATCCGGGATCTCCCCTTGCTTTGGCAGCGGAAATTCCCATTGAGATGGAGGTAGGACCCGAATTTGTCACGGGAAGTACCAGAATGAAAGGGGGAACCTCTCAGAAACTGGCTCTGAACATGATCTCTACAGCGCTGATGATTAAAATTGGCAGGGTAAAAGGAAATAAAATGGTGAACATGCAATTGAGTAATAATAAACTCGTAGACCGCGGCACCAGATATTTAATGGAAAGTCTGAACTTAGACTATCAAACAGCAGCCGAAACCCTGCAGAAATACGGCTCGGTAAAAAAGGCCATAGACGCCTGCAGTAAATAAAATCCAGTTTTAAATCAGGATTAAGCTTTAGGCACTAATTTGTAAATTCCCTTGCCTTCAACGGCTACGTAAATATATCCGTCAGGCCCCTGTCTTACGTTTCTCACCCTTCCGATGTCCTCGAGTAATTCTTCGCGGTAAGTCACTTTTTCACCATCCATTTGCAGACGTTCCAAATATTGAAAGGAGAGTGAGCCTACCAGTAGATCACCTTTCCATTCGGGATAGATATCTGAAGTGACAAAGGTCATTCCGCTGGGAGCAATGGAGGGTACCCAGTAATGAATGGGTTGTTCCATCCCTTCCATTTCTGTTTTATCGGTTATTGGGGTACCACTGTAATTGATCCCATACGTAATTACCGGCCAGCCGTAATTTGCCCCTTTTTTTACAATATTGATCTCATCTCCACCCCTAGGTCCGTGTTCATGGATCCAGATTTCCCCGGTTTCGGGATGTTTGAGCATTCCCTGCGGATTTCGGTTCCCATAGGTGTAAATAGCCGCTTTAGCCCCTTGTTCGTTCACAAAAGGGTTGTCACTTGGGATAGAACCATCGTCATTTATCCTGTAGACTTTTCCTCCGTCACGAGTGAGATCCTGTGGATTTACATCCCTGTCGCCCCGTTCCCCAATGGTGAAGTAGAGATAGCCTTCGTTATCAAATTCGAGTCGGGAACCAAAGTGTTGCCCGCGGGTAGTATTAGGAGTTGCTTTGTAAAGCACCTCGACATTGGTCAGAGAATTTCCTTGCAGTTTGGCTCTGGCAATAGCTGTATTCCCTCCTTTGTCATCGCCTTCTTCTGAAGAGTAGGAAAGGTATAGCCACCCGTTCTCCTCATATGAGGGATGGAGTTCAATGTCTAATAATCCTCCCTGCCCTCTTAGGTAGACCTCGGGAACGTTGTTGATTTGTGTCTTTTCACCCTCTTTGTAATGGATGATTTCTCCTGATTTTTCGGTAATCAACATACTCCCATCAGGAAGAAATACCATTCCCCACGGAATTTGCAATCCGTCTACAATCAAATCCGCCGAAACGATCATTTCTTCCGGTTTTTTCAACTCATTATCCGTCTTCTGAGCACAAGAGATAAAGGTCATTACAACGAAAAAACAGGGGATAACGATACTTTTTTTCATTTTCAAACGTTAAAATGATTAATAATAATGGTGTGAGAACCAAAGATAAAGAGAAAATTATAAGATTGATAACTACGCTCTGAATATACTGATCCCAAATCAACATATTCTTGCCATAATATGGATTAACCTATGCTCCCTAAAAAATTCAGGCATTTTTTGTATGCCGTGCTTTGGTTGGTGTTCTGTATCATAGGTACATCGGCCATAGCAAATCCAAGCGTTTACAGCTTTTTTTCAAGGTTTGATAGTGTTTCCTCGGTTGAGACCAATCAGGCAAAAGCAGATAATAAAGCGGAATTTTCCGTTTCTGCCGTTGCTGTGGAGACCGATCTAGCCCTATCCCCTAATGCCCCAATGTTTGTCACCATTATTCTAGGGGCCGATGAAGAGGTAACCTGCCCTAATGACGGTAGTACCCTTGCAAAATTCTTTCTCTGTGGTACCAGTGACGTCAGAACCTTGAGTTTAAGTCAGTCCGGAACCTCCTACGAATGGCAAAAATTAGACCCAAACCGTTGTGCAGCTTCTGTGGTGGAAGATTGTGCAAATACCAACAACACCTGTTACGACACCGTAGGTACGGGAGCTACCTACGACCTGGATTCGAGCGGTGAATTCCGGGTAAGGGTCGATGGAGGCCAATACTACTATTTTAAATCTACCTTAAATCCTCTTAATCCACAGTTGATTAAAGAGGATATCATTTGCGGTAATCCGGGTAGGGTTGAAATTACCAATGTTCCTGCCGGTTATGAGTACAGCTTGAATAGCCCTGCCGGACCTTATCAGGACACCCCTTTCTTTGATATCACCGCCCCGGGTAATTATTTGGTTTATGTAAGATTGAAGAATGTATCGAGTAGTTCGTGTATTTTCCCCTCCAACTCGGTTACAGTACAAAGCCTCGACATCAATGTGGACGTTACTGCAAACGATATTCTGTGTAGCGGGGAGCTGGGTAGTATTGACGTGCAGGTCACCGGAGTTCCTGGATTCTATACCTACAGGCTTATCAAGAATGCAGTAACGGTAGATACCTTCGGTCCTGATGCAGCAAGCAATTACACTTTTGCCAATGTGAGCCCGGGAACCTACAGTGTAAGGGTGGAAACCAACAAATGTAACGAACTCATTACTCTTGACGTCAATTCGGATCCCATTGTAATAGGGAACGGGATCAGCCCTATTGCAGTTTCTGCTACCGCTAACGATAGTTTTGGTTGTGGTGCAGCAACGGTAGATGTCACCATTGACACATCAGGGGGAACTTCTCCCTACAGATATAGCCTGGACGGCGGAGGAAGTTTTAGTTCTCCCTATGCAAGCACAGCCGTTTTTTCCGTGGCATCAGCAGGTACTTATTCCATATTAATTGAAGACGCCAACGGCTGTACCAGAACCGCGAGTGTTGATGTGGAAGACCTCCCTCCTCCTGTTTTCAACATTACTACTCAGGATGCCAATTGCGGCGGGGCAAATGATGGAAGTATTACAGTAAATGTCACCAATGGTTTTGGGTACAACCTTGAATTCAGTAACAACAATGGGGTTAGTTACCAAAGCAGTAATGTATTTACTGGATTGGCCCCAGGCAGCTATGACGTAATGATTCGTTATCAGCAAGGGAGCTTTGTCTGTACCACGCCGGCTACGGTGGAAACGGTGGGAACACCATCTAGTATTACCGCCACGGCAACCGTTGATAGTTCACCTACCTGTCTGAATGAAAACGGTGGGCAAATTACAATCTCCGGTGTATCAGGGGTACTGCCCCTTATGATTACAGTTTGGGTGCAGGTTTCAGTGCAACTACTGTTTTTACAAATCTCGGCGTAGGAACGTATACCCCACAAATAAGGGATGCTAATGGATGTGTTCAAAGTCTAGCACCCATCGTATTCAATGCCCTGGATAAGCCAACTGATATGGATTTTACCATATCAAGTATCGATTGTATCACCAGCACTGCCTCGGTGACAGTAGCCGTTACAGATGGTACAGCGCCCTTTACCTATGAGATCACCGCTCCTGCAGCAAGTGCTATAAACAACGGTAATAACCCTGTTTTTACCGGACTTGGACTAGGTACTTACACATTCCGGGTTACTGATAATGAGGGATGCTCCTATGATGAAGTTTTTGCGATAACGGATATCAGCTCAATATCTGTACAGGCACAGGCAACCAGGGTGGTGACTTGTGTAGGTGACAGTGACGGAGAAGGCCGATTCCTTGTAGACGGATTTGCCACTACTTATAGTTATAGTATAGATGCGGGACCCCTGAATACCGGTGAGAGCAATGGGATAATTTCACTAACCGGACTAAGCGCAGGAAGCTATGTGATCAGCGTAACCGATGAAGATACCAATTGTACCGATACGGCTACCCTTGTTATCGAGGAGCCTGCTGTGGCCTTTGCCATCAGTAACCTCAATGTAACGCCAATGAGTTGCCAGAATGGGAATATCGGAAGCGTTACCATAAATACCATTGGTGGATGGGGTGGAAATCGATATACCCTCACCCAACCCGATCTGTCAGTGCGAGGCCCGAAAAATGGAAATACATTTTCTAATTTATCCCTTGATGGCCTGTATCAGGTGAGTGTGACCGATGCGAATGGTTGTACCCTAACGGATAGTTTTACCCTTAATTCCCTTGCCGCACCTACCTTAACCATTGATAATGCGGCCAGTGATTTTTGTTACGATAACGTGGATGCAGCCACTATTGCTGTTAATGCAGCGGGAGGATTACCACCTTATCAATACAGAATAAATAGTGGCCTTTGGGTAGGAGGGAGTACCTTTAACGGGCTTACTCCAAATACCTATATCGTTGAAGTTGCAGATGCCAATGATTGTCGTGACACAGTTACGATAGTTATTGAACCCGAGATTTCTGCGAATGCGGTGACGATCACAGAACTCAATTGCGGAGGTCCGCCGGCTCAAATACAAGTAACCATTTCTAATGGCTATCCTTCCGGAGGAGATTATGATGTTTATGAAGTGAGCATAGATGGTGCGCCATACACTTCCTCTTCAAACAATATTACCGGAAATTCATTTATTTACAGTATTCCCAACGATGGATCGATTATTACCGATACTACTTTTCAGTTTTTGGTAAGTGATAGTCGAGGTTGTACTACAGAAACAAATGTGGTGACTATTTCGCCTCCTGAAGCCATTGTGGGCTTTGCCACTCCTACTGACACCAGTTGTGGGGATGACAATGGGATCATTACCCTTACCCCGGATACAAATTTCGGTGTACCCCCTTATGAGTTTAGTGACAACGGTGGAGTATCTTTTGGGACACAGAATGTGTTTTCAGGATTTGCACCGGGGGTGTACAATAACTTTATGATCAGAGACAGCAGAGGGTGTACAACGCCTTTGCTTTCAGCTACTATAAATGCAAGTGCACCCGTTGACGCTACAATAGTGGCTAATGATGCCGTGTGCGCTGCTCCCACAGTGGAAGGATCCATAGATGTTACTGCAGTTGCCAATGGTACAGCCTTGTACACCTACATCCTTCAGGATATTAATGGGGCAACAATTGCCACGGTTGGTCCAACGGCACTTACAGCAGTTAATTTTCCTAATCTTATACCCGGAACTTATACAGTAATAACTCAGGATGCCTCAGGCTGCGAAGACAGAGATACTGTTACCGTAGTACAAAATCAGCTTACCCTTACACCGCTTGATGTACCTCCTTTAAACTGTACCGATCCCTGGATTTCATACAGGTTACAGGCCAGTGGAGGTACAGCTCCCTACCTATTCGGTTTGGTGGGTAATCCGCTTGTGCCAGCCAACGTAAACGGGATTGACATCCACGATTTTGCTGCAGAAGTGACATTCGGTGTAACATACTTCGTACAGATTCAGGATGCATTGGGTTGTACCTATATCGAACGAATAGACCCTATTGTAGGTCCAACACCCCTTGCAGTTGCTGCTACAGCGACTTCTGCCGCATGTTCACCTACTGCCAATGGTACTATAGACTATGAAGTGACAGGTATAGGTTCCCCTGGCGATATAAGGATACAATTACAGGATACCAACACAGGAGCAATTATTACAGGGCCTTTTGATCTGCTTAATGAACCGATACCCTATAACGGAACATTCACCGCTCTGCCATCAGGCAATTATCAAATTATCGTAGAAGACCTCAATACCAGCTGTTCTGCCAGTACCTTGGTAGATATAGTGCCCAATGTTCCGGCTATTGTCATCGACAATAATATACCGGCAACCTGTAATGCAGGGGCGTTTGTGACAGTGAGAGGCAACGGTGGAACCCCACCATATGGTTTTGCCTATGTGCCATCCGGTAATCCTGCTCCGGGAGTTTTCACGGCCCAGACGACCTACGAAATTCCTGGTCCTTACCCGGCTAACTACGATTTTTACGTCCAAGACAGTTTTGGTTGTACTAGTTTTACCACGGTAAATGTCACCGCTGATGCGAGTGTGCCGGTGCCTACATTTGATGTAAGTAACCAGTGTACTGCTGTAGCCAATTATACGATAGATGTTCTTTCTCCTCTGAGTACAGGTTCCGGCTTGCCTCATGAAACATTTCAGTACGATATCGGAGGCGGATTCCAGTCGAGTCCCAATTTTATTGTTCCTAATCCGGGAGATTACACTATTACCGTAAGGGATGGAAACGGTTGTACTAGTACCGATGTCGCCAGGGTGTTCGATTTCTTTGCAATTTCAGCAAGTGCCACTTCAGAACCTACCTGTAATGCAGGTGATGGGATAATCACCGTAAATACAAGCGGAGGTAGTGGGAATTTCCAGTACGAACTCGACGATGGTATCAATCCGGTGATCGTGCAAGTAAACGACCCGGTCTTTATCAATATCCTTCCGGGTACGTATTCCATATTGGTCACCGACCTTGATTCTAATACTGTTCCACTTTGTTCTGATACGGCAACTGTTGATGTTACTGTAGTGACGAATCCTTCAATTTCGGCCACGCCTTTCGGGGATGTGACTTGTAATGGAGCCAATGACGGTTTTATTGGAGTTGAACTGCTCCCAGGGACAGATACTGACAGTCCATTTACCTACGTCCTATACGATGGAGGAACAGCAACGGTTTTACAGGGCCCACAGGGGATTTCACTTTTTGATAATCTGGCTCCAGGAACTTATCAGGTTGAGGTTATTTCAGATCGGGGTTGTACGGACAGATCTGGTGATATCGTTATTGCCGAACCTTCTCCATTACAGATCAACACCGTCAATACAGATTTTACTTGCGACCCTAGTAGTAACCGATTTAATACGGCAACAATTACTATTTACACTGATACCAACGGTGACGGTACCGGAATTGATACAGGTACAGCACCCTATACGTATAGTATGAATGATGGCACCCCGGCCTTTGACGGGACTAATTTCCAGACCAGCAATACCTTTGAGGTGATAGACAATGGTACAAATCAGACCATTACCCTGATTGCCAGGGATCAGAATGGTTGTGAAATTACCGACACCATAACTATAAATGCGCCGACAGACCTCACCTTTACCTACCTCGTGAATCCGCTTAGTTGTGACGCCAGTGGAGTAGGAGTAAACCCAGGTTCTATTGAGATTATTGTAGATCAGGGACCCGGAAATTACGATGTGGAGATTCTTCCCTTAGGCTCTGCTGCGGTACAGAATTCAGGAGGTACAGACAGAGTGGTCTGGAGCATAAGCACCCCCGGAGATTATATCTTTACGGTAACTGATATTGGGAATGCAGGTTGTTCCTACCTCACAGCGGTTGTCAATGTACCCGAATATAACAATATAGATGCCGTGATAGCTGAGGTTAAACCAGTGAGCTGTTTTAATGGTAACGATGGGGAAATTAGCATACAGATTAATGGCTATACAGGAATCTACAACTATGAGGTTTTCTCCAGAGATAACATGGGGGTTGAGACTACGACAGGAGTTACCGGGACTTTTGACACCAATATCGTCGGTCAGAACCCCGGAGTGATTACAGGCTTGCCGGCAGGTAATTTGGTGGTACATGTTGAGGCTCTGGATGATCCATTTTGTGACACCGTAAGTAATGTGGCCACAGTAAGGCAGCCAGACAGGGCCCTGACTGTTGCCATCCAGCAGACAGCAGAAGTGACTTGTGCCATTCCGGGTATCGGAGAGATCTTCCTTACCGGAGACGGTGGCTGGGGAACCTATGAATATCAGGTGATTGCTCCTGATGGATCTACCATCTTACAGGACTTCCCAAGCACAAATCCGAGTATCACTAATTTGTCTGATGGTACCTATACTATTAATGTGCGAGACCTGGAAGGGTGTATCGCGACCAACACCATAGATCTTTTATTACCCACTCCGATCTATGCTGATATACAGATTACAGCACCTTTACAGTGTAATAACGATAACAACGGAGTTATTGAGGCCTTTAACGTGAGTGGCGGACAAGGTCCGGGCAATTATCTCTACCAGTTGAACAGGATTTCGGATGGAACCAGCAGTGGTCTTCAAACCACGCCTTCTTTTGCGAATCTCTCTTCAGGAGACTATTCCATCACCGTTTTCGACGGTTGGTCCTGTAGCTATACCACCGTGCCGATTACCATAGTAGATCCGCCTGTAGTTATAGCAGAATTGGTTGAATTACAACCTCCGGGATGTGGGGATTTTGGAATCATGGAACTGACCATTACCAATCCTGAGCCCGGTGTAAGTTATTTTTACAGAAGATCAGGGACCGCAGATCCTTTCATCCCACTGAGTACAATAGATCCCCTTGCAACCGTGGTTCAGATTACCGAAGATATTACGATAGATCCAGGTCCTTTCCAGTACGATGTACAGAATTCAAACGGTTGTCCGTTTGAGATTTCAAACCAGATTTCTCTCGATCCTGCAGCACCGCTGGTGATTGCGCTTGATTTAACCAATGCTACGATCAATTGTGCGGGAGAAGCGACCGGAATTATCCGTTCTGAGGCTTTTGGAGGAATTGGAAACTATGTCTATACCCTGCTTAATTCTGACGTTCCTCCGGTTCCAACAGCAGGGAATACAGAAAGATCAGCACAGTCATCTGGTATTTTCCGTGATCTCGGTCCGGGTACCTACTGGGTATATGCTGAAAGTGGTGGCTGTACGGCTATTTCCACGCCTATTACTATTGTAGATCCACCACCCTTAGTACTAGATTATATTGAAGCCGTTCCCGTAAGCTGTTTCGGTGACATTGATGGTCAGTTAATTATTGAGGCCAGTGGAGGTACGGGGATTATCAGATACTCCATTGCTGATCAGTTGAGTGAGTTTTTTGAGGGGGATGATCCGATGTTCCCGAACAGAAAGACCTTTACCGATCTTGAACCCAGGAGCTATGAAGTTATTATCCAGGATGAACTGGGGTGTACCATAACCCAGACAATCACGATAACGGAGCCCGCAGAATTGGTTGCCGGAATTGGTAATTCGATTCCTGAGACCTGTTTGGGAGATGAAGATGGCGCAGTTACAGTCTTTGTAAACGGTGGAACGGCGCCCTATGAATTTGCCCTGAATTCTTCAGATCCGGCAGATTTTGCCCCAAATCCTACTATGACGTTCACAAACCTCCGTGGAGGAGAGACCTATGTGATCTTTATCAGAGATGCCAGGGGCTGTGAAACCAATGTAATTGTACCGGTGGGAATTGGGGTAGACCTGCTTCCCGAGGTGGTAGTCAACTACGGATGTGATGGGATATTCCCCAACAATACCACCGTTGTGTCTATACAGGATACTTCGCAATACGCTGAGATCTTATTTGCGCTTGATCCCGCAGATCCTACGGATGCGATTACCGCATTGGCCGATGATAACCGTACCTGGGGGGATTTACCAGCTGGCGATCACACGGTGTATATCTACCATTCTAACGGGTGTAGCACCTTTGTCGACTTTACAATAGATCAATACGATCCCCTGACCCTCGATCTGGTTAAAAGCGGTCCAAACGAGCTTACTGCTACGGCAACCGGAGGTTTCGGAGGCTACGAGTATTTCTTCCAGGGTGTTTCCTTTGGAAGTGAAAATACCTATGAGGTCTTTGAGGATTCTATGGTCACAGTAAGAGTGGTAGATCAGCAAGGATGTGAGGCTACCATGTCTATTCCTTTTGATTTTACAGGAATGCTCGATATACCAAATTTCTTTACTCCGGACGGGGATAATAATAACGATGTATGGTTCCCGAGAAACAGGGATCTGTTCCCCAATATCGATGTAAAGATCTACGACAGGTACGGACGTGTTGTTGCCGTACTAAATCAGGTCACCTCATGGGATGGAACATATGAGGGCAGCGAATTACCGACAGGAGATTACTGGTATGTTGTCAATGCTAACGACAAGGAAAAGCAACAGTATGTTGGGCATTTTACCTTATACCGATAAAGCCCCAAGCATGCTTTGTTCAGGTATTTGACGGGAAAGGTTCTAATCGAGTACGATGCCCTTCTCCAGCAGGATATCATAAGTGTAACCACTGCCCAGATCCACGTTGAGTTGAACGATTCCCTCGATCGTTAGTGTTTCGCCTTTTTCAACAACTTCCTGTAAGGTGACCACGAGTTCCTTCCCAGACTTGCCGTCGTCTACATGAACCCAGTTTCTGCCCAGGATTTCTGTGCTGACCTTACTGCAGGTTCCGCTTATTTGGATGATCTTACCCTCGTACCGTTCCGGGTTTGCAAAGAGATCCGATAAGGACACTTTGCCTGCAGAGGGAGCATTTTCAAGTTGTTCTTTACCCTTTTTTTCTAACGTATTCTCAGATGTATTGATTTTCTCACTTTTCGGGTAGGAGTCTGAGGGCATCCCGTGATCTTTTGAAATCAAAGCGGTGATCATGTAAAGGGTATCGTATACCCTATTCTGTTCCTTGCTTTCAAAATGTGTCTTCAGCAAGGCCTCGTTGTACAGATAAGTGCTGCCTTCCACTATGGTTTGTTTCTGGGTGGCTATCCAGTAGGTTCGATCCCCTTCCCGGACTTCTGCATACAGGTATTTGGTGCCCGGCGTATACTGCAGGATCGTGATCTCATGCATTGATCTGTCCAATCCTTCGTTGAACTCCTCGGGGTCCACACCCCTCTGAATAGCGAAGGGATCGGTGGTTTTCGGACCGAAGAAATCACAGCTGGTGAGTGCGAAACTGCCGAGTACTAAAAGTATTGTGGATGTTCTGTTCATGATTGGGATAATTTGTGATTCACACCGTTGTCAGGTTCCATGGCGAAATAGGCCTCGACCTTAACCAGGTGATTTAATTGCTCATTTGTATAAATCTTATCAGGGTCTTTGGCGATCCTGCGCACTACCCTGGCTGTTAACAGTTCTACCAGGTTCTCACATGAGAACTCGTCGCACTCAGGCAAGAAATCTTCCACCTGATTCCTAATATTGATCTTATAGTGGGCCAGAATCTTGCGAAGGGGTCTTTCAGCATACCATTTTTCAAATAAGGCTACTTCTTCCCCGGCGATGCCTTGAACTGCAGAAATCGCCCTCAACCTCAATTCACGGTTGTTCTCCAATTCAGAGGATATGGTGTCGAGATCATAAAGAGATACCTCTGGTTTGGAGGTCAATAGCGGATTTATCGTGCTCGGTAATCCCAGGTCTATGAGCAATATAGGCCTTGGCTTGCCATCAATAGCATTGACCAGGTGGTGGCAATTGCCTGCTGCGCCAATGATCACATCAAAGTCCTCAAATTCATTTTTCAGGACCTTTACCCAGGGATAGGTTTCAGCCCCGTGTTTATTTGCGAGATAAGAGGCTTTCTCCATGGTCCTGTTACTCACAAAGATCTGATCATAATCAAATTTACCTACGTATTTAAAGAGTTGTTTTACAATATCCCCCGCACCGATGATCAGGATCTTTTTATGTCTGGCCTCCTGTTTTCCAAAGTAAGTCTCGATGGTCTTAAGTGCTTTGTAGGCCGCCGAGGTGGTACCATCCCTGAAATGTGTTTCGTTACTGACGCGTTTATGGCTTTTGAAAACGGTTTGCATGGCCCTTTCCAACAAGGATCCCTGGGCACCTATCTCTCTTGATATCCTGTAAGCCTTTTTGATTTGGAAGATGATCTCAGCGTCTCCCAATACCTTGGATCGCAATCCTGTCGATACCTCAACCAGATGCCTTACAGAGTGGAGCGTATGGTCACCTCTGGAAAAAAGGGAATGGCAGGGATCTGCAACGGCCTTTGAAGCGTTCTTTATAAAATATTCAAGGACCTCCCTTGTTGTTGTTGTAGCCGATTCAAAATATAGCTCAGTTCTGTTACAGGTGGCCAGAAGTAATAGCCCTTTGATGTCGGGAAACAGTGCCTTCAGTCTCAGGATGAATTTAGCCTTATCTTCCTCTGGGATATGGAAAGCCTCCCGTTGTTTCACTGATGCTGTGTTATGCGATATTCCTATATATCGTAAAACGTATTCCAAGGGTTGGTAGTTTTTGTGCATAAATTCGTTAATAATTTCCCTCCTTCCTACAATGCCTCTGAGTGCCGTAGGTTGTTTACAGTTTTAAAAAATAGGGGATTTATTCCTCCAGGGTCCTCATATAATTAACTACGAGCCAGCGGTCTTCCGCATCCGGGATCTTTTTCTCAAACTCGGGCATATCATCCCTCCCAAAAGTAGTTTTGTAAAATAATTCCCCATCCGTCTGCTTTTGAAATTCTGCAGAAGAGAAATCGCCCAGATCGCCTTTTAGATCAGCAGCTTTGGGTCCGTCTCCGTATCCTTCTGCTCCATGGCAGGATTTACAATGTTTGGAATACAGAGATTTCCCTATGGCCAGGTTTTCTTTATCGGATTTGTCCGTCGGGTTTTTCATGGTCTTGTAATTGCCGGGAACCACCCATGCTTCCTGGATGTAGTCTGTGAAAGATAGGAACCCTAAGCAAAGGACACTGAGAAGAGCAAAGATAAATGCATTTTTCATGATTGAATTAAGATTTAGATTTGTTTATTTTAAAGAGGTTAAAGATTAATAGTGCTATGGTCACCCAGATTCCAATGATCATCAGATTTGGGAAAACCAGAAGGAACAACGGTGTTTTTCCTGGGGGCGACCACATGGTTCTTTCATTAAAAGTTGAGTCATCCACAATCGGAATACCGATGGGTTCAGTCACCCCGGCTTTAACTGTGCCATAGGGATCATTATCGCTCAACACCACTTCAAGGGTTAAATTACCATTTAAACCTGGTAAATCACTATCCACAGGAACAGAAATTGTGCCAGTTTCATCGGTGCTGATAAATTCTCCACCTATTTTTAGGGGTTTAAAAAGCCTTTTTACATAAACAAAGAGAGGTTGATCAGATATAGGGGCATTTGTTCTTGAATCCACCAAGGTGGCTACCAAATGGTTAATACCTTCTTCACTTACAATTCTAGCCACTAATTCAGCTTTTTTAAAAGTGATGTCCCTATCCGTATCCTGGTAACTTATATTGTTTTTGGCCTCAACCCAAAGTGTATATTCCCCTTCTTCATTCGCATTTTGATCAGAAAGGGTTTCCAGAGCGAATTTGGCAATACCATCTGCATTGGTCGTAACTTTGCCCAATAGGGAAAGACTATCACCTTCAAAGACCTGATAGACATCAAAATTCATATCCCTGGCAGATTCAAAGCCTTCATCTCCCCTGAATTTAGCCGAGATGATCAGGAATGAACCATCGCCGGTTATGCTCTCGTAATTCAAGGAAACCCGGGCCCTGTTCTTTTTGGACTGGGAGTGCCCCTGAAAGGTTCCTGAAACAAAAAGGACGAGGATTACACAAAGCACAAAATTGGAGATTCTCATGTTCATGACCTTTAGTTTTTTTCAGTTTCAGCAATTCCCATTTCCTCTGCTGTCTCGTGAATAGGTATGATAGGAACATACCTCACCAATATCGTTATGATCAGCAGTGCACCGGCCAGGGTGCCAAAGGTGATGATCCATTCCATAGTACTCGGATAATAGTGGTGCCAGGATTCCGGAACACCCTGAATAGGGAGAAAAGGGTGAAGCAGGGTAGGGGTTACTATAAGGTAGCGTTTCCACCAGGCTCCTAGAACCACAATCATTCCCATGATAAAAACAGGGAAGGGTTTCCTGCCTTTAGGAGATAAGAGGACTATAATCGGGACGATTAATCCCCCTACAATCACTAGGTAGAATAAAGCCGCATATTGTCCTAAAAATAGTTCGTTTAAGTGAACACCTTCTTCTACAGTCATTTTATATGCGGGAACGAGGTATTCATTCACATTAAAATAAAGATAAAGCAGGCAAAGCAGGACCAATAATTTGCCCATTTTGTCAAAATGAGCATCGGTAATATAGTTCTCCAAACCGTGGGATTTCCTGAGGAAGAACATGATGGTAATCACCGCACCGGCTCCTGCAACAAAAGCACCTGCGATAAAATAAGGCCCAAAATTTGTACTATCCCATCCCGGTCTGTAGGTGGTTGCAAAAAGCCATGCTGTGACCGTGTGTATGCCAAAGGCCACAGGGATGATCATGATAGAGAGAATCCTGATGGATTTGTTGTAGAGTTTATTCTGCTGTTCAGTTCCGCTCCAGTTCAACGATAATTTACCGTACCATTTGGATGCTGTCCCATTCTTGCTGAAATACCTTTTTAGGATCGCAAAATCGGGCAACAGTGGATAATACAGGAGCAAAAGGCTTATCACCAGGTATGTGGAGATGACGACGACATCCCAAATTATAGGGGACTGTAATCGACCATGGGTAAACAAATAGAGGATCCTGTCAGGACGCCCCATATCAATGATGATCGTCAGGCCTGCCATGATAATGGCTGCCACGGCGATGATCTCAGAAATTCGGGTAAGTGGAGTGCTCCAGTTCGCCCCGGATAACCTGAGAATGGCAGTCATAAGGGAACCCACCAGACTTATGGCAACAAAGAAGACAAAATTCGAGATGTAGACTCCCCATAGGGCATAATCCCTCATTTCGGTGATGATCAGGCCATCACGCAACTGAAAATAATAGCAAACCAAGGCTGCGATGATGACCAGGATGAGAAACCCTGTCCACACCTTCCCCAAAACAGTGAATTTTTTAGGTGCCAGGTCCTGTATCAAATTGTTTAAGTCCTTCATAATTCTTCAGTATTTTCCGGGGTTTCGGGTTTTTCTACTGATTCGTATTCCGTATAATTTTCCAGCCCTTCCTCGAAATTCACCAGTCGGTCAGACGGGGGCAGATAGTATACACTCGGTTCTGTTCCTAGGTTTTCCAACAACCTGTATCCCGCTTTTTCCTCCAGAAGCTTACTCAATCTAAAGGTCTCATCACCATTGGTTACGGTATCCTCGTAAGCGTCACCGAAGAAGAAGACCCCATTAGGACATGCGGTGACACAATGGGGCAGTTCTTCCTGGTCTATCATATGAGGGCAAAAATCACATTTGTCCACAGTACCTTTCAGACTGGGCAGACCGGCATAGTCAGGTGAATGCATCTCATGACCCATATGTTCCATCTCTTCCATCTGGAGGTAAATTTCAGTCATTTCCCCTTGTTTGGGCTCTTCCCAGTTGAATACACGGGTGGAGTAGGGGCAGGCAGCCATACAGAACCGGCATCCGATACAGCGTTCATTGTCGATCAGCACCAAACCATCCTGTCTTTTAAATGTGGCATCAACCGGACAGACCTTTACACAGGGAGGTTTGTCACAATGCATACACATGGTGGGTTGCCAGTAAGGGGCAGATTTCTCAGATTCCTGCATCTTATATACTTTCAGCCAAGCATTTTCACCGGTGATGAAGTGGGTTTTATTGCAGGCGGTAATACATTTTTTTGCATTCTTGCACCGTGCGAGATCTACGACCATGACAAACTTCCGGTTGGGGAAACCTTCCCTTACTTTGTAATCGCCATCCTTCAATTCCGGGATCTCTTCGACCTGGGAAACCGGAACTTCGACCAGAGTTCCACCGGGGGTCATTAATTCAATGGTTTCCTCTTCGGCAGAGTAGGCCTTATCTATATTCATGGCTGCTTTTGCCGCTGCTGCTCCAATCGCGGTCAGCAAACCTGCTTTCAGGCCGGTGTCCAGGAACTTCCTTCTGGGATTGGTGTTTTTTTCTTCCATGAAATCTCTTTTTACACAGGTCTTACTTCCGGCTCAGCCAGCTTAACAACGATTTATTGGTCACATTTTTTTTTACAATCCTGGAAGAGGACAGTGTTGACCTCCTCACTTTAACCACTGTTCCGTCTGGTTTCAACAAGGTTTCGTATTCCTTTGCATCCACGTTATGGTCCTCAGATCTTACCGATCTCTTTGAATTGCTCCTGGCGAACATCGGAAACACAAGGCTCGCGGCCAGAAACGGCCAAAGACCGCGTCTGGAAATTTTTGGAGCTTCACTGAGGTCGTGATTAACGACGCCTTTCTTGGATTGGATTTTCATGGAACTGGGACGCTTTAGAAATTATATTTTCTGGTAATGTTGAACCCTATCAGGTAATCACCGTTAAAAAAGTCATTTTGATTGAACATAATGTTTTTCTGAGGCACGATGCCATCGTAGTTACTTATGAACAGTTGAAAGGCGTGACCCGATGTTGCAAATTCAA
Organism: Muriicola soli; assembly: GCF_004139715.1. Taxonomy (GTDB): domain Bacteria; phylum Bacteroidota; class Bacteroidia; order Flavobacteriales; family Flavobacteriaceae; genus Muriicola; species Muriicola soli. Next base: position 1,848,733 of record NZ_CP035544.1, on the reverse strand, counting down.
CACCTAAACTTATACCTGGCCTGGGATAGCTATTCAGGCCTGTACCGTCCAGATGGTGAGTAAAGGGTTGAGTATAATCGAATAATACGGCTGTCTGCGGACTCACCTTATATCGTCCTCCAAGGGAAACAGCAAACTTATCGTTGCGCAATCGTTGTTCTACCAGATTGTAGTGGGAGATGCTGGGTGCGATCTGCATGGAGAAGTTTCGGCTGAATCGCTTCGCGATGATAAGTTGATTAAAATAAGAGTATCGGTGTTGTTCCAGAGCGAAATTTTCCTTGGGACGAGCATCGATTACAAAATTCCCGTAATAGGACACGCTTACCGGGATCTTTCCGGACCGGGTTTGCTCAATCAATTTAAATTTCCAGTTGAAATCCTGTAAACGGTCAAACTTCGTGGTCCCGAATCCAATGGTCACACGGTCGTGGACGGCATAGGAAGCCGCGATACGAATATTCGCCGGAGCCCAGAAACCAGCGAGGTCATTGGTACCGCCATTGATGGTTCCGAAACGATGAGACATCAGAATCTCAAGGGTATTCTTGTTAAAGAGTATATTGGTTGGGTTGTCTATGATGTAGGAACTTTCAAAAGCAGGCCTCTCGGGTTTATCCTGAATAGAATCCTTTTCAGCTTCCTGTGCCCAGGCACCGAAGGCCACCAGCAGGATAATAAAAAGGACTATTTTACGTAGTTTCATAGTAGTGATATTGATATTAATTATCGTTTGCTCCCTGATCTATCCAGGCTTTAACGGTATTTATTTTTTGATTGTTCCATTGAGCTGAGGGCGGCATAAGTGCTACCCCATCACCTATAAGGGAACGGTAGAGGATACTTCCTTCGGCATCGAGTGGAACTACATAGCCTTCATTGATAAGGTTGTTATAAGCTACATCTGACTCCAGGATGGGTGGAATATCCAGGTTGCCTCCATGGCACTGCACGCAACTTTGATCAAATAAGGGTTGAACTTCTGAACTGAATGAGACATCTTCTGTGATAGGCTCATTGTCTTGTGGCAACTCCAGCACCTCATCGTAATAACAGGCGTTGATCATTAAGCCAAGGGCAGCCAGCAGTATAAATGGTATGTATCTTTTCATGGATTGTATCATTATGGTATTCCTATTTCCGAATCCTGAGGATAAAGGACCCCTTCCTTCTTAGTAAGAAGTCCTTTTATCTTCAGATCAATTCTGAAGAGCTTCAATTGAGTTCTTCAACAGCGCCTTGGCATAGTTCGGATTGTGAACTCCCATACTTTGATCTTCCAGTAAGGTCCTGTAATTCCAGGTAGCTTTGGCGACGGCAGCCGAATATACACCAGGTACCGTTCGGTCATTATCAAGAAGGGATCCTTCGGCTATCAATAAGGCTTTCAGGGTGGCCATATCGGTTGTGAAGTCGGTTACTTCTGATGGTGGTCCGCTGGCATGACATGCTACACAGGCATTTACTGTAGGTTGCCAGGTATGTCCTCCATCCGTTCCATCGGTTGTTGGGCCCATATGGCAGGCAATACAGGAAGAACCTGATCTGTGACCGGCTGCACCCACTCCGGGATAGCCAACAGCTCCGGCTATGTTAGCGCCCATAATTCCTTCCAGTACAGTGGATTGAGGCCCATGGTGAGGTCCGAAACGGGAACTGGTGATCTCATAATCCTCAGTACCTGCCGGAATTGCGTAACTGTTTCTTGGTTGGTGGCAATTCACACAGAGGTTGCTCAAGCCCAGTTCATCGGAGCTATTCCTGATATCGATCTGTACGGTGGGATCAAGGAAAAGATCTACTGCTGCGAGAGATCGCACGGCCTTGTCATTGCCATCATTCTCAAAGTCAAATGAACGGTGAGAGTCGTGGCAGCCCGAACAATTGATCGGATTCCCAATCGCATATCCATCAGGATTTGGAATGACCAGCCCGGTTGAATCAATAAAATTGACAGAAATCACATCAATGAATCCTTCATTACTATGGCATCTGGAGCAGACGGCACTGGTTCCCCTGCTGGCCCATGTATCCCCGCTACCGTGTTTAGAGGCCGCGTAGGCCACACGGATCGGTTCACGGAAGGCGTTGGAGTGACAGGAGACGCAGGAGGCGGTACCATCTACCCCGTCAGCCCCATCAACCCCATCAATACCATCAACCCCTGGAGGACCCTGGACAAGTTCATACTCACTGGTACATTGGATAAATAAAAAACCTGAGATTACAATCATCAGGATACGGAAAAGGTGCGAAGTTTTCATGTGGTTCCTTGGTTTTATTAGACTCTAGATTGGCCTAAAATAAGGGTCTTAGGTGGCCATTAAAATGACATTTATCATTTTTTACTTATTCGTGTTTTATTTTTTTAACGAGCTCTGGCCGGAAAAGGATTTATCATTAAAAAGCACTGAAAAGCATGCGGGAATACAAGAATGTTTTCTATTTTTGCCATCTCAATTACGGGATGTGGCGCAGTCTGGTAGCGCACACGGCTGGGGGCCGTGTGGTCGCAGGTTCAAATCCTGTCATCCCGACTAAGCGAAAAAGTGATTTGCATGTGCAAATCACTTTTTTTATTCCCTGAAGTGAATCAAACAAGGTTTGGTTGAGCGAAAGGGAATAAAAAAAGTAGGTGCGCCGAAGGCCGTACCACTTTTCATTTACCAGGAGGGTTTTATGGGATTCTCTAAATCCGAAAATTCAACGATAAGGTAAGCGAATCAAACAAGGTTTGGTTGAGCGAAAGGGGATAAAAAAAGTAGGTGCGCCGAAGGGCGTACCACTTTTCATTTACCAGGAGGGTTTTATAGGATTCTCTAAATCCGAAAATTCAAGGATAAGGTTAGCGAATCAAACAAGGTTTGGTTGAGCGAAAGGGGATAAAAAAAGTAAGTGCGCCATAGGGCGTACTACTTTTCATTTACCAGGAGGGTTTTATGGGATTCTCTAAATCCGAAAATTCAACGATAAGGTAAGCGAATCAAACAAGGTTTGGTTGAGCGAAAGGGGATAAAAAAAGTAAGTGCGCCATAGGGCGTACTACTTTTCATTTACCAGGAGGGTTTTATGGGATTCTCTAAATCCGAAAATTCAACGATAAGGTAAGCGAATCAAACAAGGTTTGGTTGAGCGAAAGGGGATAAAAAAGTAGGTGCGCCGAAGGGCGTACCACTTTTCATTTACCAGGAGGGTTTTATAGGGTTCTCCAAGTCTTGTTTTACTATGTCCTTTCGGCCTGAAGGTCAATAAATCTCATCTTTCAATCCTTCGGTTCTTTTGAATCCTGATATCCTTTATAAGCTATTCCGAAACTTGCAATCGAGCCAAAAATCCCTATTAACCAACTCTCAGTAAACAATAGTCCAATTCCGGCGATAAATCCAATCGTACCTATGATCAGTCCCAGGTTTATTGATGATTTATTTTTCTTATTTATGTTCATTATAATTAATCCTCATTTTCTAATGTGCTTCTCACCATTAAACAGACCGAAGTTTGACGCTTCATGCTGTTGTGTACCTTCTGGCTGGTCGTCCTCGCATTGAAACTAAGATAAGAAGTAAGCCCTGGAGAGCGGATAAATCGTTTATGAACTCCTCTTCTGGCAAGGCCAGCTCCCAGAAAAGATGTGGTTTATTCTACTATTTCTTTTAAACGGATTTTAAGTTGATTACTATTTTGCGAATTAGTAAAAGGAGCATTCTCAGGATCATCTGTTTTCAAACTCATTGACATGCTCATATTGATACTGATTTCTGCACTTACAAAATATTGATCTTTTAAATTGTAGTAATAGGTGCCTTTTCCTTTAGAAGTAATTTCATGAGAAGACGCCAGTTCCTCCGGAATATCTAATTCTGAAATATCAATTTGTCCATTTAAAACAGCGCATTCCATTCCATCTATCATCTTCTTTCCCGTGTATTCGATTTCATTAAAGCCTTTGACAAAATACTTTGAACCGTCTATGTCATATGGGATTTGCATGGGAATTTTTTCAGTCTCACCAATTTTTAATTCAGATATAGGTAAGGCAAAAATTAACTCAAACATCATGTCCTTGGGGTTATTTTCAAATCTTCCTTTTTGATTCAAATTTTGAATAACAATCGTTTGTGCAGTGTTGGTAACCATATCATTTTTAACACCATTTTTATCAAAAGTTGTTAGGATTGTTTTATGGTTGTTCAGGCTTAGATCAGCTACATTATTTTTCTTAACCTCAATGTTCAGATCCCCATTTGTTTCGCTTTTTACTTTGTTGGGAGACTCATCTCCATTCCTTTGAGTTTCTGATAAGGAAGACAGGGTATAGGAGTAGACATAATTTTTTTGATCGCTGAAATCTAAAACAAATTCTGTGGACTCAGATTGTTTATTCTCACTCCCACAACTTGCTAATAACAGCAATGTTAGGCATAAGACTAATTTCTTCATAAATCTGTGATTTTTAGTTTTTACGAAAGTATTGAGCTTCTCTTCCCGACGGAATCGAATGCGTTTCTTTTTCGCTGAGGCCTAAAATAGGAAATTCTGATTCAAGTAGCTACAGACTTTGTTGTATTTGCATGCCAAAAACAGGCTTTCCCAATAATCTTTCGCCATAAACTCATGGCGTATTTTTTTAAAGAATTTGATCATTGATTAATAGTTCGTGAGAACGAAGTACCAGGAGATTGGCTTTTATCTATTTAGCAGAAAACTCCAAATTTCAAATTCCAAATTCCAAATTCCAAATTTCAAATTCCAAATCCCAAATTCCAAATCCCTGTTCCTATAGAGGTTCTGCTCTCCTCTCCTTTTTAAAATGTTATGTTAATACTTAGACATAGACTGATCAATTTTCGTAAATTTGTCACGGTTATGAGTCAAATAGAACAGAAGGCAAAAGCCGTATTCTTTGCATTTTTAGTGCTTTTTTCCACCTTATCCATTTCGGCGGATATGCACTATTGCGGTAAGACCCTGGTAGACTTCAAGCTCTACGAGGAAGCAGAGGGTTGCGGTATGGCGATGGCTGAATTGATGGGTGTTGATGCAGAATCTATTTCCTCCCTAATGCCTTGTTGTTCTGACGTAGAAATTCATATTCAGGGACAGGATGATCTGCAAAAGAGCTCGCTTGATATTGACTTTATCAGCACTACGTCCTTTTTATCCCCACCATTTATAACTTTCAATCGTACGCAAAACGTTTCTGGAAAAGAGATTCGTTTTGAAGAATACTTACCCCCACCTCTCCTGGTGGATATCCAGATACTGGACCAGACATTTCTGATTTAAAAATATAATTTAAGTATACACCATCCCAATTAGTTGGTCATGGTACGCGGTATTTTATACCTGCGTTATTGAAGTTTCACTGGAGATTCAATACCCACACTTAAATTATGTTGAAAAGAACTATAAAATACTTTTTAGAGAACAAACTGGTAACTGTTCTTTTGCTGATTTCCCTTACCACATGGGGTATCATCACCTCTCCCTTTAACTGGGATACAGGATTTTTACCTGAAGACCCTGTACCTGTTGATGCCATTCCCGATATTGGCGAAAATCAGCAAATAGTCCTTACTCAGTGGCCCGGAAGATCACCCCAGGATATAGAGGATCAGATATCATATCCGATGACTACTTATTTACTCGGAATCCCAGGGGTTAAGACCATCCGAAGTTCTTCCATGTTCGGGTTTTCGAGTATTTACATCATTTTTGACGAAGACACCGAGTTTTACTGGTCGCGTTCCCGAATCCTTGAAAAATTAAATGCCCTGCCGACAGGTATCCTACCAGAGGGCGTCACTCCCGTATTAGGTCCGGATGCCACTGCTCTGGGTCAGGTTTACTGGTATACCCTGGAAGGGCGGGACAAGGATAACAATCCCACAGGTGGTTGGGATCTACAGGAAATCAGAAGTATACAGGATTTCTATGTGAAATATGGCCTTAGTGCTGTGGAAGGTGTATCTGAAGTGGCTTCCATAGGAGGCTTTGTGCAGGAATACCAGATCGATGTAAATCCCGATGCCCTAAAAGCGTACAATATCCCCCTATACCGTGTCATGCAGGCGGTAAAAAACTCCAACAAAGATGTAGGAGCAAAGACCATCGAGATCAATCAGGCCGAATATCTGGTAAGGGGACTTGGGTATATCAAAAACACATCCGATATAGAAAAGGCGGTCGTAGCCGTACAGAATAACGTCCCTGTGCGTATCAGGGACATCGGAGTGGTTAGCCTGGGACCTTCTACCCGGAGAGGGGTGCTCGATAAAGGAGGGGCAGAAGTAGTGGGGGGTGTGGTAGTTGCTCGTTATGGTTCTAATCCTTTGGCCGTTATCAATAACGTCAAAGAAAAAATTAAGGAAATTGCCCCTGGCCTCCCTAAAAAAACACTGGCAAATGGAGTTGAAAGTCAATTGACCATTGTTCCCTTTTATGATCGGACACAACTCATCCAGGAAACGATTGGAACACTGGAGAATGCACTGTCTCATGAAATTTTGATCAGTATCATTGTTGTGCTTGTCCTGGTTCTTAATTTAAGGGCTTCGCTTATCATTTCCGGACTTCTGCCAATTGGCGTGTTGATGACATTTATCGTCATGCGATACTCCGGTGTGGATGCCAACGTCGTAGCACTTTCGGGTATTGCCATTGCCATTGGGGTGATGGTAGATGTGGGTATTGTCTTTGTGGAAAACATCATCCGTCATCTGGAGATGCCTGAAAATGAAGGTGTGAAAGGAAAAGAGTTGATGCAGCTCATTTACAAGGCCACCGTAGAGGTTGCCTCAGCAATAACCACGGCCCTTGCGACTACAGTAGTTAGTTTTATCCCTGTTTTTGCCATGGAATCAGCAGAAGGAAAGCTCTTTAAGCCCCTGGCATTCACAAAAACCTTTGCCCTGCTCAGTGCTTTTATTCTGGGGATTGTAGTACTGCCGGCCCTGGCGCATTTTATTTTTGGAATCAACTACAACAAACAGAGAGTAAGACGATTCTGGTCTGTTCTTCTCATAGTGTCGGGAATCCTTTTTTCGATCTACTTTTCCATGTTTCTGCCCATTGCCCTTACATTGATTGGCATTAATAACCTTCTCGAACCCAGGTGGCCCGAGAAGTATAAGGCATATCCAACCTATATCAATCTGGGTCTCACCATTTTTATAGCTTCCTTTTTCCTGTCTCAAGAATGGTTGCCACTTGGACCTCAGAATGGAACGATCATCAACTTCATCTTTGTGTTGTTCCTCATCGGGATCATCCTGGCAGCCCTGCTCGCGATCGTACATTTCTACGAGACCGTTTTAAAGTGGTGCCTGGAGAATAAAGGGAAGTTTATGCTTATTCCGGCAGTCACTCTTTTCTTTGGCCTGCTGGTCTGGCTTGGCTTTAATTCCACCTTTGGTTTTATGGCGAAAGGACTGGAATCTATCGGCTGGAATAATGTGCGACAGACTTCTGGCTGGACAGCAGCATCAGAACTGTTTCCCGGCATCGGATCTGAATTTATGCCTTCCCTGGACGAGGGCAGTTACCTGCTGATGCCTACTTCCATGCCCCATTCTGGGATAGAATACAACCGGAAGGTAGTTGGGCAAATCGATATGCTGGTGGGGAATATTCCCGAGGTGGATATGGTAGTTGGCAAGCTGGGACGTGCCGAGACGGCACTGGATCCGGCTCCTATCTCCATGTTTGAGAATATCATCAATTACAAACCCGAATTTATCCTAAATGAAGAGGGGAGAAGGGTTAGGTTTAAAGTAGACAGGAAAGATCGGTTTATTACCGTAAATCAGGACAGCCTCACTAACGACGAGGCTCTGGCTAAAGGTATTTCCCGGAAGGATCTGCTTGCAGATGAGAATGGTAAATTCTACAGGAACTGGCGACCCCATATTAAATCACCAGACGATATCTGGGATGAGATCGTTGAGGTTACCAAAATACCCGGAGTGACTTCAGCTCCTAAGTTGCAGCCCATTGAAACCCGACTGGTTATGTTGCAGACGGGGATGCGCGCTCCAATGGGAATTAAAGTGTACGGCCCTAACCTGAAGTCGATAGAGGCCTTCGGGATGCAGCTCGAATCCATTTTAAAGGAAGTGCCCTCCGTAAAAAAGGAAGCAGTTTTTGCCGATCGCATCGTAGGTAAACCTTATCTGCATTTAAATATCAATCGGGATGAAATATCAAGGTACGGCCTTACTATCGAAGATGTGCAGCAAAGTATTGAAACGGCTATTGGCGGGATGAAAATCACCTCTACGGTTGAAGGAAGGGAAAGATTCCCGGTACGGGTGAGATATCCAAGGGAGCTGAGGGATAACCCTGAAGCCCTGCGCAAAATATTGATCCCAACTCCGGTTGGCGCCCAGATTCCGCTTTCTCAGCTGGTTGAATTTGAATATGTGAAGGGGCCACAGGCAATCAAAAGCGAAAACACCTTTTTGGTGGGATATGTACTGTTTGATAAAAAGGACGGTTTTGCCGAAGTCACTGTAGTAGAGGATGCCCAAAAAACTATTCAACAAAAAATTGATACAGGAGAGTTAACGGTACCGGCCGGGATCAGCTATAAGTTTTCTGGGAGTTATGAAAATCAGATCCGAGCCGTGAGCAGACTGGCCATTGTTATTCCGATCAGTCTGATTATTATTTTCCTACTCCTCTTCTTCCAGTTTAAAACCGTGATTGCCTCCTCCATCCATTTTTCAGGAGTTTTTGTAGCCTTTGCCGGCGGGTTTATAATGTTGTGGTTATACGGACAGGACTGGTTCCTCAATTTCTCGGTATCGGGAGTGAATATGAGAGATTTGTTTCAAATGCAGACCATCAACCTGAGTGTGGCTGTATGGGTTGGATTTATTGCCCTGTTTGGAATTGCCACTGATGATGGTGTAATCATGGGAACCTATATCCATCAGGTCTTTGAAGAAAAAGATCCAAAAACGATACCGGCTGTAAGGGCCGCTGTCCTTGAAGCCGGAAAGAAAAGGGTGCGGCCTGCTATGATGACGGCCGCCGTGGCTATAATAGCCTTACTCCCGGTGCTTACTTCAACGGGCAAGGGAGCTGATATTATGATCCCTATGGCAATACCCACTTTTGGGGGAATGGCCATTCAGATTATGACCATGTTCGTTGTACCCGTACTTCAGGCGTTCTGGAGGGAGACCGTGATTAAAAATCAAACTAAAAAAATAGCATAAAATGAAGCAGGTTATCATCGTATTCTTCATCTTGTTCGCTACCGGCCTGAAGGCGCAGACTCTGGACGATTATTTTAAAATCGCCTCAGAGAACAATCCGGGCCTGTTAGCTCAGCACAGGGAATTTGAAGCTGCATTACAGCAGGTAACTCAGATTAGCAGCCTGCCCGATCCCTCGCTTTCAGTTAGTGCCTTTGGGCAAATGGTGGAAACTCGTGTGGGGCCTCAACAGGCCCGGTTTTCACTATCACAGATGTTTCCATGGTTTGGTACGCTGAAAGCCCAGGGCGATGCCGCCAGCCTGATAGCGGAATCAAAATACCAGGATTATTTGAACTCAAAGAACAGGCTGTACTTTGAACTCTCTAAGGTTTATTACCCCTTGTATGAACTCCGGGAATTAAGTAAGCTGGAGGAAAGGAATGTAGAAATCCTTGAATCTTTTAAGACGGTATCCAATTCCAAATTTAAAAATGGAAATGGGACCCTGGTGGATATTTTGCGGGTCGACATCATGTTAAAGGAGGCAAAGACCAAGCTGGGAATTCTCAGGAAAAAAGAAAAACCATTACAGGAAAGCTTCAACGCCTTGCTGAACCGTAATGAAAAAGACCCAGTTATAATAGTAGATTCTCTTTTTCTTGAACCCTTATCTATAGATTCTTTACACGATTCTATTAACCCGGTACATCCACTTATATATGCAGAGGAATTAAGGGTCAAAGCTGGGGAGGCATCAGAACAGGCGGCACTAAAGAAAGGTCTGCCTAATCTGGGTATTGGTCTGGATTATATCATGGTTGGAAACCGTACGGATTTGCCTGCAGGGGCGGTTGTTCCGATGGATAATGGTAAGGATGCGATCATGCCTATGGTGACCGTAAGCCTTCCTATCTTCAGGGGAAAATATAAGGCAGCGGTTAAAGAAGCGCAATTAATGCAGGAGAGTTACGCGTATAGAAAGATGGAAGTTATAAATACCCTTCAAGCCGAATACGAACAGGTTTTATATGAGATCAGTGAACAGTCTGATCTGATCAACCTTTATGCGGAACAGCGCAATGAATCGGAACAGATACTCAACCTGCTCCTCTCATCCTATGGCAACTCGGGAAAGGATTTTGAAGAAGTTCTTAGGATGCAGCAGCAAATTTTAAATTTTGATAAATCAAAAGTCAGCGCTTTAACTCAATACACTATTGCGAAGGCAAAACTGGAATACATTACAGCTAAAAGATTTTAAGATGAAAACTGAAACAAAAAAAATAATAGGCATCGCAGCGATAACTCTCATTATCGGACTGGCACTAGGAGCTGTTTTCTTCGGGGGCTCTGAGGAAGGTATGGCAGAGGATCATCTCCATGAAGTTGAGTTGGCAGAAGAAACAATATGGACTTGCTCTATGCATCCCCAGATAAGACAAAATGAAGCAGGAAATTGCCCGATCTGCGGAATGGAACTGATTCCCGTTGAAAACGGCGATGGTATCGAATCCGATCCCGCGGCAATACGTATGTCGCAGACAGCTATGCAGATCGCCAGTGTTTCTACCGAAATTGTCGGGAAGACCAAACCGGTAAAGCTTTTACGTATCAATGGGAAAGTACAACCCGATGAACGCCAGGTTTATTCTCAATCGTCACATATTCCCGGCCGTATCGAGAGACTGGCAGTAAATTTTACAGGGGAATATGTCAACCGGGGCCAGGTACTGGCAACTGTTTATTCCCCTGAACTTGTCAATGCACAGGAAGAGCTCTTTGAGGCCAGAAAAATTGCCGGAACCCAGCCTATACTTTTTGAATCAGCTAAGGAAAAACTCAGAAACTGGAAACTTTCAGACAGACAAGTTGAACAGATACTCGAATCAGGGAAAACACGTGATGAATTGCCCATACATGCCGATATTTCGGGTTATGTAACGGAGAAAAACGTCAACCTGGGCGATTACGTAAACAGAGGCCAGGTCATCTATCAAATTGCCAATCTCAAAAAAGTATGGATTTTGCTGGATATTTACGAATCAGACATGGCCTGGGTGAAGAAAGGCGATGAGGTATCTCTATCTGTTCAATCCCTTCCTGGAGAGAACTTCACAGGTAGAATTTCTTTTATTGATCCCGTACTGGATCCTATGACACGGGTGGCAAAAGCTAGAGTTGAGGTTGATAATAGCGACCTGAGGTTGAAACCTGAAATGTTTGTGTCTGCTGAGCTAAAAGCAAAGTTACCTGTACAATTAGATGCGGTAGTCATCCCTAAATCGGCAGTAATGTGGACCGGGGAACGTTCGGTTGTGTATGTTAAGAACGAAACTTCAAACGGGGTAGATTTTAAAATGAGGATCGTGACTCTTGGTCCTGCTCTGGGGAATGGTTTTGTTATAAAAGAAGGACTTCGGGCTGGAGAAGAAATCGCCGTTAATGGCACCTTCAGCATTGATGCTGCTGCCCAATTAGCTGGAAAACCCAGTATGATGAATCACGAAGGCGGTCCTGCAATGACAGGCCACAACCATGGCGGTACGGGTATACAAAATGATTTGCAATCTTCAATCACAAACGAAATAGAGTCCTATGCTATAGGTCAGGAGGCCAAGGTAGCCCTTGTTACCATTTTTGGGGATTACCTGGCATTTAAAGATGCATTGGTGAACGATGATCTGGAAAAAGCTAAAAATACCGGTTCGAGATTTAACAAGAATATAGAAAGAATAAAAAAGTCATTTTTTACGGGAGAAGCTCAGCAAGTCTGGTTAAATCAGAGCGGTGAGATTAAAAAAGCCCTGGAACATATTCCACATATGAAGACCCTCGATGAGATCAGAAAGTCTTTCGAAAAGGTGTCAATCCATATGATATATATCGAAAGCGTATTTAATGCCAATTCAGAAGCACTATATATACTTCATTGCCCCATGGCTAATGACAACAAGGGTGCAGATTGGCTCAGTTCTTCAAAGGAGATAAGAAACCCCTTTTATGGAGAGGCTATGCTCACTTGTGGGAGTGTTAGTGGAGAGTTGTAAGAATGCTGTATAATCTAATAAACGTCAACAACCTATTTTAAGTCTAATATTTAATAATTAATCGATATGAAAACACTAAAGAAAACCAATATTTTAGCCTTTATACTTACAGTGCTGGTATTTTCATGTAAAGAAAATAAAACATCAAATCTTGAAAAGAGCAATGATCAATTAAGTAGAAAGATACTGGCAAAGGAGGCTACAAAAATCACTTTCAACAGTTCAGACGCCGGCGATATTTTTGAGAGATATATCGAACTACGGAATGCTTTGATAGAATCTGATGCTGTTAAAGCCTCAAAAGTGGCCATGAAGTTTGATTCCATTGAGGGAGGAGATTACGAAAAAATTAATGAGGTTGCTTTATTGATTGGTGCTTCTGATGAATTGGATTCACAGCGCCTCCTCTTTTCGGAGCTAACAACACTTCTTGAGCCTGTTATAAAGGACCAGCTGGCGGGTGGAGCTGTATACAAACAGTATTGTCCGATGGCGTTTAACAATGATGGCGCAACCTGGTTGTCCTCAGAATCTGTGATCAGGAATCCTTATTTTGGATCTAAAATGCTTAACTGTGGTAAGATCACAGAAACTTATACCGAGTAAGAAATGAAACACACCTTTCACGTACAGGGAATGACCTGCAATGGTTGCAGGAAGCATGTGGAGGAAATACTCTCAGAGGTTGAAGGAGTTGATAAGGCAAATGTGGATCTGGAGAAAGCTACTGCCACCTTGGAAATGGTTGCCTATGTTCCATTCGAAAAACTTCAACATGCCCTCGAAGAAGACGGCGGCAGATACAGCATTCATAAAAACAAAACAGACGCCCCGGGCGCGAAAGAAGTAAAAAGGCCCCAGCGTAAAGGAACAGGTACTTTCTATTGTCCCATGCATTGTGAGGGGGATAAAACCTATGATACCCCTGGAGATTGCCCTGTTTGTGGGATGGCCCTTGTAGAGGAACAGAGTATATCGACCAAATCCGGAACTAAATACACCTGCCCTATGCATCCTGAGGTTGTAAGTGATGAACCCGGAAGTTGTCCGATCTGTGGGATGGACCTGGTAGCTGTAGAACCTGATCTTTCTGCGGAGGAAAAATCATATAAGGCCTTGCTGGGGAAATTGTGGATCTCCGTGTTATTTACGCTGCCAATTTTTCTGATTGCTATGTCAGAAATGATTGAAGACAATCCTCTGTATAGCATTCTATCACAGAAAAGTTGGAACTGGATTCAGTTTGCGCTTTCGTTGCCGGTGGTTTTTTATACAACATGGATGTTTTTTGAACGGGCATACCGCAGTATTAAGACAATGAACCTCAATATGTTTACCCTCATTGGTATTGGTGCGGGGGTCGCGTGGTTGTTCAGTGTGTTTGGCCTGTTTTTTCCTGATTTTTTTCCCTCCCAGTTTAAGACTGAGAACGGAAGTGTTCATGTGTATTTTGAGGCTGCCACTGTTATTCTTACCCTGGTTTTAGTGGGACAGGTACTGGAAGCCAGGGCACATAGTAAAACGAATTCTGCTGTAAAGGAATTGCTGAAACTGGCACCTAATAAGGCAATTCGTGTTAAAGATGGAAAAGAAGAGGAAGTAGCCATGGATAAAATTCAATTGGGTGATATCCTGAGAGTGAAACCAGGTGGAAAGATTCCGGTTGATGGTGTCGTTACCGAAGGCGAAACCTCTGTTGACGAATCTATGATAACCGGGGAACCTATTCCTGTTAGTAAGAGCGCAGGTGAGAAGGTGACAAGCGGGACAATAAACGGGAATCAGTCTTTTCTGATGAAGGCTGAAAAAATTGGTTCAGACACCCTGCTGTCCCAGATTATACAAATGGTGAATGAAGCGAGTAGGAGTAAGGCTCCGATCCAAAACCTGGCCGACAGGGTATCCGGATATTTTGTGCCCATCGTAGTACTTATATCGATTATTACTTATGTAGTATGGGCCATTTGGGGTCCTGAACCCGCTCAGGTGTATGCCCTGATAAATGCAATCGCGGTCCTTATTATTGCCTGTCCCTGTGCCCTCGGCCTGGCTACTCCCATGTCAGTTATGGTAGGAGTTGGTAGAGGCGCTCAGAACGGCATCCTGATTAAGAATGCTGAAGCTCTGGAGAAAATGAACAAGGTGAATACCCTTATTGTTGATAAAACAGGTACAATTACCGAAGGTAAGCCTTCGGTAGAAGCCTTTAATGCGACCAGTTCTATGTTTTCTGAGCAGGATATTATGCAATACATAGTTTCTTTGAATAATTTAAGTGAGCATCCTTTAGCAGAGGCCACGGTATCTTTTGGCAAAGAGAAGGGCGTTGAATTACTAAAAGTAGACGGATTTAATGCTGTTACCGGGAAAGGGGTTGAAGGAAAAGTAGAAGAGAAAGAACTTGCCCTGGGAAATGAGAAAATGATAGAAATGTCCGGAGGTAAAATTACTTCGGCAATAAAGGACAAGGCTGGTAGCTTTCAAAAAGAGGGTAAGACCGTTTCTTATTTATCGATTAATTCTGAGGTCGTTGGCTTTGTGGTCATCGGAGATAAGATTAAGGCGAGCAGTAAGAAAGCAATTAAATCATTACAACGGCAGGGAGTAGATGTGATTATGCTCACCGGGGATAACCGGGCAACTGCCAGAGCCGTAGCCGATGAACTCGAACTAGCCGATTTTAAAGCCGGCATGCTACCAGAAGATAAACTCAGGGAAGTAGAAAAACTACAACAAGAAGGAAAAGTAGTAGCAATGGCTGGCGATGGGATCAATGATGCCCCTGCACTCGCGAAAAGCGATGTAGGTATAGCCATGGGAACCGGTACAGACGTGGCTATTGAAAGTGCAGCTATTACCTTGGTAAAAGGTGATCTGCAGGGAATCGCCAGGGCTAAAAACTTAAGTCGGACAGTGATGAAAAACATCAAACAAAACTTATTTTTTGCCATGGTGTATAATACCATCGGGGTACCTGTGGCTGCCGGAGTGTTGTTCCCGTTTTTTGGAATACTTTTATCCCCGATGATTGCGGCTGCCGCTATGAGTTTTAGTTCGGTATCGGTGATAGCAAATGCGCTCCGACTGCGGACCGCCAAAATAAACTGAGAAGATGGTGAAAAGAAAAACAACGCGAAAATTCAGGAAGTTGCATCGATACCTGGGACTACTTCTGGGGATTCAGTTCCTCATGTGGACCATTAGTGGTATCTATTTTAGCTGGACAGACATCGATGAGATACACGGGGATCATTACAGAAAAGAAAATCGCACTTCCCTGGAGTTTGAAACACTTGTAAATCCGGTATCACCTATTGGCTTAGATGGAATTTCCTCGCTGGAATTAAGAGAAATAGGCGGGAGACCTTATTACTGGATCAACAATTCCTATCTCATAAACGCAGAAACCGGCGATAGAAAGCTCGAGATCACCCAGGCGGAGGCTTTACAGGTTGCAGGAAATCACATGTTACCAGAATTAAGGGTAAAGAGCATTGAGCGACTAGAAGAAGTGGGTAGCCACCACGAATACAGGGGTAAGCCCCTTCCTGCTTTCGTAATTTCTTATGATACGCCAAAAAATGTTCAAGCCTACGTTTCCATTGCAGATGGATCTTTTCAGACAATTAGGTACAGGGATTGGCGCTGGTTTGATTTTTTGTGGATGATGCATACAATGGATTACGAAGGCAGGGATGATTTCAATACAATACTTCTTCGTGGATTTTCCCTTTTTGGGCTATTGACCATACTGAGTGGCTTTACATTGTTTTATCTTAGCTCCCCAACTCTCAGGAAAAAGGTAAGGAAGAAGAAATACAATTAATATGTAATGAATTTTAATCCGTGTATTCCATGAAGATTGTGACCTGGAATGTGAATGGCATCAGAGCCATCGTAAAAAAGGACTTCTTTGATTCAATTGAACAGATCAACGCTGACATCGTTTGCCTACAGGAAACAAAGGCACAGGAAGAAGAAGTAGACAAGGCACTCAAATCTATCGAAAAATATAGCATATCGAATAATGCAGCAGAGAAAAAAGGATATTCCGGGACCACCATTCTCAGCAAGGTAAAGCCTGAACTAGTTGTTGCAGATATGGGCGTGGCTGAACACGATCAGGAGGGCCGGATCCTTTGTGCGGAGTACGATAAATTTTATCTGATCAATGTCTATGTTCCCAACTCAGGGCAGCAGTTAGGAAGACTCGATTACAGAAAAAAATGGGATGCCGACTTTTTAAATTACATCAAGGAAAAGGAGAAGTCGAAACCTGTGATCGCCTGCGGCGATTTTAACGTGGCTCATAAGCCCATCGACCTGAAAAACGACAAATCTAACTACGATAAGACCGCCGGATATACACAGGTAGAGATCGACGGGATGGATGCCTTTGTAAATTCAGGCTTAGTAGACGCCTACCGTCATTTTCACCCCAACACCGAAGCCTATACTTACTGGAGTTACAGGCTTAAAGCAAGAGAACGCAATGTAGGTTGGCGATTAGACTACTTTTTGCTGAGTTCTTCCCTAATCGACAAGGTCTCTAGGGTTGAAATCCTTGACGACCATTTTGGTTCTGACCATTGCCCGGTACTACTCGAAATTGACCTTTAAAAACTGCCGCCACCCGAAGAAATCCGGGATAGATTCGCGAAAAATAACTACTTTAAGCTAAAATAGAGTAGTCATGCAAAATCGCAGATCCTTTATCAGAAACCTGGGCGCAGCTACCCTGGCTTCAGGTCTCCCACTAACTCACCTCTCGGCGTCCCGGGAGATCAATTCCGATCAAAAAGTAAGGGTCGGACTCATCGGTGTACGAGGAATGGGTTGGGCAAACCTTAGTTCTTTTCTAAAGATTCCCGGAACCAGTTGTGTTGCTCTCTGTGACGTAGACTCCTCCTTACTGGAAAACAGAGCCGGGGAGATAAAGGCCTCTTTTGGAAAACGTCCGGAGACCTTTAGTGATCACAGAGAATTTCTTAAAATGAAAGGCCTGGACGCAGTGATTATAGGTACCCCCGATCACTGGCATTGCATACAAATGACCGATGCCTGCATGGCCGGAAAGGATGTTTATGTTGAAAAGCCCATAGCCAATAGTATAACTGAGGCCAATCTGATGGTTAAAGCCGCACGAAAATACGACAGGGTGGTACAGGTAGGACAATGGCAGCGGAGCGATCCACATTGGATAGAAGCACTTACCTATTTGAAATCGGGTGTTTTGGGAAGGATCAGGCAGGCCAAAGCCTGGGCAACGGTGAATTATGGGAAGGGCTTTGATGTGGTCCCGGACGGCCCTGTACCTCCCGGTGTCGACTACGACCGTTGGCTGGGTCCGGCTCCGGCCCGACCATTCAACCAGAATCGTTTTCATGGCTCTTTCAGGTATTTTTGGGATTATGCGGGTGGATTAATGACTGACTGGGGCGTACATATGCTGGACATAGTTCTGGCCGGTATGGAAGTAAGCAGTCCGAAATCAGTGATGGCTCTGGGAGGAAAATTTGCTTTTCCTGACAATGCCGCTCAGACCCCCGATACCCTGACCACGGTCTATGATTTTGAAAATTTTAATCTGGTTTGGGAGCAATATATCGCCATGGGCACCTCACCATACCTAGAAGAATCAGGTGAGCCCGGGGTAGCTTTTATTGGCGAAAAGGGCATTCTTGCGATCAATCGAGTTAGCTGGAAGGTACTGCCCTTTCAGGAGAATGGAGAGTACCTGATAGACGCTCTACCACCGAGAAAGAGTTCGGTAAATCCACTTGATTTACACACAAAAAACTTCTACGATTGCATTTTGAGCAGGAAGGACCCCAACTGCACCATTGAAATGGGCAGGGATGCTGCCCTGGTAGCCCATCTTGGAAATATCGCCTACCGCAGCGGGAAAAAACTGGAATGGGATCCAGGTAGGGGTATGATCAGTAATGAGCCCGAAGTAAATTCCTATTTAAGTCCGATTTACCGGGCGCCATGGACGCTGTGGAAGGGTTAATTGAGCGTATTTTAATTTAACTTATGATGAGACATAAACTAATTTACAGATCTCTTTTTTTGATGGCTATAGGGGGATTATCCCTGGGTTGTACCAGTTACAGGTCGACCGGAGTTAAAGGAGGACCGGATACCGGAAACATTAGATCTGTAAAAGCTCAAAAAGGCGAGACCAGTATATTACTCATGTTACAGCGTGTTCCCGGTGTTACCGTGAGAGGAAACGTAGTGCGTGTTTTTGGCCCCAACTCTTTCTCTAATACCTCAGAACCATTGTTTCTTATCGATGGAGTGGCTTACAGCGGAGGCTTATCCGGTATTTTGGGGAGTATCAACCCCGATGATGTGCGTTCCATCGAAGTGTATAAAACACCCTCAGAATTGGGGGCCTACGGTGCCCGAGGGGCCAATGGTGTCATCAATATTTTACTGAGGTAGGGTAGGTAGAACAATACCACTTTTTTGGACTGAGAAAGTTGATAACAAATCCTGTCGCATGACAAATATCATAGGAATCTCCATGCTTTGTGCCTACTTTAACAAATGACTATTTAACGGATTGTTTAACCTAAATTTTCAAAATCATGACACTTGTTAGATTTAAGAATCGTAATCGCCCGTTTTCCGATTTGATTACCTCCGATTTCTTCGATATGGAAGATTTCTTCGATAATCGATTTTGGAATAAAGGGTTAGTCAATGAAAATTTCTGGAATGGACGTTCAGGAGAACCAGCTCTTAACATCAAGGAGAGCGATCACCACTTCGAAATAGAACTTGCCGCTCCGGGATTCGACAAAAAAGATTTCGAGGTATCTATTGAAAATGGCTATTTGACAATCAAAGCCGAAAAAGAAGTTACTGAGGAATCTGAAAAGGAGAATTATAGCAGGAAAGAGTTTTCCTATAATTCTTTTGAAAGATCATTATTGTTGCCAGAAAATGTTTTGGAAGACAAAATCAAAGCCAAATACAATGATGGCATACTGAGCTTTAAAATCCTGAAGAAGGAAGAAGCTAAAAAATTAAAACCCAAAAGAGTGGAAATTGCATGACACGAGCCCCACTTTAAAGGTTGCCCTCCTGCTCATGATGATTGCTTGTAATAAAAAAGCCCCGCAGGAGGGCTTTTTTATTTAATTTAAGGCAAATAATTTTAAGGGCAATGGTCTCAATCCTTTGATTTTTTGGGTAAAACTTCTTCGGGGAATGGGAAGAGTATTGTAGAGTTCTTTTCTGCCGCTATATTAGACAGTGTCTGATACAAGCGCAATTTAATTGCAGAAGGCGACTGATCAATTTTCTTTCCTGCCAGCAATAGCATATCGGCTGCCTGTTCCTCGGCCTGAGCCAAAATAATACGGGCTCTTCGTGACCGTTCTGCTTCAGCCTGATTCGCCATCATCCTTCGCATATTTTCAGGTAGCTGGATGTCTTTGATCTTTACATCGCTGATCTCAATACCCCATTGATGTGTCTCGCTTTCGACAATCGCTTTGATATTTTTACCCATCTCCTCCCTCTTGGATAAAATGGTGTCTAATTCCACCTTTCCGCAGACATCCCTTAAGGCGGCCTGGGATAGCTGGGTAATGGCAAAAGTGAATTCCTCTACTTCCAGAACAGCTTTTTCCGGATCTTTGATTTGAAAGAAGACTACTCCGTCAATGCTACAGGGTACGTTATCTTCGGTCATTACTTCCTGAGAAACGATATTTATGGTAATCACCCGAATATCTACGATCTGTATAGTTTCCACAATGGGAATAATCCAACGAAATCCCGGTTGAAGGGTTTTAACATACTTCCCAAACCGAAATTTAAGGGCCCGTTTATATTCAAAAATGATCCGTATTCCTGCTAGCAGAAATAAGGCGAGAAACAAAAAGAAAAACATCATTGGATTCATGGCGATAGGATTTGAAATTAGTAATCAGTTCTTAAAAATATGAGTAGTGTAATAACGGCTACAGGCCTCTTTTAAAGATACGAAAAAAGGGAAGCGAGTTTCCATCCGCGGCGAATTAATCCATGTATCTTCCAGCCCTGGAGCTCAGATAATGGATGAAAATGGAAAACGCTCAATTGTCGGGTTTTGCATCAGATTATTTTTGTGATAACTCAGCAATGGTCGGTCGATCTGTAATTTCATTCTACTTACCGTATCCTTGTGCCATAGTCCTTTAAAAAACCCCGGGCCTTCGCGTTCTAGCATAGCAATAATGCTTGCGTCTTCCTCTTTGAAATAATTAAATAAGGTATTGAATACATCATCCGAAAAGCGCAAATCAAAATTAATTTTATCGTACTCTACCTTGCTTTCCAACATCTCCCTGAACCATTCCATTTGGTCTTTTCCTGCATATTCATCCTCCGTAGACACGTGAATCAGTTTTATTTCCGCACCAAAGGGTTCTGCGAGCCCTACAAGTTTTCTAATTGCGAGTATGTCTGCTTCCTCAAAGGCGGTGGCATATATAATTTTGCGAATCGGTTTACTCTCATATTCAAGTGGAATTGCCAATACAGGAACATAGGAGTATTTAATCAGGTTAGTGGCCGTGCTACCCAGGAATATATCCTTGATAAGGCTGCTGCCTTTAGTGCCCACAAGTATTAAATCTGCATTTAAAGATTCTGCCTTTTCAAGAATCCCGGTAGAAGAAAAACTGTTTTCTTCTACATTTAATGTTATATAATCGGGAAGTTTTAAACCGTGGTGTTTCTTGCAGAATTCCTTTAGTTTTTCAAACTGCTCCTTATACATGATTTCCTCACGTTTGGCATAGGTAAGACTAACAGTACTAATAAATGTGGCTTTCATATCGAAAACGTGGAGCACATGCAATTTAGCCTTGAGTTGTTCACTGAGCATGACAGCAAAATGAAAGGCTGAGATCGAATTTTCAGATAAATCTGTGGCGTAGAGAAAGGTTTTCATGAGACCGGACTTTGGAATATGTTCAAGCTAGGGAATTCACATTTTATATAATATGACTATTGTCATATTCTCTATATGGATTTGATTTTTCTCTCCCGATATGACCTGTAGAATCCATAGTTGTGTGTGAACTGTAACCTGAGTTACGACCCGCGCAATTTGAGCCCTGTACTTTTGAGCTTATATTTTTACATTTTGGATATTATATCAATTCTTGGATATATAGGTGCCCTGGCCATAGGCGTTGTGCTTGGGCTTATTGGCGGCGGAGGATCCATACTTACAGTACCCATTTTCGTTTATCTGCTGGGGATTAATCCTGTGGTCGCCACAGCTTACTCCCTCTTTGTAGTAGGCGTATCTTCCCTGGCCGGCGCTTTGCAGAATATCAGAAAGAAGTTGGTCGATTTTAAAACGGCTATTGTTTTTGCCATCCCCGCATTTATCGCCGTCTATCTCACGAGGCGATTTCTGGTTCCGGCCCTCCCAGGGGAGTTAATTAAGTTGGGATCATTTATAGTAACCCGCGACATCGGAATCATGGTATTTTTTGCCCTGATTATGTTGTTGGCTTCCTATTCCATGATCAAAGGCAAGTGTAAGAATTGCGATGACGAAGATGCCGTAGTGAAATATAACTACCCTTTGATCATCCTCGAAGGTCTCGTAGTTGGGGTAATTACAGGTATTGTTGGGGCTGGAGGAGGGTTCCTGATTATTCCGGCACTTGTCATGCTGGCCAGATTACCTATGAAAAAAGCAGTCGCAACTTCCTTACTGATTATCGCTATTAAGTCCTTGATCGGGTTTATTGGGGATGTGGAAACCATGGAGATCGATTGGATATTCTTATTGAGTTTTACTGCATTTTCCCTAATTGGGATCATCATAGGCGTGTGGCTGAATAAGTTCATCGAGGGCAGTAAGCTCAAGAAATCTTTTGGCTGGTTTGTCCTTGTTATGGGGATCTATATTCTCTTTAAGGAATTCTACAGCTGATCTACCGCCAACAATGATAAATATCATAGGATAAAGTTGGGGCCATAGCCACCTTTGTAACTTAAGTCACTATCCCAACCAGACCGTATGCCTAATTTTAATGGAGTTATAATAGAAGTTGAACAAAGCTTAATATACAATGAAAGTAGAGCAAATTTATACGGGTTGTTTAGCTCACGCGGCTTACTATCTTGAAAGTAAGGGTGAAGCAGCAATATTTGATCCTCTAAGAGAGGTAGGACCCTATATCGAAAGGGCTAGGAAAGATAAGGCGGAGGTCAAGTACGTTTTTGAGACGCATTTTCACGCCGATTTTGTTAGTGGGCACCTGGACCTAAAAGCAAAAACCGGAGCGGAGATCGTCTTTGGTCCCACGGCAAAACCCGGATACGAAGCAACCGTTGCTAAGGACGGTGAAGTTTTTAAAGTAGGGGACTATAAGGTGAAGGTGATCCATACCCCCGGCCATACCATGGAAAGTACAACCTATCTCTTAATTGATGAGAAGGGAAAAGAGCACGGGATCATTACCGGTGATACCTTATTCATTGGTGACGTAGGACGGCCAGACCTGGCTCAGCACGTAATTTCCGATCTGACGGAAGAGAAACTGGCAGCGCTTTTATTTGATTCCCTCAGGAACAAAATTATGCCCTTATCGGACGATCTTATTATATATCCGAATCACGGTGCGGGATCTGCCTGTGGGAAAATGATGAGCAAGGAAACCACAGATACACTGGGGCACCAGAAGAAAGTAAATTACGCCCTACGGGCCGATATGACGAAGGAAGAATTTATTAAAGAATTATTGACAGGATTAACTGCCCCTCCGGGATATTTTCCACAGAATGTGCTGATGAATATAAAGGGGTATGAAAGTCTTGACACCGTAATGGAACGAGGAGAAAGACCTATGACACCCGAAGCATTCGAAGCCGCAGCCAATGAAACGGATGCGCTGATGCTGGACACCAGGGATGCGGAAGATTTTGCAAGAGAACACGTACCCAACAGCATCAATATTGCGCTGGATGGCAGTTTTGCCATGTGGGTAGGGGAGATGATTCCTGATGTAAGACAACAAATACTGTTGATCACATATCCCAACAAAGAAGAAGAAGCGATTACACGGCTGTCGAGAGTAGGATACGATCATACCATTGGCTTCTTAGATGGTGGAATGGAAGCCTGGAAGTTATCCGGGAAAGAATTTGAAACCATTTCGCGTCTTACTTCCAATGAGCTGGAAGAAGAATACAAAACATCAGAACCTCTGATCATCGATGTGCGGAAAAAGAGCGAGTTCGATTCGGAACATGTGATAGGAGCCATCAATGTGCCGCTGAACGAGATCAACAGCCAACTGGCCCAGTTTCCCAAAGACAAGCCTTTTATCCTGCATTGTGGAAGTGGTTATCGCAGTATGATTGCCGCATCCATATTGAAACAAAGAGGGTGGAATAATTTCAGGGATGTATCGGATGGGTTCAACGGTATTCTCAAAACGGAGATAAAAAAGTCAGAATATATATGCCCCACCACCTTATTATAGATTACGTTTTTATTGGTTGGATTGTTGAGGGGGCGGTTTTCTCGTTAAGACTGCCCCCGATTTCCAAAATTTAAAGTATAAACCATGAAAATTCTCGATAAAATTTTTAAACCGGAAAAAACCCGCTCTAACAAAATAGAAATCCTGGATGTTGATGTCTATAAAAAAGCCGTCAACAATAATGATGTTCAATTGGTCGATGTTAGAACTTCGGGAGAGTTTAAAGGGGGTCACATTGCAAGAGCAATAAACATTGATTTTTTCAAAGGAAAGGCCTTTGTGGAAGCCTTCGAGAAAATGGATAAGACCAAACCCGTATATCTGTATTGCAGAACGGGTAGCCGCAGCTTAAAAGCGGCAAATAAATTGATAAACATGGGCTTTGAGAAGGTATACGACCTCAAGGGAGGCATATTGAAATGGAAATAATATTCCGAAAATTATAATCCTCCTCAATTATAAGCTCAGAAACACACCTAGTTGGTGCGATTCCTGATTTAAGTGTTACTCCTTTTTTTTGTCCTTACCAAAGCCATACACGTTCTGGTGCAAGAAGTCCTGAGGGAAGTCTTTATCTCCCGGAAAGCCCAACTCTATGTTTCCGCTGTCCTCCGGGATGTAATTGGTTTTGAATATGTAGTCCCACAGGCTCAGGCTGATCCCGAAATTAACCCCGTACGAACCTTTAGGTAAGGTGTATGCGTGATGATACAGGTGCATCACGGGATTGTTGAAAATATATCTGAACGGGCCCCAGGTGATCTTGATATTGGAGTGGTTAAAATGACCTATCGCTATAGCTGCAAAATGCACGATATAGGCCTGACTCGGTTCAAAGCCTCCCAGGATCATTACCCCAAATACTTTAAGGGGTTTGTACAAGACATTCTCCATCCAGTGATAGCGCAGGTGAGCAGCAAAACCCATTTCCTTTACCGAGTGGTGGACTTTGTGAAAATTCCACAGGAAACGATATCTGTGCAGCATAATATGTGTAATCCACTGTACAAAGTCGAGTACTATAAAAAACACCAATAGCTGCAACCACATAGGGAAGGCAGAGATATCTAATACTGACAGGCTCTTTGCACTTATTCCTAAGTCGGAGAAGAGGACTTCGAGCATTTTATAAAACCCGCTGATGGCGATGGAAAACATAAAGAAGTTGAAGAACATATAAAAGGCATCCAGCCAGAAGTCCCTCCTGAATATTGACTGGTCTTTCCGCCAGGGGAAAAGTATTTCTAACAACCAGACGAAGAGCGAGATTGCGATCAGGCCCCAGAAATAATTGGTATACCAGGGCACCTCAAAAAGAATTGATTTCCATGTCCATCGGACACTTCCCTCAAAAGCATTTAGAAAAGCGTTTAAATAATTTTCCATAGTCTATTTTTTTTCAACATATTGTGTGTCTGTTTCGAATGGGAGCAGATCATCATAACTCCATTCTACCCACGAACCATCGTAGTTCAAGACATTTTTATAATCCAATAATTGGGTAAGAACGAACGTAGTATGTGAAGAACGTACTCCGCTATGACAATACACTACAATAGTATCTTCTTTTAAAGCTCCCAATCTATTATAGATCTTTTCCAATTCCTCCACGGGTTTAAAGGTAAAGGTATTGCCATAATCCACAGCTTCAGCCCAATCAATATGCACACTCTTAGGAATCCGGCCTGCTTTTTTTGCTCCATCTTTGTGCTGATGTCCTTTGTATTCCTCGGCACTTCTTGCGTCTAAAAGTATTGCTTTTGAAGACTCAGAATGGATCAACTTTAATACTTGTTCTTTTTCTATCAGAATAAATTTATCGGGTTTGTCGCTAAAACTAAACGTGTCAGGAATTACGTCTGTTACCTCTATACTAGGCTTACCCCCATATACTCCCAATAGCCAATACCGCCATCCAGGAGATAGACTTTTTCAAAGTTATATAGGCGCAATAGCCACCACAGTCGGGAAGCATCAGAAGATCCTTTATCATCGTATACCACAATAGTGTGATCCTCTGTAATTCCTGCCTTACCCAGCCGTTCTGCCATCTTTTCTCTGTCCATCCGAATGCCCTTGTAAGGCAGGATGGTATCCTGAAAATCGTCGCGGTAAAGATTGATCGCTCCCGGCAAATGACCTGCTTTATAAGCATCGTCTGTCCTGAAGTCTACGAGAGCAACATCCGGATCTTTCAAATCCAACAATGGGCTATTGTAGGGGATCAGCGGTTTGATTAAAATTATATCCCCTTCTGTCGCTGACTTTGTATTCTCCTTACAAGACAGGACAATGGCCAATAGAATTAAAAGCAAAAGACTATTCGTTAAGTTCATACCACGAAATATTGCTTAGGATTTCTCTTCTGCCCTTTTTCTTAGGGGGATAGTTATTAACCAGATAATTCACAATGATCTCTTCATTTTTGCCCAGATCCCAGAGATTTTGAGTTTCTTGCATCCAGCGAATCGTAGCAATCCATCTCTCTTCATTCATACGGTTTTGGATGACCAGCTGGGCTGAATGGCAATTAGTACAATTGTTGACTACGGTCATCAGTCCCTCAGCATCTTTAAATCCTGTTCTCACATGAATGCCATTCTCGATTTTGTCAAAATCATCCTCTATTTCAATTTGTACATATTCCGGCGAGGTGTCCGTTCCCCTGAAAAAAGAGAGGGTCGGATCAGACAGTAGATATATAATCCCAAATGCGGTAATGAAAAAAAGGACCATCAACGTGCTCAATAGTCTGTAGATGCCTCTTATCTGGGATTTAAATTTGTCTTGATTATCCATAATTAAGTGACCTTGACAGCGATTCTATGACAAGCATTGTTGAGGTATCCCTTTGGATTCCAGCCGGGTAATAGCATAGGCTGACTCGTTCCCCGAGAATCTGTGGCCCGGGCCCATACTTCGTAATACCCCTTTTTAGGGAAAGAAATGCTCGCAGTGAAATGCTGCCAGGCGAGCCTGTTCTGTGGTTTGTCGATCTTACAGTTTTGCCAGGTGGAACCAAAATCGATAGAATATTCCATAGAGCTAACTTCAAGTTCGCCAGCCCAGGCATGCCCCCTGATGTTCAATTTCTGCCCGGATTTGATCATTGCGCCCGACATGGGATAGGTTATCAGGGATTTTACCGGCATAGATTCTATGATACACATATCCTCATCCTTGACTTTTTCTCCCGGAGCTACAGGACTACACGGTACCCTGTATGCATCTCCGGTCATCTTGGTGCCATCGTGTACCCGGTCTCTGATGCTAATCCTCTGCACCCATTTGCCGGATACAGAAGCCGGCCATCCTCCGGCAACCAAACGCAGCGGATAGCCATGGGCCAATGGGATCTCCTTTCCATTCATCTTATAAGCGAGCAAAGTTTCGTCCTGCAAAGCTTTTGCCATAGGAGCACCTCTGGAAATGGGTTCTTTTTCCGGATCCCGACTCAAATGGACATCTGCGGCATGGTAGCCTATATAAACAGCCTTATCTGTATAACCCGCATCTTCGAGAACATCTTTTAGTCTTACCCCCGTCCATTCTGCACAGGAAACGGCCCCAACGGTCCACTGATTTCCCTTGGCAGGAGGATCAAATTCACTTCTTCCATTACCCCCGCACTCCAGGGTCAACTGGTAGGTATATGTTTTAAACTTAGATTTTAATTCAGCAAGGGTGTAGGTCTTTATATTTTGAGCTGCCTCGCCTTCGATGGTCAAAGTCCAGGAGGCCGCATCAATGTTCTCGGGAATCAACCCATTATTTCTAATGAACATATATTTTTCTGGGGTAACCTTATCATCCAGTAAGTGGGCCCTGGCTTCCATATTCCAGGGTTTATCATTAAGGACCACCATCTCTTTGTCTTTGTTGAAAAGAGTGAACGGATCAGGATCCTGTAATGCTAAGGGTTGGTAATCCTCGGGAATCAGGGAACCAAATACGATTTCGGTCCCGACAGCTACGGTCAGGGAACTCAGAGCCGTCTTTTTGATAAAATTTCGTCTTTCCATATGCTCAGTTTCAACCTCAGCAAGGTATTCAATAAAGTTAGGAATAATGACCAATTGAAACAGTACCCCTGGTTACCTTTAACACTATATCCCTACTTGCAGGACATTTCTAACTCAAATCAAAAAATATCAGTTTTATTATCGGCAGAAAGTACCAGATTTATGGAAAATTTAATGTTACCCATGTTACATAATTCTATTGGGAAATGGAGTAAATTGTATAGATTTAAGAACAGACAAGCTCATGAAAAAACATTATCAAATTCTTATTATAGGCGGAGGTACCGGAGGGATTATGACAGCAGCCCAGTTATTGAAAAAGAATAAAAAATTGGAAATTGGACTTATTGAACCTGCTGACACTCATTATTACCAGCCAGCCTGGACCTTGGTTGGTGCGGGAACTTATGATTATAAGAAAACAGCCAGGCCCATGGCATCAGTGATGCCGAAAAGCGTGGACTGGATCAAAGACTACGCAACCAAACTGCGGCCCGAAGAGAATAAGGTAGGTACGGAGAAATCTGGAGATATTTCCTATGATTATCTCGTAGTGGCCACGGGGCTTGTCAATGATACTTCCCTGATTGAGGGACTTAGCGAAGCTATAGATAAAGGAGTGGTTTGCAGCAATTATACAGACCCTGAACACACCTGGGAAGTGTTGCAAAATTTCAAGGGTGGAAACGCAGTATTTACTCAGCCTGCCACCCCTATCAAATGCGGTGGGGCACCACAGAAGATCGCCTACCTGGCTGCAGATTATTTCAGGAAAAAGGGAATTCTCAAGGATACCAATGTAATCTTTGCAACTCCCGGTACGGTAATTTTTGGTGTGCAAAAGATCAAAGAGACTTTGTTGAAGGTGATCGACCGGTATGGGATACATTTCAGACCTTTTTATGCGCCTTTTAAAATTGATGCTGAAAAACAGATCATCTATTTTAAGTATACCGCCCTGGAAGACAAGCGACGACCCATAGCGGAAGGCAACAAGATTAAGGAGGAGATGAATGACAAGAATGTGATAAGCATACCTTTTGATATGCTGCATCTGGCACCACCGGAAACTGCACCTAAATTTATACAGGAATCTGCTTTGGTAAACAAGGAAGGTTGGTTGGATGTGGATCATGGGTCCATGCAGCACGTAAAATACACCAACGTTTTTGGTTTAGGCGATGTGGCGGCACTCCCCACTGCGAAAACAGGAGCAGCGATCCGCAAACAAGCCCCGATTGTTGTAGATAATATCATGAAGTTGTTGAAGAATCAGGAAGCAAATAATAAGTCCTACAACGGGTATTCTTCTTGTCCGTTGATCACTGGCTATGGGAAAATGGTTCTGGCCGAATTCGACTACCAGAATAATTTCACACCTGATCCCAAACTGAAGCAGATGCTGATTTTCGATAGTTCCAAGGAACACTGGCGTCTGTGGATTTTAAAAAAATACATGCTGCCCTATCTGTATTGGAATAAAATGATGAAGGGGAAAAAGGTTTAGTTCTAACTGTTTTAATATCTGGATTTTGAAAGCAGGAGGTATTTTACTTTCTGCTTTCTCTTTATCAGAAGTGTATGGGATATGCTACCTTAGTAAGAAAATATAAGCCTTATGATTATCCACAAGCTCGAAAGCGAAAACAGCCTTCTCAATCAATTCATTGCCGAAATAAGGGACAGAGATGTACAAGGTGATAGTATGCGATTTAGAAGAAATGTTGAGCGCATCGGAGAGATCCTGGGATATGAGTTGAGTAAAACCTTAAGTTATTATCAGTCTGAAGTTGTAACTCCTCTGGGTAATGCATCGGTAGCAAAACTCGAAGATCATTTGGTTTTATGTTCCGTCTTGCGGGCTGGTTTGCCCTTGCATCAGGGTTTGTTAAATTACTTTGACCAGGCCGAGAATGCTTTTATTTCAGCCTATCGGCATCACCCGGATGGAGGTGAGGAATTTGAGGTGATTGTTAAGTATTTTGCCGCCCCTGATTTAAAAGACAAAATACTCATCCTGACGGATCCTATGCTCGCGACGGGAAAAACACTGGAAAATGTATATAAGGCCCTTCAGAGACATGGCACACCAAAACAAATTCATATCGTCTCGGTTATTGGATCTAGTCCCGGTGTATCCTATATAAAGAATTTTTTTCCTGAAAATACACATCTGTGGATTGCTGCAATTGATCGAGAACTCAGCAGGGAAGGGTATATAGTCCCGGGCTTAGGAGACGCGGGGGATCTTGCTTTTGGAGTGAAGCTTTGAATGCCTCGGCACATTCAGAATTGCAATACCTGGCGTGCTCCTATCTGTTATGTAACTATCATAACTTTTGATAACTTTGCCTTACCCGAAAGATGACAAAGGGGTATTTTTACAATCTAATTTTTTACGAGAAGATATATTATGGCAGAATCTATAGAGAGAATAAAAACCCTGATCCTGGGCTCAGGACCAGCCGGATATACAGCAGCAATTTACGCCGCACGCGCAGATTTAAAACCTGTTATCTATACGGGGATGGAGCCTGGAGGACAGTTAACCACTACTACTGAAGTTGACAATTTCCCGGGATATCCTGAAGGAATTGATGGTCCTACTATGATGATCCAGCTTCAACAACAGGCCGAGCGCTTCGGAACCGAAGTGCGAATAGGAATGGCAACGGCAGTAGAATTTAGTGATCAGGTAGGTGGAATCCATAAAGTAACCATCGACGATTCAAAGGTGGTAGAAGCGGAAACGGTAATTATTTCCACCGGGGCTTCGGCAAAATATTTAAACATACCCAGTGAACAACGTCTGCGGGGTGGGGGAGTATCAGCTTGTGCAGTCTGTGATGGCTTCTTCTACAAAGGACAGGAAGTTGCTATTGTGGGTGGAGGCGATACGGCTGCCGAAGAAGCCTCATACCTGGCAAATATTTGTAAAAAGGTGACCATGCTGATCCGTAAAGGCGAAATGCGCGCTTCCAAAGCTATGCAACACAGGGTAAACAGTTTGGCCAATATTGATATTCGTTATTTTACAGAAGTAGATGAGATTCTCGGAGAGCAGGTTGTAGAAGGACTTAGAATGGTGAACAACCAAACGGGCGAAAAAGAAGAGATCCCGATCACCGGATTTTTCGTGGCCATAGGTCACAAACCGAACACAGATATCTTTAAAGGACAGCTGGAGATGGACAGTACAGGATACCTGATCACCAAAGGAAAATCAACTAAAACTACGAAACCGGGCGTTTTTGCCAGCGGAGACGTGCAGGATAAAGAGTACCGGCAAGCGGTAACGGCAGCCGGAACCGGATGTATGGCTGCTCTGGATGCTGAACGATATCTGGCCACTGTAGAGACTCCTGAAGAAGTAAATTCCTGATTTAGTAAACGTATTTAAAGTAAAAACCCCGGAATTTCCGGGGTTTTTTACTTTATAAATTCTTTAGGATTAGTCTATTCGGACGTAATTCTCTGAGAAGGTAGGATTCCCTTCGTTGTCTAGCGTTATCTGGCTATAGGTATCGTCTTTAAGGTCGAGCTCAAAGGTAAAAACCCGCATCGTGTCTAACGCCTGCATCATTTCATAATCCCCGTATTCAATTGTCTCAATAAGGTCGGTATCAGTTATTTTATACGAACCGTATCCAAATCTGCCCTTCTCGTCTCCGGGAACCCATCGGGACCACATAATTTTTCCATTGTAATAAATTTTCACCTGCCGGTATCCGGGAGCCTTATCCACAGTATCAATGGCATTTCCATTCCAGTTAGAAAAACTCTTTAATTCCCAAACCCCTTGCATGGAATGCATGGTATTGGGTTTAGATGATATTGCAATTGCCGCAATTACAACGATAATTGCAAGCCCTAAGATCTTGATATATTTTTTCATGGTTGAATGTTTTAATCCCTCAAAAATGTTCAATTAAGATACAATTTTTTTGGGAAAAGCTTTAACATTCAGAGATTATTTACAGCTAAAGAAGATAGTGGACTATTTATAACTGATTGACAAAGGTATTTAAGGCCGTGGCCAGGGTATTTATGTCTTCTTTATTGTGGGCAGCTGTAAGAACGATTCTGTTGGCGGCATAGGAATCTTCGGTGGGATACCTAAAATCGGTCACCAGGATCCGTTGGTCTTTTAGGTAGTCCGTCATCGACTGATTGGAGTAACCGTAGACCGGATATTGTGGCATACCATTCAATACTTTAAGACCCCTGGTAAGATTGTCGAATAAGGAGATGTTCTGTTTCAATTCTTTTCTTTTTTGCCGATAGTGGGTTTCAGCCTCCATGAATTGCGCGAGGTAAAAAGGGGCTGCCGGACTTGCCCCCCCAAAGAAATCGGATGCCTTCAGCTTATTTATCCTCGAACTATTACCGGTAACAACTCCAGCTTGAATCCCCACTGCTTTTCCCAGGGAAGCGCAAAGTACCAGCTCCTTACACGGAAGGGACTTAAGACTGCGAAAAACGCCTGCCCCGTTTTTACCCACTACCCCTATTCCATGCGAATCATCCACGACCAGAATGCAGGAATCCAGGGGTAGTGTTCGCAGGATATCAAAATGGGGATAATTACAACCCGAAAAGTCAATAGAATCAATAAAGATTACCGGCACTTCTTTTTTGTTGTTATGAAGGTGTTCCTGTAAAGCAATATTGAGGGTGGTATAGGTAGTATAAGGTTTGGCTTTGCTGGTATACAAGGCAGAATGACTATTTGGGGCATAAAACAATTTGTGCTCGCTCGTTTTAAAATGTTGTGCGAGCAGTTGGCCGGCGAGATAGCCGGAAGACATCGTAAGACTGGCTTCACCTCCGATCCACTGTGATAGATAGTCTTCGGCCCGCTCATAAATATCTAATCGTATATTCGACCTCCTGGATGCACCGTAATTGGTACCATATTTACTGATATATCGCTTTGCTATTTCAATAAATTCTGGCTCAAGTTGTATCCCGAGGTAGGAAGTGCCTCCAAAATAAAGATATGTAGCTCCTTTATGAACAAGTGTCCTGCCCGGATATTCTTGTACTTCTACCATCATTTGATAAGCCTTATTCCACTTCCTCCCAGGGATGGAAATGTGATTGTTGCGTCTTTGTTAATTTCTATGCCTCTTGCGATATCATTGCTGATCAGTAAGGGACCATCCATGTCTACATAATCTAACTGTGGCAGTAGTTGCCCAATGGCAGAAATACCAACTGTAGACTCCGTCATACAGCCTACCATTATTTTTAATCCTAGCTGTCTACCTTTTTTAATCATCCGCAAGGCGGGGGTTAGTCCGCCACATTTAGTAAGCTTAATGTTGATTCCGTTGAAGTGAAGGGCACATCTTTCCACGTCCTCTTCCACCAGGCAGCTTTCATCTGCAATTACAGGCAAGACAGAATGATGGACAACCTGTTCCATCCCTGACCAATCATCGGCTTTAAGAGGTTGTTCTATAAATTCAACTCCCAGTTTCTTAAGCTCAGGGCTAATGGCAATTGTCTGGGCTGCTGTCCAGGCACCATTTGCATCTATTCTAAAAACTGCATTACTGTGCTCTCTCAATTCTCTGACAATATCCAAATCCTCAGAAGTGCCTAATTTGATCTTGTAAATAGGCCATGGCATTTCCTTCATTTTAGCGACCATATTTTCAATCGTGTCTATACCCAAGGTGTAATTGGTGGTTGGATAGTTGTCAAGAGTGGTATTCCAAAGCTTGTGAAGAGGCCTGTTTTGTAACTTTCCATAAAGATCGTGGGCAGCGAGATCTAGA
Source organism: Muriicola soli (assembly GCF_004139715.1). Taxonomy (GTDB): domain Bacteria; phylum Bacteroidota; class Bacteroidia; order Flavobacteriales; family Flavobacteriaceae; genus Muriicola; species Muriicola soli. Next base: position 1,815,171 of record NZ_CP035544.1, on the reverse strand, counting down.
GCACAGAGGGCAAATCTGGAGAGGTTTTTATTTGATAACCACAGGTGGAAGTCCTCAGGTTTGGATAAGGTGTAGTTCTCAATTTCACCCCTTATGGCTTCTATTTCTTCCATAAGATTTTTAACGGTATGGCCGTAATATGGGTTTGAAGTTGTTTCCCCGTATCCTGTTTCTTTGTCCTGACTCAAATGAACGATTAAGGTGTCCTGAGTTTCATGAGATTCCCTTGAGATCGTAAAACGATGCCTGAGTTTTAGTTTGTGTTGGGATAGCCGAACTTCCATGCATTTAATTTATTCCTAAGATAAACAAAGCAAAGAGCGAAATAAAAAACCCCGAAGAAAAAATCGGGGTTTAACGGTTTGTTGGATAGTTGATCTTAATCTTTATGGACCCTTCCTGAATAGGATTTGTTTTTTTCTACTGTTGGATTTCCGGAATAGGAAATGTCTGCACCGCTACTTACGTCCGCAATAAGAGACTCTGAAACATTAATATCGATATCAGCACCGCTACTCGCATCGGCGTAGCACACTCTTACTGCAAAGTCCTTGGCCCTGATTCCTGATCCACTACTCGCATCGGCCCTTAACAGCTCGGCTTCTCCTTCAATCCTGATATCAGCCCCGCTACTGGTGTCTGCTTCAACTTCGTCTGCAATTACTGAGGCCTTTATATCGGCTCCACTGCTGGCATCCAGACCTATTTTGTTCGCACGTATCACATTTTGGGTAATCAGATCAGCACCGCTGGAGGCGTCTAGTCCGGTTACCTCCGGGAGAGTTACATGTATCCTTTTGGTAGCCCTTCCTATGTTTTCTAAGGTGTGAATTTTCAATTTCCCATTTTTAATGTCTGTTCCTATTAATTCTATGACATTTTCATCAGCTTCAACTTCAATAGAGAAATTACCGGCTTGGGTTACGAAAACATCAAGGCCCTCGGAGGCTGAAACTACTGTAAAATCTTCATAGACCTCTCTTGTTTCCTTGGCGACAATTCCATTGCCTTTTTTACCCTGCCCGAAATTCATATCGAAGGCACAGGAAGATAAGAAAAGGGCCATTAGGACGGCGATTGCAAATCTAGCTAGTGTTGTCATGTTGTTGTTTTTTAGTCGGCATTTTATTGCCGGGGGGTTGTTATTATTAATTGATTGATTCAAAAGTATTTGACTAGAGGCTTTTAAAATAGTTTCAATGACTGAGTTGTAGAATCACAGGGATGAAATGTAAATTATAAACCATCATCGTCTGCCTTGATCTCAACTCCGCGTTCATCGATCTTCAGTTTAAAGGATTCTCCACCGTCTTTGACGTTGATATCTATTCCATCCTCATCGATAATTATCCGGCCTTCATCGTCACTCCATTCCAGTCTTCCATTCATATTTTCAGGACAATCCTGACATTTCAATTCCCCGTTGGCGGTCATTAGCCAGAGGTAATCCACTAAGTCTCCTCGATAAATGTCTTTATCATAGCGTGTTAGTCGTCCTATATATCTTCGCATTCCGGGTTCAAAACGAATCAGGGTGCCCTCGGGGATCGTTAGCGTTACCCGGATTTCCTGGTCACGGACCTTATTTTCCATGGCGGTGGTCAGAAAATTATTGAGGGAGAGGGTATTTCCTTCAAGCGTATATGAATACAGAATGTTGGATGCCCTGTTCCTGGCGTCAGAAAGGGAACTCCCATCGGCATTTTTTCGAATTTTAAGATAGGCAAGAGTATCTGAAGATTTTGTGATATCGAACCGGATGTCGTCGGAAAACAATAAACGTTCTCCATTTTCATCATAAGTGATAGTCATATCGTTAAAACCGATATTTTCCTGATTTTCAAATAATTCGCTACTCATGGGTCTAATGACGAGGGTGTCCTGTCCGGGAGGCAGGTAAAGTTCTTCTTTAACTGTAGTACTCCCCGAATAAGCATGTGCAGCAGCTTCACGAATTCCCATAACCACCAGGCCGATAATCGAAATCAACCAAAGACCCAGGAGAGAGAATTTGACAACATTCCCTATAGATTTCAAATTGTTGATCAGGATCTTAAGTCCAAGGTAAAGCACGAAAAAGAAAGGGATTCCCACAGCAAAGAATGAGAGGAGGGAAACTACCCAAACCGGTGTTCCTGACGCATTAAAGATATCGTAGAAGTCGAGCCCCGGAATATGTATGATATCCAGAGTTCCTACGGTGAAAAGCCCAATGAATAGTCCTATCAGAGTTGATGCCCCGATAATGATCAACAAGACGCCAATAAATTTGGCAAAGACTTTAAAGAGGAATAAGATCACATTCCCCAGAGCGTCAAAAAATGTCCGGCCACTGCTTTTTACTTTGTTGCCTACCTTCTCATAGTCTACACCCTTTACTTTCTCGGCGACATCGTCGTAGCCTTCTTTAATTTTTTTTTCGATGTTGCTGATGTTTACCGGTTCACCTCTCATGTCAAGTTTCTGAGAGGTGGTGACCGCTTCGGGGACAAGGATCCAGAGCAGGATATACGCAATAAAACCAAATCCGGTAGTGAGGGCCAGAAGGATAAAGATCAGTCTAATCCAAAGGCTATCGATGCCCAAATAGTGTTCGAGTCCGGCACAAACACCACCGATATACTTATTATCGATATCGCGATAGAGTTTTTTCGTTCTCGAAGCTCTTCGCTCATCAGTTCTGGGGGCATCTTCAAAGATATCCTCATCAACCCTGTAATCTTCGGGCTGACCCATGACCTGAATAACGGCATCTACTTCCTTCATGGTGATCACTTGTCTTTCGTTCTCCAACCTTTCCTGGAAGAGTTCTGCGATCCGAGCTTCAATATCGGCTATGATTTCGTCACTACCCGCTGTACCTGAAAAGGACCGCTTGATAGCCTCCAAGTATCGTTTTAGCTTGTTGAAAGCTTCCTCATCGATGTGGAAAAGGACGTTTGCAAGATTTATATTGACTGTTTTGTTCATTTTTTTACTTTTTTAGCGTTGGTGACCAAATTCACGGCGTTTCTTAGTTCGTCCCAGGTTGAATCGAGTTCTTTGAGGAACATTTTACCGGTTTCTGTTAACCCGTAGTATTTTCGGGGTGGCCCGGAGGTCGATTCTTCCCATCGGTAATTTAGTAATCCGGCATTTTTCAGCCTGGTAAGCAGGGGGTAAATAGTACCTTCTACCACCAGCATTTTAGCGTTTTTAAGAGTGTCGAGAATTTCAGAGGTATACTTGTCTTCTTCCTGAAGGATAGACAGGATACAGTATTCCAGCACTCCCTTTCGCATTTGCGCTTTTGTGTTTTCTATGTTCATAATTTTTTCTTCTGTTACATGCTGTCCGGTGATGAGTCGGATCTTCCTTCAGCATAGGATTAACTGTTCGTTTTTTGTAGTTTCATGGGATTTTGATTGATGAATAAACTCATATTTAGATTGATGTGTTTTTAGTTTTCCAATTGATAACTTGAGGCTGGTTGGTGATCATAACTCAATTCGCGTTTGATCTTCCATTGATCATCTTGAAGCATCCAGACATGTGTAAACCGGGCAATATCACCCTTCTGATATTCTTGTTTTTCGTTTAGAAATTCAAAACGATGCCTGCCTTCCTGAATGGCTCCGTACAAGACCCCGTCTTTTCGCAAGGGAAATACCCTGAGACTGTTTTTTACAAGTATGCGTTTAGAGGGTTGTTTCCAATTCTCTGTTTTATCAGAACAGCTCTCATACATGGGGGCTAGAAAAGTTTCCCTGCCAACGGAAGTTCCTCCTTTGTCGTGGTAAAACTCAAAATCTTCTGTAAAAAGCGTTGCCATGGTTTCCGGGTCACAGTTGTTAAATGCGGCGTGAAATAAAAGGCTGTCTTTTTCCTTGAGTAGCTGGTGTAATTCAGAATTTTGCGCAAGTTGTGCCAGTGCAACAGGCATGCCAAGCTGCAGGATAAAAGCCATGAGTATGTACAACAAGCTCTTCATTATTTGATGAATTTAATAGTGATGGGATATTTAAAGGTCTGGCCTTCATTGGTGCGCAGCGTTGCGAGAATGGTATAGACCACATTAACGATAAATAGCGCAAAAGGAATCAGTCCGGCTATACCCAGAGGCCAGATTCGGCCAAAGGGAAAGTCGTCCCAGTCTACAAAAAGATTGACACCATTAAATGGGTCTCTATTACCCCATTGTAGAATTCCGTGATCAAACAGGTCGGGAATCAAACCAAAAAAGAAGGGTATGGATATGGCTCCCAGGACTACGGAATACAACAACAGACTGATCTGAAAATTCAATGCTTGTTTCCCATTGTAGTCTACAAAATCAGAATCCTTTTTGTTGGCCAACCATAGAATCAGCGGCAGCAGGATATTACCAAAGGGGATAAAAAACCTCCCAAAGGTTGAAGCATGGATGGCAGCTGACAAGTTTCTCTCGTGTTTTGACAATGTTTCTGTCATGGCATATTAGTTTCTTATGCAAATATATATCCAAAAGAAGGTATTATGCAAAACATAGTACTAAAAATTAACATAATATTAACAAATCAAATCTCGTCGAATTGTCTTAATTTTAGGGCTTAAATCCTTATTTATGGCTGCTTCAGCAAGTAAATTCAATACTTTTCTTTTTTTTAAATTACCCGCCGCCTGGTGGACAGGTGTACGTCTGAGGGAGCTCAACAAGGAGAAGGCCGTGGTGACAGTCACTCATAGGTGGATCAATCAGAACCCATTCAAATCGATGTTCTGGGCAGTACAGGGGATGGCGGCTGAACTGAGTACCGGAGCCATGGTTATGGATCACATTCAGGAAAGCGGAAAAAAGGTATCCATGCTGGTCGCCAATAACAAAGCTACATTCAGTAAAAAGGCGACCGGAAAAATTACCTTTAGTTGTGAGGATGGATATAAAATCGGTCAGGCCCTGCAAAAGGCCATAGAAACAGGGGAGGGGCAGACTTGTTGGATGACATCCACCGGAGTGAACGAGCAGGGGATAGTGGTTTCTGTCTTCGATTTTGAATGGACCCTGAAAGTAAAATCATAAACCCATCTGCCTTGAATAATACTACACGAATGGTCCAAAATCAAGAAGTCCTCTTTAAAGAAGAGCAGCGTTTTTCTCAATGGCTTATATGGATAATTGTACTTCTATGCCTTTCTATTCCAACCTACGGGATCATTCAGCAAATTATCCTAAAAAAACCCTTCGGCGATAACCCCATGCCAGATTTCGCTCTGATCATTTTATTCTTCGGGATGCTCCTGCTCTGTTTGTTATTAGGATTGATGAAATTACGAACCCTCATCACGCGGGAACATATCCATATCAGATTTATTCCCCTGGCGAATAAAAGGATTACGTGGAGGGAAATAAAGGAAGCTAATATCGTAAAGTACAGTCCGATGATAGGGTATGGACTGAGAATTTGGACACCATACGGTACCGTTTACAACGTAAAAGGCACAAAAGGCTTAGCGCTCATTCTGAAGAATGGAAAGAAGGTGATGGTAGGAACGCAGCGCTTTCGGGAAATGGAAGAGATAGCACAAAGGATGATGAAAAAAGTGTAACATCAAGGCTGCAAACACTACTAACAAGACAAAAGAAAAACCAACAATATGAATTCACACGAAATAGACTACCACATCTTCGGGGAAGAGATGCAGTATGTAGAAATAGAGCTCGATCCCCAGGAAGCAGTAGTAGCTGAAGCAGGAAGTTTTATGATGATGGATACCGACCTGCAGATGGACACCATCTTTGGCGACGGTTCTAATCAGAACAAAGGAGTTCTCGGAAGTTTGCTATCCGCAGGAAAACGAATACTCACGGGAGAAGGGCTCTTTATGACCTCCTTCCTCAATATCTCCGGAAATAAACGGAGGGTGAGTTTTGCATCGCCTTATCCGGGTAAAATCTTAGCTATAGATCTCTCTGAAAAGCAAGGGAAGTTTATTTGTCAGAAAGATGCATTTTTATGCGCAGCCAAAGGTGTTTCGGTTGGAATTGAATTTTCTAAGCGCCTGGGACGCGGACTTTTCGGCGGGGAAGGATTTATCATGCAGAAGTTGGAAGGAGATGGAATGGCTTTTGTCCACGCCGGCGGAACCCTTGCAAAAAAAGAATTAGGTCCGGGTGAAATCATCAAGGTAGATACCGGCTGCATCGTCGGATTTACCAAGGACGTAGACTACGATGTTGAATTTGTTGGTGGAATCAAAAACACCCTCTTTGGCGGGGAAGGCCTGTTTTTTGCGACACTTCGCGGACCCGGTACGGTCTACGTTCAGTCTTTACCCTTCAGCAGGCTGGCTAAAAGAGTTTGGGCTTCTGCTCCCAAGGGCGGAGGAAAGGACAAAGGAGAAGGAAGCATTTTAGGCGGACTGGGAGATATTCTCGACGGGGACAACCGGTTTTAATTCGGATACTCCATTAGACAATTTATAAAGCTTGCAGCACATTATCGATTTTAAGGCATTACTGGAGTTCCTCCGTGAATTGGATCAGAATAACTCTAAAGAATGGATGGACAAGCATCGCAAAACCTACCATCGGCATAGAGATTCCTTTATCCATTGGCTCAACCAACTCAATATCCGCCTGGGACAAGTCGATCCTGATTACTATCCGACATCTGGAAAAACAGCGATCAACAGGATCAATAATAACCTGATGTTTCACCCGAATAAACCTGTGTATAAAGACCACTTTGGGGCAGGATTGGACAAAGCCCCGAACTCCGGTGATTTCTACATACAAATTGGCATAAGACAATCCCTCCTGGCCGGGGGACTTTGGAGGCCGGAGCCTAAAAGACTTAGAAGTGTAAGAGAAGCAATAGATTACAATGGTGAAGCATTTATGGAGATCTTAGACAAGCCTTCGTTTAAAAAGCTTTTCGGGTCACTTTATGAGGATGAAAAACTGCTTACTGCTCCGAAAGGGTATTCAAAAGACCATCCCTACATAGATTTACTAAGAAATAAGACCTTTGCCGTTGAACATCAGTTGACAGAAGACATCATAACTGATCCTGACTTTGATGAATATATTGTTGTAGTGTATCAAGAAATGATTCCCTTCAGACGATATCTCAACAAGGCAATTACGGTTTAATTAAAGAATAAACAAGGCATCTTGAAAAAAGGTAAAATCAAAAATGTAAAAAAGGAAATCCTTTCGGATCAATGGTATACTTTATACCGGTATACCTATGACTACCAAAAAGAAGATGGAAGCTGGGAAACGCAAAGGCGGGAGGCCTATGACAGGGGTAATGGGGCAGCTATTTTACTCTATCAGGCTGATGAGAAGAAGGTGATACTTACCCGACAATTCCGTATGCCCACCTACATTAATGCCAACCCAACCGGAATGATGGTCGAGGTTTGTGCCGGGATGCTCGATCAACAAGATCCGGAAAAATGTATAATAAGAGAAGTAGAAGAAGAGACCGGATATAGGGTTCAACAAGTCAAGAAGGTATTTGAAGCCTATATGTCGCCCGGAGCTGTAACTGAAGTACTACACTTTTTTATTGCACCTTATGATTCTTCCATGAAGGTAAATAAAGGCGGAGGTGTAGCCCATGAGACCGAAAATATCGAAGTATTGGAAGTTGATTTTGCAATAGCCCTGGAAATGATAAATTCTGGTGTGATCAAAGACGCCAAGACCATAATGCTCCTGCAATATGCCGAGCTCCATGATTTGTTATAATTCCGGTCAATAAGAATCCCGCATAGCTTCAAGTATGACCTCTATCCTTGGTTTTAGTTGAGAGCTACTTTCCATAAAATGGTTGTTCATAAAGCTAAATAGGAGAAATCTACCTGAAGAGGTGATCATATATCCGCTGAGACAATACGTATTTCCCAAAGTCCCGCTTTTGGCAAAAACATATGGGCCCCCTGTAGTTCCATACCAATCTTCGAGGGTTCCCTCTTTGCCTCCTGCCGGAAAAATAGTCAAAATGCGATCCGTCCCGAACTCCTTATAGAGTTTCTCCAGTACATGTATCATGGAGGCTGGAGTAAATAAATTATATCTCGAAAGCCCTGAGCCATCAACCCACCTGGGATGATCTTCAAGTTCTGACAGATAAGTATCTAAAACAAAATCTCTGGCTAGCCTGGAAGATAGCGTATCTGTTAGTGCCGCCGAAGATGTCAACAGTAATTGTTCCGCTATAAAATTATCGCTTTCTTCCATGAGTTGCTTATACAGACTATCTGCAGGTGTATTTCCATACAACAGCGTTTTCTTTCCCTCCGGAAATTGTTCTTTTATGGTGATGGGTTTTTTAATTGCGATCTCCAGAAGATCAGCCGTGAGTTTAATACCGGTTTTAAAAGGCACTGTAAGACTGTCCCGGCCGCCAGGGTTAAAGTAGAAGGTGTTCTTATGCTCCAATCTTCTGCCGGGCAAAGCAACAGTACTGATGCTGTCTGTGAAATATTCGGGGACAACTTCAGGTTCACTGTGTCGGATGTAAGTAAGAACATTGCCATACAGCGGAAGTGAAGATCGTTCAGGGGAAAATGCGCTGTCAAAATCTTCCCAGGCCCAGCCGGGACCGAATCTTCCTTCGGGAAAATTCGCAGGAACATACACTAAGTTTTGGAAGGATTGAAGGAATTGTACAATGCTGCTGTCGTTAAATGCGGGATGTAAACTCCCCGGATACCCCGTTCCCTGAAAATATACCGTGTCTTTCAGGGCATAATATCGCAGCGAAGGAATAGAGTCTCCAAGGATTTTTAATGCTGTGTAGAGGGTAAATATTTTAGTGTTGCTTGCCGGTGTAAAGAACTTGTGGGCGTTTAATGCCATAAGGGTGTCCTGCGATTCAGGAGCGTATACCATAAAGCCGGTAAAATGATTATCGAAGCCATTGAGATTTAACCTTTCCGTCAGATTTTTTTCAATTTTTCTATTTTTCAGGGAAGAGCAAGCTGTTAACATACAGGCTATCAATAAGATATGAATTGCCTTAAAGTGAGTTTTAGAGACTTTCATTTATCGAGGTATAGTGTCGTTCATCGATTAATTGGTGAAATTATCTAATTATTAACCATCCGGGTACAATATCGAACCCCTTTTTTTGTTAATTTCGTTTAAACAGTCTAACTAAAATACGCACGTATGGCTAGAGCTATGTTGGAGTATTACAAAACGGTACTCCAAAAAGTTAGTTTCGATGCAAAGTTATTCAGCAAGGAACTAAAAAAGCAATTTCAAAGCTATTACCCTATGAAATTGAAGAACTGAAACACTGGTTAATGGGATTTATAACCGACAAACCAGAGCTAAGAGAAAGTTTAATTTATATAAAAGCATAAAAAAAGCTGCCTTTACGGCAGCTTTTTTATTGTTCTTGCTCCAACATCAATTCTGCGAAAGCGGACTGATGATCTTTACATCCTGAAATTTTATTGCCCCTCTAATCACTGAGGCAATCACCTCTCTCAGCGCATTAGTGATGTGAAGTTTTAATTCTTTCTTATGGTAAATCAGACTAATTTCACGAGCCGGTGACGGATCCTGAAAATATTTCAGATTTGATTTCTTTTTTTCATCTAGATCAATTGCATTTAGATAAGGCAGCAGCGTCATTCCCAATCCTTCGTTGGCCAGATTCACCAGGGTTTCAAAACTCCCGCTCTGTAATTGAAAGTGATCCTCGAAATTTTTTGATGCTTTGCACAAATTTACCACCCCTTCCCGAAAACAATGACCGTCCTCCAAAAGCAAAATATCGCGTATATCCAGTAATTCCGGATTTAGCTTTTCCTCTTTGCGCAATCGGTGACTCTCGGGTACATACCCCACAAAAGGTTCGTAATACAATGGGCGCTCGGTGATAAATTCGATATCCAAGGGTGTTGCCGCAATTCCCGCATCCAGATGACCATCCTGTAAATTTCGTATAAGGCTTTCTGTATTTTGTTCCCGAATGATTAGGTTCACCTTTGGGTACTTGTTGATGAATGTTTTCAAAAACATGGGTAAAAGGGTGGGCATTACTGTAGGGATAATACCCAGGGTGTATTCACCTCCGATAAACCCCTTTTCCTGATCTACAATGTCCTTAATTCGTTTTGCCTCATTCACAATATTCTTGGCCTGTGCCACGATTTTCTTACCTGCCTCAGTAATGGAAATAGGTTTTTTACTACGGTCAAAAATTCTGACATCCAATTCGTCCTCCAGCTTCTGAACCTGCATACTTAAGGTAGGCTGGGTAACAAAACTCTTCTCAGCTGCCAAGGTAAAATTTTGATATTCGGCCACAGCCAAAACATACTGTAATTGCGTAATCGTCATAGTATAGTGTTACGCAATAAATTTATAAAAACTATCGATAAAACTTATGAGTTAGAGCAATATTTATTTGATAAATTTATGCCTAAATAAATGATAATGAAATTAAACAGTATAGGACTGGATGCAAAACAGTCGCGCGAACTAGGAAAGGAACTCAATATTTTATTGGCTAATTTCCAAAGATATTACATGAACCTTAGAGGCATTCACTGGAATATCAAGGGAAAGAGGTTCTTCGATCTTCATGTAAAGTTTGAAGAACTTTACGATGATGCCAACTTAAAAGTAGACATGGTGGCTGAAAGGATCCTTACGCTGGGAGAAGTTCCACTACATACCTTTGAAGACTATATAGAGACTTCTAAAGTGCCTTTGGGGAAAAACGTTACGGTTGATGAAAAGGCAATTCGTCTGATCGTAGATTCTCTGAAAGAGCTTCTTAAGATTGAACGACGTATACTTGACGCTTCTGATGAAGCTAATGATGAAGGGACCAACTCTATGATGAGTGATTTTATCACAGAGCAAGAAAAGACGGTCTGGATGATGAAAGCCTGGCTGGCAGAGGAAATATAAAAAAAGCCCACCGAAGTGGGCTTTTTTTTGCTTAAAATCTTATCCTTAATTCCTGATCTTGGCCAGTAACCTCAAATTTTGCAGCCTCAAAGGTTGGTGGCCCCATGTGCATATCCTTGCCAGACATGCCGTAACTCTCAACGGGCATTCCATTACTGTCAAAATCCATTTGGTTGTTGCCATTCAGATCGTGCATGACCATAATGGCATAGGTCCCTGGTTCCACTCCTTCGAAGCTCATGATAAGAGCACCTTTCTTACCTTCAGCTACAACAAAGTCAATGCCTTGACTCTGCATAAATGTTTCAGCAGTGTGCAGGGCGGCGTAGACTTGTCCTCCGTCTGTCAGGACATTTTCAATGGTGACTACAATATCAGCACCAGCATCCTCCTGGGAAAAGCAGAGCTGAGAAAAAAGTGTAAATACGAAAACTAAGACTAATAATAGATGGTTCATAATTCTGGTTTTTTAATTAATACACTTCAAAAGTGTGCATATTCTCTTCACCGATTAAAAAACATCTACCGAGTTGTACAAAGTCCTTACTGAATTGTCAATCTGAATCCTTTAAGGTCATGTTGACAGCCACATCTTTGTCTTCAACTATCAGGCAAAGCAATCCGGCTATTATCATAGCTACTCCTCCTATGATCAGGGCATAAATGGATACATTTCCAAAGAAAGTCTTTAACAGGAAACCTAATATTCCTGCAGCAACGATTTGAGGAATAACAATAAAGAAATTAAAGACGCCCATATAATACCCCATTTTCTTGGCAGGAAGAATACTGGAGAGCATCGCATAGGGCATGGAAAGAATACTTGCCCAGGCAATCCCTACTCCAATCATAGCTACAAGCAACATATTCGGATCAGTGATAAAGTAAATAGACAGTAAACTAAATCCCCCGCAAACCAAAGCTAGCAAGTGTGTAATACGCCTGCTTACCTTCTTGGCTATAACGGGTAGCAGAAATGCCACCAGTGCTGCGATTCCATTATAGATCGCAAAGCAAATTCCCACCCAATTTGCTCCTTCATTGTACAAGGCCGAACTGGTGTCGGATGTTCCATAGACATGACTGGTTACTGCTGAGGTGGTATAAATCCACATGGCAAATAAAGAGAACCAGGAGAAAAATTGCACAAAAGCTAGTTGTACCATGGTCCTTGGCATTTTAAAAATACCAACGAATGACTCCGCTAGTCCGCCAAAAATACCTTTACTGGCATTTTCTGCCTTTAGTTGTTCAATATCATCAGGGGGATATTCTTTTGTGTTGAACACGGTCCACATAACTGCGGAAAAGTAGGCGATACCACCTATGTAAAATGACCATTTTACTGAATCCGGGATACCCCCTTCAGGAGAAATATTGCTAATACCAAACCAATTTGTGAAGACCCACGGCAAAGCAGAAGCAATTATGGCGCCGAGGCCAATAAAAAAGCTCTGCATGGCAAAGCCGCTGGTGCGTTGTTCGTTAGGCAGCATATCTCCCACAAATGCCCTGAATGGTTCCATACTTATATTAATGGAAGCATCAAGGAGCCACAACATGATTACAGCCATCCAAAGGGCCGTGGAATTGGGCATGAGAAACAGTGCCAGGGTTGCCAGTATCGCACCGACAGCAAAAAAGGGCCTTCTTCTTCCCCACTTTCTGTGCCAGGTACGGTCACTGTAATATCCAATAATAGGTTGAACTAATAAACCGGTAACCGGAGCAGCAAGCCAGAGGATGGGAAGTTCATCTTTTGAGGCACCCAGGGTTTCGAATATTCTGCTGACATTGGCATTTTGCAAGGCAAACCCAAATTGGATCCCTAAAAAACCAAAGCTCATATTCCAGATTTGCCAAAAAGACATACGTGGTTTTAGAGAACTGATAGAGATATTTTCCATTGTTTAACTATAAAATTTGACAGTCATGCTAAATGTATGCCTTTTTAGCCTAAAAATGTCAATGTCCCTGTTTCAGGGCGTTCACAAAGACCTATGAAAAAATAACAGGGGTATTTCAAGAAAAATTTTGTCCTTCTTTCGACGAGTAACCTCTTTCTTTAACATTTAGACAGTCATTCGTCGAATTATTGATCAATGGCCTGCATTTGACCGAAAAAAGTTGCCTAGTTATCGACTGTTCTTCAACTTAGTAATCCAAATCTTACGAAAATTTTAACCTATGTACTAATTATTACTCCTTCTTAATTTTAGTTTTTTATTCTTGGCTAAAGGTGTTCCCACCTTGTGAAAGGAGCTTTGATTTAGTGCAGATAATACTTGTGCCATGTTCTGCAATAATCTATCTATTTTCAAGGATTCTGTTAGTGTTGTCCATTTTAGGTTTTGGGCATTGATTATGTTGAGTCTTTCATTTTCGGGACACCTTTTTAGCCAGGAAGAAACTCCTTACGTTTCCTATAACGTACCTTTTCAAAACCTCTTAAAATTTAATCGATTTTTGATCAACCCTACATTTTCGACGGTACGGGAAGACAAGTCATATATCAATTTCTTTCACCGAAGTCAGTCTGCTTACTTCCAGGATAACTTTCAGAATTACTTTCTGAGTTACAGCGGGAGGATAAACGACCGTACGGGACTTGGTATAAGTGTTTACAACCAGCAGGAAGGACTGGTCTCCAATATAGGCCTGCTCACCAATTATGCCTACGGAGTGAGACTATCACCAAAGAGTAATCTTACTTTTGGCTTTAACATTCCCTATTACCGCAGCAGCTTTGATGAAAGCAGGGCGGTAACCAATGAGGACGATCCGCTCTTGGCCTCCTTTAGTGAAAATTCTATCATCGCATTCCAACCGGGACTCAATATTTCGTTTGGAAGTTTTGATGTTGGGGTATTTGCCGAAAACCTTTTTGATTTTAATCTTAAATCAGGAGAGGCGCTTACCACCTTTGGTGAGAAATCTTTTTCAGCTCACCTGCAGTACACTCGAAACTTTGAATACGCCGGAGGTGTATTTGCAGATGGAAGGATTATGCCCATAGCACGTTTGAGAAAAGTAGGGGAAGAGGAACTGGTCTTTGGCGGGGGTGTTATCCTCGACTTACCCAAAGTTGGTTGGCTTCAAGCGGGATACGATAGTTTTTACGGTGGTTCGGCCGGCGCCGGATTTAACATCAATAAAAGACTTTCACTCGGCTATAATTTTGAAAAAGGTTTTTCCCAGGATATCGAAAACTTTGGGATTACACACGAAATATCGGTAGCCTATAATTTTATTCCTAAGCTTACTGAAGATATGGTTCAGCAGGATACTCAGGAAGAAAAAGCGACCGATTGGCTCGATAGGAAGCGCAGGATCAAGAAAAATAAGAATCCTCTCTATTTGGAAATCGATAAATTACGCAAGCTCAATAGGACCAACTACGCTGTGATCAATGAGTTGATTTATAAGGTAGACTCCTTGGAAACTCATATCAATTCGGAAATGGAACGTCGTTTTGAATTGGCTGTCCGAAATACCAGAAGAGAGCTCGATGAGATGAAGGATGCGATGGGTTATGAGAAGCCTGCCCTGGTGGCGCAGAATGACACTAATTCCGGTCCGGTTAGACTTACCGAATCGGTCAGAATGCAAATGGATAGAAACCTCGACTCCCTTAAACGACTAAGTCAGATGTCCCTGATCCCAAATCAAAAAGTTGATGAAACTATTTTATTGGAGAACCTCGTAGGCGTACCTGAAGGTCACTATGTAATCGCCAATGTCTTCGAAACTCAGGAGTATCTGGAATTGTTCCTTGCAGAGCTCGAGAAAAAGGGAATTGAAGCCGGGTATTTTACTAATCCCATCAATGGCCTCAATTATGTTTACCTGGCTCATTATGAAGACAATAATGAAGACCTGGAAGAGATTAAGACGGATTTCCGTTCCAAATACGGCAATGAATTATGGATTATGAGCGTACAAAAAGCTTCTAACTCCAGAATGGCGACTTTAAACTTCGACGATTGAAATTAGATATAGGAACACTTCAGATAAGCGAGTTATCTTTTCCGGAGTGATTGCGCAAAGAAGCCTCAGACGGGGGTAATATCCTTACCCCTTTTATTAACAATCTCAATGATCCAGTAGATCAGCTGGCCTATGCCATTGGCGAATATGAACAATAGTATCCATACCAGCAGCATATTATTCTCCCGGAGATTCGGATTGTTGGCCGCGTGAACGATATAAAACACAAGGCTGCCAAACGAAATCAGGACGGCAATCAGAATAAAGATTAAGAACCCCCCAGGTTTCCTAAAATCATAGAAGCTGATACATTGTTTGGATTACTGTGGAGATCATCCATGTTGCCAAAGAGGAAAAAAAGGAAAATAAAATAGGCGATCATACCCAGGAAGAGCATGGCAATAGGTCCTATCGCAAACAGGGCTTGCCAGAATTTGTTGTGTAACATAGTTTTAATTGAAAAGGTTGATGCTAAAGTTAGGAGTTTTTCTTTAGCTGAACAATGTAGAAAGACCCGAAAATAACCGGGTCTTTCTGATAGGTTGGCTAGTTGAGAGTTTAGCTGAATTAATTCATAGGCGCATAGGCCATATCGGGTCTCATTTGCCCCGTGAATTCTTCGTAACTGAGTAGATTATTGAATAAATCCCACATGATTTTGCCTCCGTCTTCCCCAATAAGCTCGTCATTGGCCATGGCTTTTTGCGCGTAATCAAGCTGGTCCTTTGCCGCTACGGCTACCATATAAAATTCACCCCTTGTGCCAAATCCACTGCGATACACGCGGTAATACATTTGAGATCCTTTACTTGCAAACATATCCCTTACTGCCTTCATTTTCTCCTTTATAAGCGCGCGGTTCGCCGGAGCAACATAGAGATAGTGGAATTTTCGGTAATCCTGACCTTCCGGGGTTTGGTTGATGCCCTGGGGTTGATAAGAAAGACTAGGATCTAAGGTTATGATATAATCGTGTTCGACATCATAACACTTGTCCATTCGATTAAATAAGGCACTCATCGCCTCTTTTCCCATTTTCTCTGAAAGGGTTGAAAATAGGGGTTTGTCCAGGTCCGCCATATTTTCGATCGGACTTACATAGATGTAGCGATTGTCTGAGATACTTGCCGTGATAAACCTGGCTTCCTGAATGTTGTGCTTTTTCAAATGGCCGACCAACTCTTTACAGGTGTCTTCATATTCAGCAGTCATACCCAGTTTTACTACATCTTCGTGCACTGCGAAGGACTGATTGGCATTGGATTCCTGGGCCAGTATGGAACCTGGCAGGATCGCAAGGAGTGCAAGGAGGATCAAATTTTCTAATTTTGTTTTCATAATTACTTCGATTAGGTTTATAAATGGATTGACATGATAATACTTACTTTAAATTTGGCGGGTTTAAGGTAAAGCCCAATTGCTGCAGTAGATATAATTCATTGTAATAGGTATTTTCCTTGATCATCTTTCCCTGACCGTTAAAAGTCATCATAGTCACTCCCCTCACCGTAGCTTTTTTCCCGGTTGGAATAAATTCGGCAAATACTCCGGTATTTGTTCCCTCAAAAGTCCATTCGAGGGCCACTTTCCCATCCTTTTCAATTAAATTGGTAATGTTGATCCGAAGGTTGGGAAATGCCTTTATGAAATTCTGAATATAAGCCTCGAGTTCAATACTGCCGTTTGCCACCTCCAGACCATTGAGGTTTCTAACAAATCCTTCTCCCGTGATCCGGTTCAGGGCTGAGAAATCTCCTTTATTCCAGCATGAATCGACATAAATCGTGACCACCTCCTTTAAATGGGACGACTTATCGGGCTTTTCCTTTTCTACCATTTCACAAGCGGTCATCGCCAATACAAACAGCAGTACAAAGGGAGTAGCACATTTCATTCTTCTCAATTTCCATTTCAGATTAGGTGCTTGTCGCCAAATCAGAATAGAATAAAATCAATTTATAGGACTATTTTCCGGTACTCTGGACGAACGCCCCAATAAAGTGTCCGAATACTAAACTTTTTTTACCCTCTGCAGCCTATCCGAATATTTTGTATCTTTCATAGCCTCATTTCCCCTCAGTGAGATAAATATGAAATGAGAACACTTTGTATCAGAGTTGTTTTTAGTGTCCTTTTCACCTTAATAAGTGGATATCACGGTACGTCTCAGATTATAGACTTCAGTAGAGAAAATTCCTACAAACAAATCTTTCGCCAGACCGACAATTTTGGTTTTTCTTACCTTGACACCCTTGAATTAGGCTATAAAAATGCACCGACAGATTCGCTCCGACTTACCATTTTAAATGATCTTGCTTACTATTGGCATACGCGCGATCTCCAAAAAGCGTATGAATTTACCCGAATGGGGTTAAAGGAAGCTAAGGCTAAAGAACTTAAAACTTGGGTAGGGAGATTCAGGGTGACCTATGGGGCAGTTCTTCTTCGCGACGAAAAATTAGACAGTGCCAGAATTGTCCTGGGACAGGCCATGGAGGTTCTCAATCAGAAAGAATATCCCTTTCTCTATACTCAGTTGGGATATGTCTATGAGAGGGAAGGTAATTTGTCCGCAGCAGCCGAATACGCCCTTAGATCCCTTCGTCTCGGTGAAAAATTCAACGACCTTCACGCTCAGGCCCAGGCTTACAGTGATCTGAGTAATTTGTTCTGGAAACAGGAAAAATACCAAAAAGGCCTTGAGCAAGGCCTGTTAGCCCTGAGTCTCTTCGAAGCATACGGCATGAACGATCTTGATTATGACTTTGCCCTTTACGTCGTTGGCAACCAATATCTCGCATTAAATGATCCCGAGAATGCTTTAAAATATTATTCACATGCCATTTCTATCGGAGAACGCTACGGCTTCTACAATAATTTAAGTGATATTTATATTTCTCTGGCCGACCTCCACGGAAGTTCGTTTCGTTACGCTGATGCAGAAACTGCAGCACTCAATGCCATTCAATACAGCGAGCGTTTGAACAATAATTTCATGTTGATGAGGTCATGGCTTTCTTTGGGGAAATTGCAAAATCTACAAGGAAAATTTCTCTCGGCAATTACAAGCCTGCAAACCAGCATTGATATCGCAACGGAAGATTTCGGAGATGCATTTTTTCTGAGTGAAGCCTACCAAAATCTAGGGAAAGCCTATGCAGGAAGCCACAATTACAAAGATGCATACCACGCTTTTGAAATGTATGATCAGTTGCAGAAAGAAGTTTTCACGGAGGAATCTGCCGAACGAATGTCACAGATTCAAACGGAATTAGAGGTGGCAGAAAAGGATAGTACCATTCAGTTGCAGGATACTCAAATCAAGAAACAGCGTATCATCCAAACACTGGGTATGATCGTCATCGTTTTACTATTTCTTTATCTCCTCCTGATCTTTAAATCGGTGCGAAGAAACAGGGAGAATAATAAATTGCTACAGTTGCAGAATGAGGAAAAAGAGTTCTTACTTAAAGAGATTCATCATCGGGTTAAAAATAACCTGGAAATAGTATCGAGTTTACTCATCCTGCAGTCTGAACAAATTAGTGACACAAATGTCAGGAGCGCTATGGTAAAGAGTCAACAGCGCGTTCATAGCATGAGTATGATTCATCAGAAGCTCTACCAGGGAAGTGACTTATCAAATATCGAAATGAAGGATTATTTTGAGAATTTGGGGAGTCATATCATTAATTCATACGGCATGGAAGATAGGATAAATCTCCGTTTTGCGATGAAACCAATCGCTGTGGATATAGATCAGGCTATCCCTATCGGACTTATTGTTAATGAATTGCTTTCCAACGCCTTAAAATACGCCTTTCCGGGCAATAGGAAAGGTGAAGTCACCATTTCCTTAGAGCAACACGAGTCGGTCTTACATTTAGAAGTTTCGGACAATGGGGTAGGCAAGATGGTATCGCAAGAACCCGAAGGCACGGGGTTTGGCACTCAACTCATTAAATTACTTACCACACAGCTCGATGGGGAAATGAAATTGGTTGTGGATAAAGGGACCTTGGTTTCATTTGATTTTCAACGTATAAAAGCTGCATAAAAATGAATAAAAAAACGCGTATATTAATTGTGGAGGACGATATGATAATCGCCGCTAATATCTCCCTCCAATTAACCAAAGCTGGCTATGAAGTCACCGGGATTGAATCCAGGGGAGAGGAAGCAGTCATCCATTCGCGTCTTAACCCACCTGATATCATCCTGATGGATATTAACCTCAAAGGTCGCTTAAACGGGATAGAATCCGTGAAGAGGATACAGGAGGTAATAGATATTCCTGTTATCTATATCACTGCCAACAACGACGAAGCCACTTTTGAAGAAGCCAAGCATACCCACCCATTTGCCTTTATTGCCAAACCGATTACCATGAGCAATGTGCTCAGGTCTCTTGCCCTGGCAGAAGAACAGTTCAAAACAAGGGAAGAGTCGGTTCCTGTAGAGGAGAATTATATCGCTCTGCTAAACGATAGGATATTTATCAGGCATCACGGTCAAATGGTAAAATTGCTACTCCAGGATATTCTCTATATAGAGGCCGATCGGAATTACTGTCATGTGATGACATCGAAAAAGGAGTATGTCCTCACTACCACCTTAAAAGAAATGCAAAACAAATTGCCTGAAGAGATCTTCGTCAGGGTGCATCGTTCATTTTTGGTGAATATTTCCAAATTAGACGTAGTGGCAGAGGCTCATGTTGAAATCAACCGAAAGGCCATTCCTTTAAGTAAGTCGAATCGCGAAGGCCTCCTAAAACATTTACAAACGATATAAGAATACCAGACTAATTTTCCTTTATTTCTTCCGCAGGGTCTTTTCCACTATTTTTCATAATGGATGCTATTTGTCTGCTTCCGGGTTCACTCTTTGATTGTAATTCCTTTATGATCCTGCTGTGGTCCTCCTCCCGTCCCTGGGACAGTTTAAAAGCCGCCTGGATCTCTTCTATCCGGATGCGAAATCCTACCACGCCTCTTACTTGTTTCAGGGTTGAAGAAGACATATTCTCAAGCGAAATGGGATTCTTTTCTTCCTTTTCGTACCGCTCCACCAGGGAGTGCAGCCAGTTCAGCACCTCTTCCGTAGTCATTACAGAGATACTTCCGTAAACATGTACAGCAATGTAATTCCAGGTAGGCACCTCTTCTTCTTTGTACCATGAAGACGAAATGTAAGAATGTGGGCCGTGAAAGATGCAGAGCACCTTCGGATTCTCTTCAAAGGCCTTCCACTGCGGATTGGCTTTTGCAATATGGCCTATTAAGATGTCATTTCCGTGTTCGTCCTTTCCCAGCTCCAGGGGAGTATGGGTGGCCCAGGGCTTACCATCTGACTGATTTACCAGGATGGCAAAGGAATGGGCTGTGATAAAGTCCCTGACTTCAGCTAAATTTTCATTTTTGTATTGAGGAGGAATATACATAGGCTGTAAACTAAAGTTAAAAATAGATAATTTACAGAAGTAATTGGGACCATCCTCACTACAATTGGGCAGCAAATTTTTACAATTCGGTCAACCATTATTTTAATACTCCAAACCTCTTAACATCTTTGTTCACTGAATTTAAAATTGCATGTGGACCAGCAGTGAAATTCTAAGATTCAATTGATGGTCTGTACTTTTTGCTACCTTTAATTTCAACAGTGATCATTCGCGAAAAGAAATTGAAACACCAATGAAAGAATTCAATACGATTTTAAAAGTATCCCTAATACTCACCCTGGTAATTGTTTTATTGAACCTCCTGGTGAATTACGGCGAGCCCGTTTTATTTATGGATGTGCTTGAAACTACCGGCATTTCTTTTATATACTCTTTTGTGCTTACTGCAGTTGGATCGTCATTTCACAACTACGCGAGCAGGAAATACAGCTGGGAAACACAGGCCACAAAACGGCTGTGGTTCGGGGCTATTGGTTCAGTTATACTTACAGTGATCGCTTTTGGCCTGGTACGTTGGTTTGTTAGGGTGATCATCTACGGCAATACCTTCGAATCCTTTGTGGAAAATGAAAATGTGATCAATTATATCGTCGCACTGGTCATCACCCTGGTTATTTCCTTATTTATCCACGCCTTTTATTTTTGGAAGGCTCTTCAGGATACTAAGATCAAAGAGCAGAAGATTATCGCAGGGACCGCATCAGCCAAATTTGATGCCCTGAAAAATCAGCTGGATCCACACTTTCTGTTTAATAGCCTCAATGTACTCACCAGCCTGATAGAAGAGGACCCTAAGCAAGCTCAGCGGTTTACCACAGCCCTCTCCAAGGTGTATCGATATGTTTTGGAACAAAAGAACAAGGATCTGGTATCCGTTAATGAGGAACTCGATTTTGCCAAAACGTATATCAAGCTATTGACGATGCGGTTTGAAGATGGGATTTCTTTAGAGATTCCCGAAACCTCAAGTATTCCGGATGCTAAAATAGTTCCGCTTTCATTGCAATTACTACTTGAAAATGCGGTAAAACACAATGTAGTGACCTCTTCCAAGCCATTGCGAATAAAAGTTTATGAGGAAGACGGAAAATTGGTCGTGGAGAACAATTTGCAAGAGAAGCCGGTGGTTAAAAGGAGCAGTGGCGTGGGGTTGAGAAATATTCAACAGCGCTATTCCATACTGTCAAATAAAAAAGTCAATATTATAAAAACGGCCTCGGAGTTCAGTGTACAGCTACCGATGCTCACTAAACAAATAGGAACTATGGAAACACAAAAAGCGTTTATTGAAGACAAACGTTATCAAAAGGCCAAAGAGCGCGTAGAGGAAATCAAGGGATTTTTTGGAAATTTACTCGCCTATTGCATTATAATTCCATTTTTAGCCTGGATTAATTACCGCAGTACAGATTTTCCCTGGGTCTTATTTCCGGCCCTTGGATGGGGCTTGGGCGTAATTGCACACGGGATGGAAGCCTATGGCTATAACCCGCTGTGGGGAAAGCGCTGGGAAGAGCGAAAGATCAAGGAATTCATGGAAAATGAGGAGCTGTAAGAACATTATAAATTCAGTAGCTTTAATTGAAAAAGACAATTCATCAATATAAATTAACAATTGGGTTAAATTGTTTTTTAAAACCAACCTGGAATTAAGAATTTTAAGCTATTCAAAAACCAATAAGCACTAATCATGGAAGATTTTAACAAAGAAAACAAGTACCTAAAGGCCAAGGAACGGGTAGACCGATTAAAGAAATTCTATTCCAATCTCACCTCATACGTTTTGGTTATATCTGCCCTTGCACTGATCAATTACGTCACCAATGAATGGCGATACATGTGGTTCTTGTGGGCCGCATTCGGATGGGGAATAGGCATTCTGTTTCATGCAATTGGCACTTTTGATCTCAATCCTTTCTTCGGCAGGGCCTGGGAGGAAAGAAAGATCAAGGAGCTGATGCGAGAAGAAGATGAGATAAAGAAATGGGAGTAATTAGTAAAGAAGTAAAAATGGAAAATCAGGAGTTTGAAAGTGAGAAGTTAAAAAAGGCAAAAGCCAAGGTTGAAGAGCTCAAGGGTTTTTACATCCATCTGGCTGTCTATATTGTTATCAATGCCTTTATAATGATCAATATTTTGATCCGGGCTTTGGGCGATGGTGACACCTTCTGGCAATTTGGTACATTTTTCACCCCTTTTTTCTGGGGCATAGGTCTTGCTTTTCACGCGGCCAAAGTTTTTAATTTCAACCCTATCCTTGGAAAGAATTGGGAAGAAAGGCAGATCCAAAAGTATATCGAGAAGGATAAACGAGACGCAGCTAAATTCAAATAAAGATGGCTAGTAAATCACTTGCGGCATACAAAAGAGCTGAAAAGAAGGTAAAAGATATCAAAGGCTTTTACCGCCACCTCACCATTTACCTGATTGTAAATGCAATTATTGTCATAGAAGGACTTGAGGGGATCAACTTTTTAGAGCTCAATACCTCCGATATAGATCCTTCATTCGTTGAATGGCTGGTCTGGAATGTTTTCAGCGTCCCTCTTCTTTGGGGAATAGTCCTTCTAATTCACGGACTTCAAGTATATTCTTTTCATATCCCAATACTAAAAAAATGGGAAGCGGAACAGATCAGGAAGATGATGGAAAAAGAAGAAACAAAAAATAACAAGCCCTTGATTTAACAGGGTGAACCCTGTATCGAGCTTAAACCAAGACCACCGAGAACATGAATGTGATTATTATTGAAGATGAGAAACCCTCCGCCAGAAGATTGGCCAGAATGTTGTCAGACCTGGGGTTGGAGGCAAGCACTACCTTGCATTCGGTTGAAGAATCATTGCAGTGGTTTCAGAATAATGAACATCCCGACTTAATTTTTCTCGATATTCAGCTGTCTGATGGTCTTTCCTTTGAAATTTTTGAGCTGCTTGAGATTAAAAGCGCCATTATTTTTACGACGGCATTTGATGAGTATGCACTCCAGGCCTTTAAACTAAATAGTATCGATTATCTCCTTAAGCCAATTGACGAAGATGAGCTCGAAAAAGCCGTCACCAAATTCAAGAAGCAGAATTCTGTCGCCAGCCCGAAGATGGCTGTCGACTTTGAAGACATAAAAAAATTACTGGTTAACCCGATCGATCGGGAGTACAAAAAGAGATTTACCGTTAGGGTAGGGCAGCACCTCAAAATTATACATGCTGATGATGTGGAATGTTTCTACAGTGAAAACAAGGGTACCTATGCAGCCACTACCGAAGGGAGATCTTATTTGCTAGACAATACCCTGGAGCAGTTAGAATCAGAATTGACTCCTAAAATATTCTTCAGGGTAAGCAGGAAGTACGTGATTAATATCAACCATATCAGAGACATAATTTCCTATACCAATTCCAGGCTTCAAATTAAGTTGAACAAGACTACTGACCAGGAAATCATCGTGAGTAGGGAACGTGTTAAGGATTTTAAGTTATGGTTAGAGTAAGACACTTTAAAATTGTGAAAAACAGATAGCTGATATTAGCTATAGATTTTTCTTATAGTTCGTTTTTTCAGTATTTTCTCCTTTTTTTGCTACTCGGTTTTCATCGAAGGAGGAGGGGAGTAAAGCCGGGATCAATTTGATGAAAATTGGTAGGAGAACGGCACCACCCGGCAAGAGAAAAATGGCCAGGGAAGGAACACTTTTAAAGACGTCCATAAGCTGGTCCTGAATTTTTTTCTTCTCATCCGGACTCAATTCTTTTACCGCTCCTTTGGAGATCAGGAAGACGAGTTCCTTGCTTTCTGAAAGTTCTTTTTGGAGACGTTTGCTATTTCTGAGGATGAGTTTATTCACCACCCTGGACATGCTGTCATAGAATTGTACGGCGACATTGGTATCCTTCAGAAAGGTAATATTTTTACTGTTATCTTTAAAAAAGGTAGTGATGTCTTCCAAAGATCCAGCGATCTGATCTTCGGTGAATCCCATGTCCTTTCCAATCCCATAAATGAATTGTGATTCTTTGTAATCCAAAGAATAATCTTCCCATACTGTTAGACAGGCCACGTCCAAAAAATATTGATTTTCCCAGGGAGAACAATTGTTAACCAGGATTTCCCGGTAGGAGCCGTCAAATTTCTCCTTGTCTTCGTCGATAAAGGTGAGTGAGGCCGCAAATAATTGTGACAACTTTTCATCTGCCTTGTTCTTCTCCTTGGCGTTCAGGGCGTGATAAGTAATATTAATAGCCAGGTATTCGAGCTTTTGGGCTTGCTGAACAATATCCTTTCCTTCTCTGAGAAAATATCTGAATGTGAGGATATCAATAAACAACAGCGAATTGGTGATGACACTATTAAAGGTTCTGCTAATCACATTGTCATCGAGGTAAACCCTGGAATCAATGAGTTTCTCCAGTTGAGCCGATGTTTTACTTCCTGTAAGGATCTTGTTTAAAAATGAAATCTGACTCACCTTGAGTTCCTTGTAAAACGCAAATACAGCTGCGAGAAAATCTTCGAATTTATGCTCCTGACGTTCCAGGGCAAAGGTAAAGTACAGAGCGGTTAGCAGGTTGATCTTCGCCATTTCGTCCTCCGAAGGGGCGTGTTCTATACTAATGAATGATGGACTCTTTACATTCATTCCATAGACAAAGCCATAGTCTTTTAAGCTGGTATAGAGCGTTGAGAAGTCAGAATAAATTCCCTCTTTATTTCTTACAACCTCACCAAATTTATTTATCCAGCCTGGGCCTGAAGGATTCATTACCTACTAATTTGAATCCAAAGTACGGTAAAAATGATCTTTCTAAAAGCATGAAGTATGCTTTCCGGCAAAGAATTCATTTTCTGTTAAGAAAAAATTAACATTTAGAACCAAACCCCGCCAATTCCTTTCCGTAGGTAGGGTAACAGTAAATCTAAAAACAATAAAATGAGTAAATCAAAATTAATTATGGGAATTTCAGTACTGGCCATTGCCGGTGCACTTCTGATCGCTGCGGATCACCTCGATGCTCCTTCTTCCGGAGGAACTACAGCTGATATTGCAGATTTCTTCGCATTTGAACCAACTTTAGGCTCAGACAACACCACTTTTGTAGTAGATCTGCAATCGAGTGTATTACCTGATCTGGCTTACGGTTCTTTTGATGAGGATGTTCTAACGGAAATCAACATCGATACCGATGGAGATTTGGTCGAAGACTATGTCATTCAGGCTTATCCACAAAACGGAACCATGTACTTCTTCGCGGGTGTACCTGTTCAAACTGGTTTAAACAGTCAGATTCTGGCGGATAGCCCACTAGGGGAAGTCGTCATTTCAGGATCAACTGCGATTGTAGCTGAAGGAATGAATGGTACAAAATTGTTTGCCGGGCCAAGGCAGGATCCTTTCTTTTTCGACTTCTTTCAATTCAATGCGGTGATCAACCCGGATGTAAATTCGGCCCCCATGGGATTCAAGACTGCAGCTGAAGCAGAGGACACATTTGACGGAGCCAATACCATGTCTATTGTGGTAGAGATTCCAAATAGTATGGTGGGAACTACCAGCACAACAAATGCTTTGGGGATTCCTGTGTACAAAACATGGGTAACTACCAACAGAAAACAGTAATAATTAATCAAAAAACACAAAAAGATGAATTTCAATAAATTTAAATATTCGATTTTAACCCTTCTGGCCGCTACAGTACTTATGGCCTGCAACAATGATGATATGCAGATGGAGGAAATGGCCGTGGCTACTTGTAACGACGGTATTATGAACGGAGATGAGGAAGGGACAGATTGTGGAGGTTCGGCCTGTGAACCTTGTGCAGACAGTACAGCTCCCGATTTTACGGGGACGTTTGCCCAGGCAGACCACATGGGAAGACCGGGAATCAATACTACCTTAAGTTTTGATATGGACGGTATGCCAAGTGTAAAGGACGCACATAATGTGACTATTCCCTCTGAAATGACTGCAACTTTTCAAGCAGGATTTCAAGCACGTCTTGAGCAATATCACGATGTATACGCAAACAAGCTCGGTTTGGATCCAATGGATGTAAACTATGAGAACAACATCCTGGGATTAGATGCCGCAACACTTACAACAGTGCTGGCAGCAGACGCTCTGGATGTAGCTCCGGATGCCCCTACCACGTACTTCGACCCCGGAACCGATGCTGATAACGATGGAAACATCCTTGTGCCGGACGGAGACGAAGTGGCCCTTACAGGAAGAGCACTTCAGGACGATGTTATTGATGTTTCTTTGATCCTCTTTTTTGGAGGGATGAATGGAGACCGCTTTAGCGGACAAGACCTGGACAATGACGGGATGGCCGATTTGCCGCGCCTTACATCAGATGGTGTTGCCCTAACTGCGACAATCAATTCAGATTTTCCATATGTAAGTGCGCCTGAATAAGGGTGAATAAGAATTCGCGATTGTGCACGGCAATCAGATGGGAAAATAATTGCTAATTACTGTGAAAGAGGGAGGTTTTGCCCTCCCTCTTTCCTTTTTTAATCCACTAGAAATAAAACAACATGAAACGATATATAACTCTGGGAATTTTGCTCATTCTAATAACTTCCTGTGAATTCGGGGAAAAAGGAAAAGTAATTGAGCCTGCAGATTACAACGCTTACCTGGAAACAGGACCTTCCAAAACATCTTCAAAATACTTCAGGCTCTGGAATTCAAAGATCAAACCTGATAGCCTTCAATTAACCAGTTTCGGAATCGTTGCCGGACAGTACAATTCGTACTTTCAGGCTACAGGAGAGATTGAATACCTGAAAAAGGCAGAATCTGCATTAGAGAAAGCGGTAGATATCGCTGCAATTGGTCAATCCGGCTATCTAAGAGCGCTGGCCAGAAACTATATTTCTCAGCATCGTTTTAAGGAAGCCTTACTTCTTGCCCTGCAAGCCAGGAAACTGGGGAGCGGTGTGCTTGAAACACAATACTTACTGTTCGACCTTTATATGGAACTCGGGGAATTTAACAAAGCCGAGCGTTATCTGGATAGTACCAGAAACATGTCTGCATTCGGGCATTTGATCCGACTTGCCAAATGGAATGATCACAAAGGAAAGCTAGACGTTACTATTCGATTGATGGAAAA
Source organism: Muriicola soli (assembly GCF_004139715.1). GTDB lineage: Bacteria > Bacteroidota > Bacteroidia > Flavobacteriales > Flavobacteriaceae > Muriicola > Muriicola soli. The sequence goes on along the minus strand of NZ_CP035544.1, from coordinate 1,787,705 downwards.
AGCAACTGCAAAGGCAGAACAGGCAGCTAATCGCAATACAATGCTCTGGTCATATACGAATCTGGCGGATTACTACGGGCACGCCGGCCGTATTGACGATTCTTATCGACACTATCTGAAGGCCCTTTCACTAGACCCTAAAAACGCCTATGCAAAGAAGGGAATCGCCTGGATCGCCTATTCGTATGAAGGGAACACTGCAGAAGCAATGAGAATCCTGGACAGCATAAGTGAACACTACCATTCACCAGACCTTTATCTTCTTAAGGCGGAAATAGCAGAATATATGGGAGATAGCATAGAATATATGAAAAGCATGAATGCATTCTTTAAAATGAGTGAGAATCCCTCTTACGGTGATATGTACAATGCCTATATCATAGACACCTACTTGAACGGGACGCTACAATATGACAAGGCCTTAGCCCTTGCCTTACGTGATGCAAACAACCGGCCCACTCCTTCAGCATACGGATTATTGGCCTATAGCTACTTTAAAGCAGGAGAAAAGGAGCAAGCTTATCAGGTGGTACAGGAACATGTCATGGGTAAAACACAGGAGCCTCTTGTACTTTTACAGATAGCCGAAATACTTAAAGATCGGGGCGACCTCGCCCGAACGTCTGAAATAAAAAATTCTTTAAAAGAGGCGGCCTATGAACTTGGACCGGTAACGGCAATGCGAGTGGAGGCCCTCTGATAAAAAGTAAACCGAATTACATTATTCATGGCATTTCGTCGAAAATACGGGGATCATCATTGATTTCCCCTCCTATATTTAGGAAATTATAGACGAAATGCCTATTTTTATCGTTTAAGTTCATAGTTTAATGCCCCAAGTATTACATTTTTGAACGACAGTAAATTTGAAATTGAGTATTAACCGACCCCCGAATCACCTACGTTATGGAATACTTTCTTTTTGTCAGCTGGACCATCGCTATGCTCCTTGTCTTTGTTAAAATTTGGATGGCTAACCGATCTTTGCAAAACTTACTTCGCAAATAGGTCTATTTAAAATTCTAATTACATCTTGAATCTCCTTGTATGAGGAACTAATGCCATATTTTAGGCTACGCAAATACCATTGAACATCTATAGTGAATGACCTCAAATGTCAGAATTCTCAATGAATTCTACTTTGTAAAAACACAAAAAAAGGCTATCCCAACGGACAGCCTTTTTTTATTAACGCTCAAACGTTTATTTAATAATCCCGGTACAGCTGATGCGTGCTCCTGCAGCGCCACTGGGCTGGGAAGTGAAATCGTCAACTCCCTGATGGACAATGACGGCTTTGCCTGCAATGTTTTTAGTCTCGTCTTCACAACTTAGGCACCAAAGATCTGTAGAAAACTCCACGGTAGCATTTCCGTCGGCATCGGCGACAAAATTTCCAATATCACCTCTGTGGTAGCCCGTATCATTACCCCATTTTCCGTGTGGCTCTGATGTCGGATTCCAATGCCCTCCTGTAGAGGTTCCATCATCAGCAGAGCAATCGGCCTTTTCATGGATATGGATGGCATGCTCTCCCGGAGTCAGCCCCGAAAAAGTGGCCTCCATAGTCACCGAGCCATCTTCCTCCGTAAACTTTACTTCCCCTGCCACATTACTATCGCTTTTCGGTTCCATTTTAAAAGCAATGGCTTCCACCATTACTTCGTCTTTTACAGTTTCCATGGTCTCTTCCATTTCCTCAGCCGCTTCACCGGTTTTCTTTTTCGCTTCCTTGCAACTGTAGGTCAGTGCGACGATAAGACCAAGGACAGCTATTTTTGTAATTTTCATTTTATAGGATGTTAAGATTAGCTTTGAAAGTTACGCAATAATCAGGGTGATGTCAATTACATCTTTCAAGTTTTTAGTAGATCAGCAGGCTTGTTAATTCCTTTCTTCAGATTTTCACAAAGCAAAATGGACTTATCAATCCTGGTCTGAGAATTTTTAAAACGGAGGATCATATAGATAATACTTCGTTTCTTTCCATCCGTAAATCCTTCAAAGATTGCATTGGCGTCTTCATCACTTTGTAGTACTGCCTGCAGTTCTTCAGGCATTTCAACTCCGTAGGGGGTGAGATTCTCAGAAAGTTGGATATGAACCATATCACTTGGAAATACACCTAAGGCGTTCTGTAGTTTTTTATTAAAACAATGCAATGATCCTCCCCGTGCTTTTGTAGTGCTGCGTGGTATTGCTCTGTTTGTCCTTCAAATGAGACTTTAACCATTACGCGTTTGTGCCCTGCTTTTAAAAACGGATTCACATTCTTTTCGGGTAGAATCAATGAATGAGAACCCGAAAACAAGACCTCGAAGGCTTCAGATCGCAACATAACCAGGTGTTTTTAAGGATAGTATTCTTTATTTCGATTTTTTACGGAAATCCGGATTAAAGAATACAGCAATCTGGAGCCGATCGAAATTGATCTGATTAAAATGATTCTTCAGATATCCTATCTGTAAGTTGCTGTTTTCGGTAATGTTGATACCAAAAGCGAAGTACAAACGATTCTGTCCGAAAATATCATCCTGCAGGTTCAGAAATACTTCATCGTAGGCATTGACAAAGAAAGTGTCTGTCAGAGGCAGGGTGAGTTGTAACCGATATCTCGCCCTGTGCTGTGTATCTGTAAACGATCCGAAATCAATAAACCGTTGCTCCAGCCTGTAGCGGTGTTCAAATAAGAATTCCCCCACTTTATTCCTTAGGATAAATTGCTGGAAAATCCTGTTCTCCTTAAAATTTACCTCATTTACGATCTCTTCAAAAGTATTGTCTGTAGCGATATAAGCATAACCTAAGGTAGCGATGGCATCGGAGTTTATATGATAGTTAAGTCCGGTTCTGAGAAGAAGCTGATTAAAATTCCCCCCGGTATTGTAGTATCTGAATTGCGCTTCGGAATGTATGCTGAGTTTGTCCGAGATCCGGTTGGTGCCAAAATACATATACCAGGCCCCCCAGTCGTCCTCTCCGGTATCCTGAGCCGTAATGATTCCAAAGAATAAAATGGCAATTGGAAGAAAAATCTTTTTCATTCGGTCTCGGTTTGAAGTTCCATAGTACTGCCGTCCTGAATAGGCTCACCTTTATCTTCCTTAAGATATACGTCGAGAAATTCGAGTATTTTGCTGTAGGCTGTTATCTGATTTTCTTTCTTGACAAAACCATGACCCTCGTCCTCAAAAAGTACATATTCTACCGGGACCCCGTTTTTTCTGACACCGGCTACGATCTCATCCGATTCTACCTGTAGTACTCTCGGATCTTTCGATCCTTGTAGTACGATTAGGGGCTTAGTGACCTTATCGGTGTGAAAAAGAGGAGAGATCGCCCTTAGTCTCAACGAATCCTGGCTATTGGGATCGCCTAATTCTTTATAGAGCGCATCTTTAAAGGACTCCCACCATGGCGGGATACTCCTCAGGGTGCGAATCCAATTGGTAACTCCAAAGAGGTTAACTCCTACAGCAAATTCTTCCGGAGTATAAGTAAGTGCTGCCATAGTCATGTAACCTCCATATGAACCACCGAGGATCCCTATTTTCTCTGCATCAATTTCAGGTTGAGAAGCCAACCAGTTCTTCCCTTCCACACAGTCTTTAAGGTCTTTATCTCCATGGTTGAGGTCGTCCATTTGGTAAAAAGTCTTCCCGTACCCACTACTTCCTCTGTTATTTACGGCCAATACAGCGTAGCCATGATTAACGAGGTATTGGAGAAAGGAATTAAAATTCTGCCTGCTCTGCCCTCCGGGTCCACCGTGGACCCATACCAGTGCCGGAACTTTATTGTTTTCAGAAGCCTGATGTGGTTTGTAATAGATCGCTGGGATCTCAAGGCCATCGAAGGATTGATACCTTATCACCTCTGCCTGAACCAAATCCTGCGGTTGAATTTCATCATTCAAAACATCAGTGAGCTTCCACTGTTCTCCTGTTTGGATGTTGTACACATACAGATTGGAAGGTGTATGAGAGCCGCCGGCATAAAACCGCATCAGGCTGTCATCATCTGAAAAGGCCACACTGGTAATATCCATGTTTTCCAGATCCGGCAGGGACATCATTTCACCGGTTTCCACTTCTTCTACCTCAATCGTATTCTTGGCATCTTCGTTAATATAGGTCACCCGGTATTTCCCCGTTTCCGTAAAATATGAACCTGAAATATCCCAGTCGCGTTCCATAACCTTCTCCCTTGTCCCCTCCGCAATATTGTACTGCATCAAATAGGAAAATTCACCTCCGTCATCTGTTGTGTATAGAAATCTACTGCTGTCTGAAGTAAAATCCTGGGCACTATTTGCACTCTGGTTTTCATTTATTTTGGTGAGGGTTCCCGTTTCCATATTAAAAAGGAAAAGATCACTGTCGTTAGTATTGATGGATTTGCTCAGGGCGAGGTGTTTTTCATTATTCGAAATTGCTTCCAGATTATAGCCTTCATCATTCTGATATACAAGCTTTGGGATTAGCGTAGCAAGGTCCATTTTATACAAGTCGATGTAGCGATTATCCCGTTTGTTGGAACCAAAGAAAAATCCTTTATCATCCTTTGCCCAGCGATAAAACAGTGACCTGGCTCCCTCGTAAGGCGTGAGATCCATGTGTGAACCGTCCTCCTCCATTAAATAAATATGATAGATTTCATCCCCATTGTTATCCATTCGGAAGAGTTTTCTCTCATCCTCAGGAAAATAGGAAATAGAGAAAATGGAAGAACTGTCTGATTCAGTCACAGCTTGAAAAGGCCCACCCTCAACAGCTACTGTGTACATATTGTAGATTCCTGACCTGTTACTGGTTACCAGTAACTTTGACAGGTCTGGTGAGAAACTTCCACCCCCTACATTTTCATTGTCCATCATCTGTTCAATAGTGTAGGTTTTCAGATTTTCTGCGATGGAATCTGTCTCTTCTGTTTGCTTGCAATTCCATAAAATGACCAGGAATATCAGTAGTCCTATCTTTTTCATCATAAATAAGTTTTATCAGTTATTATTTTTTAGTTGAGTTTACAGCGGCTTTATTAATCCAGGCTTATCGCAGGGGTATCTTTGAACATTGAGATACTTAAGGGTTCAATGGTTTCCCTGTACGACCTCCACTCTTCCTGAAAAAAGGCATTTGTCTTTTCCAGGGCATCCTTCAGATCAGCTTCAGCAAAATCCATGAGCCTGGTTTCGGTAGGGGTGATCCCGGTTTTTCTGGAGCGAACATATCGCTCTGCCGTTCCTATCCTTCTCATGACAGTAAGTTCGGGGTTTCGGGTGATTCCCTGCCGCTTATCTACCTTCCCTACGTATATGTCTATCAGGCTGTCAATCTTTTTTGAAATCTCTTTGGAAGCTTTGATGGCGTCCTTGAATTTATCCTTGTCCAGTTCTTTTAGTTCTTTTTGGTATTTATCCGCAATCTTTTTGCTTTGTGCGAGCTGCTCTACTGCATCTGCGGCCGTTTGTGTAAATCCTTCCAATTTTTTACTCGCAGCGTAAACCTCTTCAATTGCTGAAGCCGTTACATCAAGTCGGGGATCCGAAGCCACAGTGATCATAGTTTCATCCTGTACTTCACCAAAGGAGACCACAACTCGGTAGGTTCCGGGCTTAACGTCAACACCACCCGATTCCCTGTTTCTTTTGCGAATTGTCCTGGATGGGCCATCCGGACCTTTTTCATCCATATTCCAGTAGATACGGTGGAAGCCGGCTTTTTCCGGAGTTTTGTATTTCAAGGTCCTAATCAACTCTTGATCGTTGTATATCTTAACGAATACAGAATCTTTTGTCACCTCCTTTTTGTCGGCTTCATCTTCCTCATTTGTATCGCTGGATTCTTCCTTCTTTTCTTTCGATTCACTTTTTCCATCCTCTTTTTTCCTGCCTTCTTTCAGATAATAAGTGATCATTGCCCCGTCTTCCCGGTTGCTGGCATTGAATAAGGCATCCGCACCAAATCTGCTCCCTGAAGGTTGCTGATAAGCTGCCTGATATGCTGTTGGGGGTTCAAAAATCGCTATTTCATTATTTAGGATTCCCGGATTCTCTGCCACAGCCCTAAGCGGCCTGATATCATCCAAAACCCAGGCTGCACGGCCAAATGTCCCGATAACCAAATCATTTTCACGTGGATGAATAGTCAGGTCCTTGGTGGAGACCGTAGGAAATCCTTCCGTCCATTTTTGCCATTTGCCTGCTCCGTTAAATGAAACGTACAAGCCATCATCCGTACCCAGGAACATCAAATTCTCGTTTTCCGGATCCTGAATGATAGATAGGGTATAGCTCTCCACATCGGAGGCGTCTACTATGCGTTCCCAGGATTTGCCGTAGTCTTTTGTTCTATAGGCGTAAGGCGTATAGTTAAACCTTCTATAGTCATTGGCGATGAGGAGTGCTTCCCCTTTGTTCTGTGCAGAAGCCTTAATCTGTGCTATCCAGCTACCTTTTGGAAGGCCTTTGAGGTTTTGGGATACTTCTGTCCAATTTGCCCCTCCGTTTTGGGTAATGTGGACCCTTCCATCGTCCGTTCCTACCCATAACATATCTTTTTCTAAAGGAGAAGGTTCAATGACCAGGATGGTACAATGATTCTCTGCCCCGGTGGCATCCATGGTAAGGCCACCACTTTCACTTTGCTTGAGTTTTTCAGGATCATTGGTAGTTAGGTCAGGGGAAATGACCGTCCAGGTAAGCCCCTTATCTGTGCTTTTGTGGACAAACTGACTACCAAAATAGACCGTGCTATTGTCAAAAGGATCCTGCCCAATACCGGCATTCCAGTTAAAACGAAGTTCTGTTTCCTCATCCGGAGGAGTAGGTCGTACTGTATAATTGTTCCCTGTGATATGGTCGTATCGGCGTACGTTCCCTTGCTGGCTCATGGCATAGCCAAAGCGTGAGTCATCCTTGTCGGGTACTACGTCAAATCCATCCCCAAAGGCAATCTCCTGCCAGTAACTATTCCTGATTCCCTGGTCCTTCCAAACATAGGCAGGCCCTCTCCAGGAACCATTGTCCTGCATTCCTCCATATACATTATAAGGAAATTCATTGTCGGTGCTGATGTGATAGAATTGTCCCACCGGGAGATTTCCTATAAATCGCCAACTCTCGCCCCGGTCCCTGGTGATATTCATCCCGCCGTCATTGCCGTCAATCATAAAACTACCGTCTTCCGGATGAATCCACCAGGCATGATGGTCTGGGTGGACCCCATTGGATACATAATAAGCTGGCATTAATTCAGTAAAATTTTTACCTCCGTCTTCAGAAACGTTGACATAGGTGAAGACCGAATACACCCTATTTTCGTTCTGCGGATCTACGTAGATCTCAGAATAGTAGAAGGGTCTGTTTCCTATATCACTTTTATCGTTGATTTTTTTCCATTTAAAGCCGCCATCTTCAGATTTGTAGAGGGCATTTTTCTTGGCCTCTACCAAGGCGTAAACCACATTTGGCTTACTCCGTGCTACGGCGATACCTATTCTTCCTAAGTCACCGGCAGGGAGGCCATCATCTTCTGAAATCCTCTTCCAGTTTGCTCCGCCGTCATGGGTCATATACAGCCCACTGCCGGGTCCTCCCGATTTAAAAAACCAGGGATCTCTCTTATGCTCCCACATCGCAACAAAAAGTTTGTTGGGATTGGTAGGATCCATAACCATATCGGCAACCCCCGTCCGATTGTTTACAAAAAGGATTTTGTTCCATGATTTACCACCATCTGTGGTCTTAAATACACCGCGCTCAGGATGTTCTCCCCAGGGAGAACCAATGGCACCCACATATACCGTGTTCGGATCTGTAGGATCTATAATAATACGATGAACATGTCTGGTTTTTTCGAGTCCGACCAACTTCCAGCTTTTGCCTCCATCCAATGATTTATAGACCCCATAACCGCCATTAAGGCTGTTTCTAGGGTTTCCTTCTCCTGTTCCTACCCAGATTACGGATGGGTTGCTTTGCTGGATAGCAACGGCTCCTATGGAGGCCGTTACTTCATTGTCAAAGACGGGTTCCCATTTGATTCCGCCTGAATTGGATTTCCATAGTCCGCCGGAAGCGGTACCCACATACATCAAGTCGGGATCACTTTGAACTACGTCTATTGTAGTCACCCTCCCGCTCATTCCCCCGGGACCGATGTTACGTGGTTTCAGGTCCTGGACGAGGTCCATTTTAAATTCTTGTGAAAGCAGTGAAAATGATGCGAAGAGCATCAGGGAGAGTAATGTTTTTTTCATTATTCGGAAGTTTTTTTAAGTCCGCTAAATATACCAAAATCGACCTGAGTATTTCTTAAAGAGTTGTTAATGCCAACAGTAGAGAGCACTGATGCAAGGTAGACTCAGGATGTATTTAGGAAGATAGAAAACTAATCGTTTTTGTAGACAAGGCCGTTTTTCATAACAAAATTTACCTTTCGCATAGCCTTAATGTCATTAGTAGGATCACCGTCTACTGCTATAAGATCGGCCAGGAATCCATTTTTTACCTGTCCCAGGCGACTGAGATGAAAAACGTCGGCATTCACTTTGGTTGCCGAACTCAGAACGTCAATGGTTTTCATTCCGTAATCTACCATAAGTTCCATTTCCCGGTAATTTTCTCCGTGAGGGTACACGCCAACATCTCCACCAAACACAATGGTAACTCCGCTTTCCAAAGCCATTTTAAAGCTGGCTTTCTTATTGCGGATGCGATCTGTGTCAGGTTCACTTTTGGGATCCCAGCCCCGGTATTGTTCAATAGCATGGCCGGCGGCCAGGGTAGGACAAAGGGCCACATTTCTCGATTTCATCAATTGGAACACTTCGGGAGTTCCTCCATCTCCGTGTTCGATGGTTTCTACGCCTGCCATGGTTGCTCTACGCATTCCTTCCGGGGTACTGGCATGTGCAACAACGTAACGACCGGCACTTTTAGCAGCATCTACCATGTTCTGCAATTCAGCCATAAGAAAAGTAGGTTGCGAAGGCGCTCCCGCGGTCCAGCGGTAATCAGCGTATACCTTGATAAAATCTGCCCCTTTACCCAATTGCCTGCGAACGGCTTGGATGACTCCATCCAGTCCGCTTGCTTCTTCTGCACCCAAAGGCACTTCTACCTTGTCATGGAAGCCCTTAGGGCCATAAGCTCCGGTGGCCACTATGGCAGGTCCGGCTACCAGTAAACGGGGTCCTGGTATAATCCCCATTTCTATGGATTTTTTCAGGGCAACATCCGCATAACCGGCACCTTCAGATCCCAGATCACGCATACTAGTGACCCCGGCCTGAAGTGATTTTTCGGCATGGATGGCTCCTCTTATGGCTCGTTCTTCTGAGGATTCTTTTAAAACCTGATCATTCCATGAGGTTTCGTTGTAGGGATGCAATAGAAGGTGTGAATGCCCTTCAATAATTCCGGGTAAAAGGGTTTTACCGGCCAAGGATAAGACCTCAGTTCCCTCGGGCATGACCAGTTTTTCGGCAGGGCCTGAAAAAACGATCTGCTCCCCCTCTGTCAATACAACCCAATTAGAATGCATAGATTCACCGTCGAAGACCTTATCGGGTTTTAATAGAATTTGAGATTGACCCATCTGGCAAAACGAGAATATCAGAAGAGAAAAAATACCTTTAACAAATGATTTCACAGGTCTTGATTTAAATTGATCCGATGGCATTGCTACTTTATTGTTCCTTCACGTGGGAGGCAATAACCTTTAATTTTTTGTCGATGGTTTTTCTGTCTAACCATTTACCTCTTACCATTACCCCAGATAACTGTTTTAAGGCCTGTATATCTTCAAGCGGATTAGTTCGTACCAGCAATAGATCTGCCGATAAACCTTCTTTAACCTGGCCGAAGGAATCTTCCTCCCCAAAAAATATTGAGGGGTTAATCGTACCACTTTGCAAGATGTCTAGCGAACTCATTCCTGCAGCTTCCATTCCCGCTATTTCGTGATGTATGGAAAAGCCGGGGACATTAAAGAGTTGAGGAGCGTCTGAACCCAGGAGCATCCCATGACCCCCTTCGTTTAAAGCCCTGAGTAATTGTTGCCTGATTTGATGAAATTCCTTCCATTGCTCTTCATTAAATCCGGTACCCCGTCCTGTAGACTGTTCCTTTCTTATCTTCCAGTTTGATAGCGTAGTAACCGGCATATAAATCATTTCGGGATCATTGAGTAGTCGGTCTGCTGCAACCGGTGCAAACCAGCGCTCAAAAAGGCTTTGGGTGGGAACTATCCAAACCTTATTTTCTCTGGCTTCTTTTACCAGGGAAGGGATGAGACTGCTGTCTGCCAGGGGGGTAAAATTATAACCAAAAAAACCATTGCTTTCAGGATTTATCGCTTTGCTTTCAGGGACAAGGCCTTCCAGAAAACCATCGATATGATCAATGGAGGCGTACCCGCTTTGAAGGGCATGACGAATTCCTACATCAACAGGAACATGACCGGCAAAAGGGATCCCCACTTCCTTTGCTTTGGCGACCAGGGCATCAAACACAGGTCTCTTAATGCCCGGATGAATCTTAAGGAAGTCGTATCCGTCATTTTTGTACTGTTCAACTTTCGATTTGGCCTCTTCCGGGGTCCTTACGGTGTTCCCATTAAGAGATGGACTTGAGGTATAAATCCTCGGACTGAGAACCTCTCCCTGAGATACGAGATTTTTGAGTTCCAGGTGTGAAGGATGCCCCAGCATTCCGCGGATCGTAGTGATCCCGTTGGAAAGGTAGAGAAAGAGTGTTTCTTCCAGAGTCTCCTTAGATACAGGAGGGGAGGGGATGTGGGCGTGCATCTCTGCCAGGCCGGGGAGCAGGAACATACCTTTGCCCTCGATAATCGTTTTATAAGTGACATCAGCAGGCAATTGGGAAGTGATACGACGGATCTTACCTGAATCGATCTCTACATATTGATGTTCACTGACAGTACCGTTAGACACATCTACGATATTTACATCAGAAAATAATACAGTGTCAGATACTCCGGGTTTTTCAACTTGATTGCATCCAAAGGTCAATAGAGTCAGTAATAGAAGGATAACGAGTTTCATACTCCTGATTTTTATTTGGCCGTTGTCGGGAATTTGAAGGTAAGGTAAAAAGAATTACCCATAACTTCATATGATGAGACTCTGGGTAATTTATTCTACCACTTCCAGTGGTTGGACGTAAATATTCTTGTCGAAAACCAAACTTTCTGCCTTCTCCAGTTGTTCTGTTTTCCAATTTTTTTCAGGGAAAAGCCAATGTTCTTTTTCCTCTATAAAAACTCTTACTGGCATATCAAAATCAGATACGATATTGGTATACCTGTAGGTAACAGAATCCTCTGAAACCCTGTATTCCAAAACGGGAATCATGGCAGTTCTCAGGTACTGCTCAAAAAAAGCAGTAAGATCAATTCCAGTTTTCTCACTCAGATAATTTTCAACTTGCTGTGTAGTGACCGTCTGATGATAGAATTCCTTATTGAGTCCTCTGAGGATATTCCTCCACTTTTCATCGTCCTCCAGCAGTTGCCTCAGGGTGTGGAGTATGTTGGCACCTTTGTAATACATGTCTGAGGAACCCGCCTTATTTACCCCGTACGTCCCTATGATTGGCCTGTCGTTCCGGATTCTGCGACGTGTACCTAAAACGTATTCTTTTGCTGCCTGCTCCCCGTAGTTATAATCGAGATATAGATTTTCTGAATAGGCTGTAAACCCTTCATGGATCCACATATCGGCGATGTCTTTATAAGTGATATTATTGGCAAACCACTCGTGCCCGGCTTCGTGAATAATGATAAAATCGAATTTTAATCCCCATCCACTACCGGAGAGATCTACTCCCAGATAGCCATTTTGGTAGCCATTGCCGTAGGTGACAGAACTTTGATGCTCCATCCCCAGGTAAGGTACTTCCACGAGTTTAAAACTGTCTTCATAGAAAGGATAAGGGCCAAACCAATGCTCAAAAGCATTGAGCATCAGAGGCACCTGTTCAAACTGCTTTTTAGCCTTCTCAAGGTTGTCTCTTAGTACATAATACGAGAGATCGAGGACTCCTTTTTCTCCCTGATAGGTATCCTCAAAATGAACATAATCGCCCACATTTACGTTTACTCCGTAGTTGTTAATCGGATTGCTCACATACCAATCAAAACTGGTTGTTTCGGAATTTTCAGTTATCTTCTTTAATCTGCCGTTTGCCACGGCTACCAGATTTTTTGGTACGGTCACACGAATAGCCATGCTATCTACTTCATCGTACATATGGTCTTTGTTGGGCCACCAAATGCTTGCTCCAAGGCCCTGACAGGAGGTGGCTACAAATGGATGACCGTTGTCATCCGTCTTCCAGGAAAATCCACCATCCCATGGAGCGTTCTCAGCCTCCTTGGGTTTACCGGCATAGGAAATTATCAATTCTCCGATATCTCCTATTTTTTGTTTCTCCTCCAACTCAATAAAGTGAGCAAAGCCCTTCCTTGTAAATGATAATGCTTTCCCTTTCTGGCTAACACCAGTGATCTCGAGGGGAGACTGCAGATCGATCTGCATCAGCTGCTTCTCCTCCAAAACTCTATATCTTATGGTGTTGGTACCTGAAATATATTTTTCCTCCGGTTTCACCTCAACATCCAAATCGTAAAAAAGCAAGTCCCACCACACCCTTTCAGGAGTTATACTACCTCTTAAAGTATCCTGTTGGGTGAATGGCTGATTTTGTGCGTTAGCCGTTAAAAAGAACATCAGGCAAAGAGTAATGGCGATCGTACTTTTCATGAGATGTGTTTTTATATATCAGGTTGTTCTTCTAAGATACGGCCATAATCACTACCCTTGAGGATAGCTTTCATATCGTTTGTATTTAAAAGATCTTCCAGGCATTGTTTTTTGTCTTTGCAATTGCGGTAGTACGACTTGGTGATAAGATAACCCATGGCATAACCAAGATCTGCAGGCCGGTCTTCGATAGACCCTCCGTTGTACATCCACAGCGACAGATCTTCTGAGTAAAGATCGCGTTTTAATTCTTGTAGGACAGAATCTAAATTTGAGGCCGACTTTAAATATTGGAGTTGCTCTGATTCAATAGCTTCGCCCGAAGACAGTTCACTCAGAAAATCACATACCCCTTCTTCAATGACTTTGTACAAGACAGTATTTTCACGCTCCCGATCTGAATAGTTCTGTTGAAAATGCATCAACTCATGGAGAATCAACTGCGGCAGGTCTTTGGCATTCATAATAGCGCCTTTTTGCCATTCATTGAGCTCATGCAAGGGCATTTCTGCAGATCTGCCATACATATCTCCCCCAATAAAGAGACCCATTTCACTAGCTGTGCCACCTGAATTCAGTAGCCCCGGGACTATATAGACCTTGGGGAAAACCGCATTGGGATAAAGTCCTTTAAAGGTTTTCATTGCCGCCGCCGCCTTATTTTTCAGACCATCTAAACTATCATTATTCAGGTGCGACATTAGGTAGGTATAATATTCCGGAGCACCATTGATCATCTGTCCATACATATTGTCCAAATTGTAATAACGGATGGCATAGTAGTCTCTGATCTCGGGCGGACCTTCGAGGATATAAGCTTTCAGAAATGTTCGCGCACTGTCTGGATTTGACCTGGCCTGTTTAAAGTAGGGCCAGAACTGGTCCATTGCCCGCGTTTCCAGGGCGAAATTCGAAATTTTATGCAATACCTTCTTCAGGGAATCCAGCCGAAGGGTAAGGCCCTCCATCTGCTCACTCCTTACATTTTCAAGTCCGGGAAATTTTTTAAGAATAGTGGGGTTTGCCATTCCGCGATCAATTGCCTTGTGCAGCATTATTATGGCGGAATCCTTTTTCTCAGCCAAATGATACAAGGTGGCGGCCTCTACATATATTTGGGCGGATTCCAGATCTGTGTTGGCCTCAATGATCTTACTTGCTAGTTCGGCGTATTTGCCGCTCTTTTCTAATCGTTCGTAATCATCAAAAACCGTATTGAGGTCTGCTAAGACCTTAGCAGGTGTTGCCTTTTTATTAATATCCGTAACCCCTCGACATTGAGACATTAGCATTACCAGAAAAACAATGCCAATCAGATTAAGGGCCTGACAAAAAAGTCTCATTTCTTTTAGTTCCTGAAGATAGCATTGGGGAATACAACCGGACTCTCAAAGCCCTCTACGCTGACGGCGGAAACCCCAAAGAAATAATTGTCAATAACTACGCCTTCGAGGGTAAATTCCGTTACATCACCTACATAACGGCTGTTGTCCCAGGTAGGGGAGGTGGTATCCCTCCAATAGATCTTGTATCCTGCGGCGCCTTCAGACTTGCTCCATTTTAGTTTTGCCGATGGCTCTACGATCCCACCAATCAATACTTCTGCGGGAGCAGGTGGTGCCCAGGCGATGGAAGCCAGATTGATGGCATTAACCGCAGTCAATTTTGCTGCGTAATCAAAATTTACATGCTCAAGTACATCCCCATAAGCGATGCCATTTTCCATCCGGATATCCTGATGTTGCTGGGTATAATTTTCATGGGATTCCATGATTCGAATCCCTGCAAAACCCTGGTCATTAAAAGGTCTGTGGTGACCACCTCTGCCAAATCGATCGAGACGATAGATCATCATAGGATTCATCTCTGGCATATACGTCTTCGTCGTTTTATGTACGTATCGGGCCAATTGCCTTGAGATTCCGTCTACCTCGCCCCCGTAAAATCTGCGTGCATTTCTTTGTCGCTCGGTTTCCGTAGGCGGAACAGGTTCTGAAAATATCCTGAAATCCCTGTTACTGATCACACCGTCAACCCCTTTGATATTTCCGATCATATCATTGTTGAGTACACCAATGATGTCCCAGCCTTTCTCCTTAGCATATGCTGCCAGCGACTTACCCCCAAACAAGCCTTGTTCTTCCCCGGACAGGCCCACATAAATGACGCTGTTTTCAAAGGTATACCCGGATAGAACCCTGGCGGCTTCTATGGTTCCGGCCATTCCACTGGCATTGTCATTGGCCCCGGGGGATTCATCTGTAAAATTTGTTGGATCACTTACTCTCGAATCAATGTCCCCACTCATAATGATATAGCGATTGGGATATTTGGTTCCCCGCTGTAATGCTACCACATTGACCACCATGACATCCTTGACAATTCTTTGGTTTTCCCCTTGCTTAACGAGCTCTTTTTGATAGAACACCTCCAGACAATTATTACAATCTGAGGATATCTTTTCGAATTCACTTTTGATCCATCGCCTGGCCGCCCCGATACCTCTGGTGGCGGAGGTAGTATCGCTAAGGGTATGCCTCGTTCCAAAATCCACCAAAGTGGTAATATCGGCTTCAATTCGATCGGCAGATACGCTATTGATGATGTTGTAGATATCTTTCGGCGATTGGGCTGAAGTACCCAAAGCCATTAAAAACAAAAAGGCAAAAAGTGAATATTTCATAAAAGTGTTTTTCTGTATTTTTTTTCAAACCATACGGCATGGAAGTAACACAAAGGTCCTAACATGGCATATAAAAATCCGGGTGCTCCAAAGGTAATACCAACTTTTAATATACCGAGTATTATTGAAAGAAATGCGGTAAGTACGTATAGAGAGAAATGCTGGGCAGAAAATAGAAGGTCAACTGATTTCTGCAGAGTTCTGGTTTTTTGGTAAGCTCGGTAATACATTAGCGCATAGCACAAAAAGATAAGTGCGAACCCAAAACTATACATGACAAAGAGGGCACTGAGCTCATCTACGGAGATCGATTTTACACCCATCCAGGAGTTTACCAGTGATTTTAAAGGAAACACATAGTACAAGACCACAAAGAGCAGGACCGAATTAAAAGTGATGATCCAATTATCGATATAAGAAGTTTTTCTGAAAAAATTATAATGGACCTTCCAGAGGATGACCAAGACGAAGAAACTCACGCCAAAACTGATAAAATTACTCGATTTTGCTCCGATCAGCTGAAGGCTTTCATCCATATCCAGGGTAACCACCATTAAGGTGGCAGCGAAGGCAAAAACACCGTCACTGAATGCTTCCACCCTGTCAGAATTTTGTGCGAATTTCATATTACTTATTTGGAATTTCCGCTACCATAAGGAGGAGACCGGAAATAGCATTGGTTGCCAGTCTGGTGATATTGGCCATTTCTCCTTCCGGAAAAGAAGCAATGACTTCCCAGTTCATTTTTTTTGGGTTGTATCGGAGCAGTTGATTGTTTTGCCCGGCCAGTACAGAGCCATCGGGCAACCAGCAAATATCCTGTACTCCCCTGGGCAAACTTGTGATCACCTCGGTTGCCCCTGATACCGGATTGACGGATTTTAATACCCAATCCTCATTTTCTTTGCTGATAAAACTGACCAGACGAGTGTTAGGAATCTTTTGAAGTGATCGCCCTACGTTTCTCTGAAAGGTATAATTAGAGTGGTCCTTAAGGTTGGAGACTATTAGGTCCATCCGATCCTCAACCAGGACCGAATTTACCAGAATGTCCTCATTGAACCAAAGGTGGTAACCTACTTTGAGATCCTCTAATACAACTCGCGAACGTCCTGTTTTCCAGGTGTACTCATAAAGTAACTGCTTTCCGTCTTCATCCAGGCGTATAGCCGAGAAATTCTTGCTGCCAGGAATTTTTAATGGTGAATACTCACTGCCTCCTGAAGTGTTTGTTTTCCAGAAGACACTGTCTTTATTTGCGGCATAAGCAGCAATATCGGTTTGCCCGTTGCGTGTTGAAGAGAATAGTACCAGATTGTCATTGTAAAAGGATGGCTGGTTGTCATAGCCCGAATTATTGGATATGTTTTTCGGAGGACCCAGTTGTATTTTATCTCCGATCTTTTCAAGGGTCAGGAGAAAGACTTCTGAATTAGCCTGGGCCAGGACCGATGTGGTAGCCAGACAAAAGATGAAGAAGCTGAGCAGAAGATGTTGGCTCGACTTATTTTTTGGTAAATCGGGATAGGAGATCGCGTACATTTTTAATACTATCTAGATAAAATTTAGCTTGTGTTTTTTGTCGGCCGACTTTGACCGTAACTGCGGTCTCAGGCAATTCCTGGAACATAAACTCATCGGTCCAGTCATCACCGATCGCAAAGACAAAGTCGTAATCATGCCTCGTAAAAATACGCATTGCAGCCCTTCCCTTATTTACATTACTGCTTTTAATTTCCATCACCTTGTTGCCATTCAACACGCTGAGGTCATCGTTGGCAATTAGGCTTCTCAGCACCGTATTAAGTTCAGAGGCTCTTTTTTGTCCGAAATCAGGATCTGTATTCCGATAGTGCCAGGCAAGGGAGTAATTTTTTTCCTCTACAAAACTTCCCGGGGTACGGTCAACAAAGGATTCCAAAACGGGCAGAATCTTCTCCATCCAGTCCTTTTTGACATTCTCCAGCATGGTAAAATCGTTTCCTCCTTCCGAAAGCCATACGCCGTGCTCAACGATCATATTGTATTTCTTTTTTAGAAACCATTTCCCAAACGTCTCTTTATCCCGCCCACTGATCAGGAATACGTCTGTATTGGGTAACGCGTTCATATCATCCAACAATTTATAAAGTTCGGCATCGGGTGATGCCTTTTGAGGATCGTTGTGGAAGCCCGCCAGCGTACCGTCGTAATCTAAAAATAGCAGTCGGTGTTCAGCTTCCCTATATTCACTGATCAGGGTGTTTGTTAGATCAACGGATAAACGTTGTGCCACATAGGTTGGATCCTTATCTCTCTGTTCGGTAAGGGAGCGCATAAAATCATTGGCCCATTTCTCTACATTGTAGCGTTCAAGCCTTTTTTGCAGCACGCTATTCCTTTCTTTTTGCTCTTTCTCAGGCATCTGTATCGCCCTGTGAATGGTATCTGCGATTTGTTCAAAGTTGTTGGGGTTGATAAGCAAGGACTCATTCATCTCATTGGCCGAACCTGCCATTTCACTTAAAATGAGCACCCCGGTTTTGTCTGTTCTGGTAGCGATATACTCTTTGGCCACCAGGTTCATCCCGTCGCGTATGGGCGTAAGCCAGGCTATATCACATGAGGTGTACAAATCAATAAGATTGTCAAAGGGCAAAGAGCGGTAAAAGTACCAGATCGGCGTCCAGCTTACTGTGGCCAGCTCCCCGTTGATCCGTCCTACCAGCTCATCAATTTCCCGTTTGAGCAATTGGTATTGGGGAACATTGCTCCTCGAGGGAACAGCCAGGATGATCAATCGAACCTTTTCCTTGTACTGAGGGTATTTATTCAGGAAGTATTCGTAGGCATTGAGGCGTTTTGCGATCCCTTTGGAGTAGTCTAATCGGTCTATGGACAATAGAAATTTTGCGTCAGGGGTTGATTCCTTGTGGGTGTTGAGCCTGCGCTGAAGATCGGATTGCTTATTCTTTGGCAAGGCTTCATGATCTTTTGCAGCATTGTGGAATTTAGCGTAATCAATCCCCATGGGAAAAGAATCGACCTTGATGATCCGACTCTCAAGATAAATATCGTTAAAACTAACTTCCAGGCCCAGGATACGCCTTATGGAACTTAAAAAATGCCTTTCGTAATCGTAAGTGTGGAAACCTATAAGGTCTGAACCTAGAAGCCCCAATAAAACTTCTTCCCTCCAGGGCAGGGTTCTGAAGATTTCATAAGAGGGAAAGGGGATATGAAGAAAGAAACCAATGGAAATATCGGGCCTTTTTTCACGTACCATCTGAGGGACCAACATCAGTTGATAGTCGTGAACCCAAATAATGTCATCTTCCGAAGCTTCCTTTAAAATGGCATCGGCAAATTTTTGGTTTACCTCCCTGTAGGTATTCCAGCTGGAGAGTTCAAACTCTGAATACTCTAGAAAGTAATGAAAAAGAGGCCATATGGTTCGGTTACTAAAGCCGTAATAAAAGCCATCAACCTCTGCAGCCGTTAGTTTTACCTTGGAAGAACCGTGTTCGGCCAATGCCTTATCTATCTCACCTTCCAACTCTTCCGGAATCTCCTCTTCTGTGAGGCCACTCCACCCGATCCACAGGCTTTGCCCATCAGAATGAACAGACTTCATGCCGGTAGCTAATCCGCCTACGCTGGGGATAGCATTGATGGTTCCATTGTCAATTTGCAATTGTACAGGCAGTCTGTTTGAGATTATGATAGTTTTGGCCATAAATTCTATGTTTTTAACCTTTTTTCTCTTTTGTTTTTCTAAATTTCGTCAAATTGAGGCGCAATTGCAATGAAACAAGAAATTTTACAGGATTCTTATTTATGGACAACTTAGATTACGGAATAATAGGGAATTGCAGGAGTGCAGCACTCATTTCAAAAACAGCTTCAATTGATTGGTGCTGTTTACCAGAATTTGACTCTTCCTCCGTCTTTGCCAAACTTCTCGACGATGAAATAGGTGGTAATTTTGGCATTAAGGTAGCTCCTTCCTATGAGATAAAACAACGTTATAAAAAAAATACTGCTGTTTTAATTACTGAGTTCAGGGAAGGGAATGATGTTTTTGAGATTCACGACTTTATGCCGAGGTATCTCACCAGTCAAAGTCAATATTACGCCCCTCCTGAAGTCGTGCGATACATAAAGCACATCTCCGGAAAACCAAAGTTTAGCGTCCACTATGAACCTAAACTGGCCTATGCCCTTGGGGAAACAAAGTCTTATATCAAAAAGAATTTTATCGCGAGTCTGACTAAGGGTAAAAATTTTGAAACGGTTTTCCTGTACACCTCTTTTAACAAAAACGCGGTCATGGAGGGGAGAGAGTTGGAAGTCACAGAGAACGGATATTTTCTGATTGCATACAACGAGAAAATTTTCCTGCCCAGCACCCGGAAGATCTATCTGGAACTGGAAAGGACCAAAGTGTACTGGTTAAACTGGAGCAATAAAACCCCTAATTATAAAAAATACAACGCGCAGATCACCAGAAGCGCGATCACTTTAAAGTTACTCACTTATAACAAATCAGGCGCAGTCTTAGCCGCTGCTACCACATCATTGCCAGAAACCATTGGGGAAGTTAGGAATTGGGATTATCGATTTTGCTGGATTCGCGATGCCTCTATGGTAATCAAAGTGATGGTTGATCTCGGACACGTCAATGTTGCCCGGCGATATCTGCAATTTATCGTTGACCTTATTCCTGAAAAAGGGGAGAAGCTTCAGATCATGTACGGGATCAACAAAGAGAAAAAACTTACCGAGAAAACCCTGGACCACTTAAAGGGATACAAGGGCTCTAAACCGGTCAGGATTGGTAATGCGGCCTACAAGCAGAGGCAGAACGACATTTATGGCATCCTGATGGATGCTATTCACGCCCAATTGAACATTTTCAGTACCAATATTGAAAATGCCGAAGAGCTCTGGGGAATAACCAAAGGAATCGCCTGGATCGTTTCTGAACACTGGCAGGAACCTGACAAGGGGATCTGGGAATTTCGGGAAGAAGATCGGCATTTTACCTTCTCCAAAGTCTTGTGTTGGGTCGCCATTGATCGCGCGATCAAAGTGGCACGTATCTTCCGCAAATGGCAGAAGATTGAGAAATGGAGTATGTTAGAGCAGGAGATCAAACAAGACATAATGGACAAGGCCTGGAATGATGATGTAAAGGCCTTTACCCAATCTTACGGTAGCAAAAACCTCGATGCCTCGGTCTTACTCATGGAATCTTACGGTTTTATTCCAGCCAGGGATCCAAAGTATATCAGTACTGTGAAAGCTATAGAAAAACACCTCAGCAACGACGGACTCTTATATCGATATAAAAATAAGGACGATTTTGGATTGCCCTCTTCTTCGTTTACGATCTGTACGTTTTGGTTTATCAACAGCTTATTCAAAATCGGAGAAGAAGAAAAAGCGCAGAAGTTATTTGACCGCGTTTTGAGTTACGGGAATCATCTGGGCTTATTTAGTGAGGACATCGACTTTAAATCGAAGCGCTTGCTGGGGAATTTTCCACAAGCTTATTCCCATCTTGCACTTATTGAATGTGCTATAAATTTTTCTCAGAAAGCCACAGAACAACGTATCCTCGAATCTATGCGTTAAGGATTTGCCTTGCTTTTATCCTGACCAGTGAAAGCAGTTCGTCCAGATGTTGAATGGTGGTAAAAGGATTCATTATGGTGCAGCGAAGGTACTGTTTCCCTCGAATGCGGGTTTGAACGATATAAAATTTCCCTTCCTCAAGAAGTTCTTGCCTTATCCTTCTGTTTAAGTCGTTAGTCTCTTCCAGAGAAAGCCCCGGGTGCACAAATCGGAAACAAACGATGTTGGAACCAGGAGTCGTAGCCAGTTCCAAATCGGGATCTGCAACGATCATTTTCCCAAAGCTTTGCCCCAAATCATATAGGGTAGTGACATTCTCGTCAAAAACCTTTTCTCCATAGGTTTTAAAAAGCAGGAACCACTGCAGACTCATCATAGTTTTAGTACACTCAAAGGTTCTTTTCGCCAGATTGAACCAGTCTTCTTTGTCCGATTGCTGCAATAAGTAATCCGCTTCCTGACTAAAAATGGTATGAGAGTGACTGCCATCCCGAAAAATGAGTGCAGTGGTTATGGTAGACATCAACATCATCTTATGTCCGTCAATAACCACTGAATCGGCGAGTTCAATTCCCTTGACCGTTTTTTTGTATTTATCCGAGAAAACCGCTGCACCTCCGTGAGCCCCATCTACATGAAGCCAAAGCCCGTGCCTTTTACAGAAAGCTGCAAGGTCTTCCAAATCATCGTAAATTCCTGTGGCTGTTGAAGGGGCGCTTCCAACCAGGGCAAATACGTTTAATCCTTTTTCCGTAGCCTGTTGATAATACGCTTCCAATTTGGAGCTGTCCATGACAAAACCATCAGTCACCGGAACTTTAATAATCCCATCCGATCCAAGGCCCATGATTCTGGCTGCTCTGTCTACACAGTAATGAGCCTCTTCAGAGACCATAATTGCCAGTCGATCTGAACTGCCTTCCTTCCAGACATCTTTCATAACCTTGGCTTTTCGGGCGGCTAAGATTGCCGTGAGGTTGGCCAACGTCCCACCTGAAGTTAAGATACCCCTTGCCGTTTTATCGAAACCAATTTTTGCGGCGATCAAATCTGTGATGATACGTTCAATGGCTGTTGGGGCCATACCCATTTCATAGACGGCCATGCCATTGTTGAGCATAGCACTGACCAATCCAGACAAGGCTGCGATAGGGGCGGGGGCACAAACCTGATGTCCGATGTATCGGGGGTTATGAACATGAGTGGTATGTACGAGAACTTCTTTAAAAAAATCAGTCTCGGATCCTGAAGCCAGGAAACCTTCCCAAAAATCTTTTTCGTCCTCGGGCAGGTTCCAGTTGATCACCTTCTTGTTCTGCCGGAGACTCTCCTCCAAATGCCCTGCAAGCAGGTCGATAAGTGCATGGCCTTGTTCCCGGAATATTTCTGGATTATATACTTCACTTAAAAGGGTTGATTTCATAAGGCTTATTTGATGAGGATTCTAACAGCAGATGAATATGAAGTATTAACAAATTTGGATATTAGCCCTTAATCGTTGAAGGATTAGGAAAAAAAACATCCGAATTGAATCCTAAATTTTTACATTTGAGGACAACGACTAATAGAATTTATATTATGAAATTACGACATTTTTTAATCGCATTTATTGCACTCGGACTAATTTGGTCTTGCCAGGAAAAGGAGGCTCCTGAGCGTATTGCCGATTCCGAAGCTGCCTCTTTCGAATATTTTGTAGAGCAATTTGCGGACATCCAAATTCTGAGATACCAAATCCCTGGGTTTGATGAACTAAGCCTTGATCAAAAAAGATTGGTTTATTACCTGAACCAAGCCGGCCTGGCTGGCAGAGACATTATCTGGGATCAGAATTACCGTCATAATCTGGAAATAAGGAATGGCCTTGAAAACATCTATAGGAGCTACTCTGGGGATAAATCCACTGCTGAATGGCAGGCATTTGAAACTTACCTGAAAAGAGTTTGGTTCTCCAATGGGATCCATCACCATTATTCCAATGACAAATTAAAACCCGACTTCAGTCCAGACTACCTTCAGGGTTTACTCGATGAAACGGGTACAAGGCTGGAGGGCGAAGCATTTGAGGTATTATTCAATGAAGCGGATATTAAAAAAGTCAATAAAAAGAAGGGCGTGGATAACGTAGCAGCCTCGGCTGTAAATTTTTATGATCCCAGCCTGACCGATGCTGAGGTTGAGGCCTTTTACGCCAAAGCCGATAAAGGACCGGAGGGAAGACCGGTAGAAACAGGATTAAATACGAGGCTTTCAAAAATTGATGGTGAAATCAAAGAGGAGGTCTATAAGTCGGGCGGACTCTACGGGGAGGCCATCGATGAGATCATCAAATGGCTTCAGAAGGCTGTTGAAGTTGCTGAGAATGAACAGCAGGCAACTACGCTCAAACTTCTCATAGAGTATTATAAAACGGGTAGTCTTGATACCTGGGATGAATATGCCATCTCCTGGGTGAATTCCCGTGAAGGCGATGTTGACTGGATCAATGGATTTATAGAGGTATACAACGATCCAAAAGGGTATAAGGGTTCTTATGAAACCATCGTCCAGCTCAAGGACTTTGAAATGTCAAGACAAATGGCGGTGCTTTCTGAAAACGCCCAGTGGTTTGAAGATGAATCTCCCTTGATGGACGAACACAAAAAAGAAAATGTTGTAGGGGTTTCTTATAAAACAGTAAATGTGGCCGGAGAGGCCGGAGATGCTTCACCCAGTACACCAATAGGGGTTAACCTTCCAAATAATAACTGGATTAGACAGGAACATGGCAGCAAGTCGGTTTCCCTAGGAAACATCATTGAAGCCTACAGTAATGCCGGTGGCTCAGGCAGATTAAATGAATTTGCTTACAGTGAAGAGGAAATCGCCCGGGAAAATAAATACGGTAAGACTGCATCAAAATTGTTAACAGCATTACATGAAGTCGTAGGTCATGCCTCAGGACAACTCAATGAAGGAGTGGGCCAGCCTAAAGAAACGCTTAAAAATTATGCCTCTACCATGGAAGAGGGGAGAGCAGATTTAGTGGGCTTGTACTATTTAATGGATCCAAAGTTGCAGGAGATGGGCCTTACAGACAACTGGGAAGCGTTGGGAATGACTGCCTATGATCGTTATATAAGAAATGGTTTGGTTACCCAGCTGATTAGGATTGAGCTCGGGGATGATATTGAAGAAGATCATATGGTGAATCGACAATGGGTGTCAGCCTGGGTTTTTGAAAAGGGCAAAGATGACAAGGTTATAGAGAAGGTGGTACGCGAGGGTAAAACCTTCTATCGCATTAACGATTATGCCAAACTAAGAGAGCTATTTGGTGAGTTACTCAAAGAAACCCAGAGGATTAAATCAGAAGGTGATTTCAAGGCTGCGCAAGACCTTGTAGAAGGCTATGGAGTTAAAGTGGATCAGGAATTACACGCCGAAGTATTAGAACGGAATTCCGCTTTTAAAACCCCTCCTTACAGTGGCTTTGTAAATCCGGTCTTAATGCCTGAGATGAATAGAGAAGGTGAAATTACCGATATTAAAGTAGTTCAACCTAACAGTTTTCAGGAACAAATGCTGTCGTACTCAGAACAATACAGCAATTTAAATTAGGGCTTTTACGCATATAAAAAAACCGCCTTTCAGAGGCGGTTTTTTATTTTAGGGTGATGAAGTTTATTCGTCAAAAGTGTAGCCGTTATCAGCTGCCACCTTATCGGCAATCTTGTTGCGTAAGGCCACTACATTGGGCTGATTGGTGTATTTTGTAAACCTTTTCAGTCCCATTAACATCATACGCTGTTCGTCTCCTTCAGCAAAGGATACGATGGCTTCTTTTCCTTTTTTAATTACAAGATCGACTGCCTCGTATAAATAGAGTTTGGTCATTGCAATTTCAATTTCCTGGGTCTCTTCTCCGCTGCGTTTCGCATTTTTTTCGGTGCGAAGCAGGGTAGATTCAGCCATATAAATTTCGATCAGAATATCAGAGGCAGCGAGTAGCAATTGCTGATGTGATTCGAGGTCCGGACCAAATTTCTGTACGGCACTTCCTGCCACCATTAAGAATACCTTTTTCAATCTTGCGATAAGGTCTTTCTCTTCGGCGAACAATTCGGAGAAATCAGGAGTATCAAAAGAAGGGATTCCCATTAATTCTTCTCCTACTGCTGTAGCGGGTCCTAAGAGGTCTACGTGACCTTTCATAGCTTTTTTGACCAACATTCCCACAGCTAGCATTCGGTTGATCTCATTGGTGCCTTCATAGATCCTGGAAATTCTCGCATCTCTCCAGGCTTTTTCCATAGGGGTATCAGCGCTAAAGCCCATGCCCCCAAAGATCTGAATCCCTTCGTCCGTTGTATTCTGTACGTCTTCAGAAACTGCCACTTTTAGTATAGAACATTCTATGGCGTATTCTTCTACCCCCTTGAGTTCTGCTTCCTGATGCGTATTCCCTTCAGCTTCTCTTATCGCAATACGATCTTCGATATTTTTGGCTGCACGGTAGCAGGCAGATTCTCCTGCATAGGTGTTGATCGCCATTTGTGCAATCTTAGATTTAATAGCCCCGAAATTGATAATGGGGGTTTTAAACTGAATGCGTTCATTGGCGTAATTTACGGCTTCATTCAATACCCTTCTTTGTGCTTCAAGGCAGGCGGCAGCTAATTTAATTCGTCCAACGTTTAAGGCGTTCATCGCGATTTTAAATCCGTTACCCCTTTCGGAAAGCATATTTTCAACAGGTACTTTTGTCTCATTGAAGAAAACCTGACGTGTACTGGAGGAATGTATACCCAGCTTTTTTTCTTCCTCACCCATTGAGATCCCATTTTCAGGATCGTTTTCTACGATAAATCCGGTGATGTTCTTATCATCCTCTATTCTGGCGAAGACGATAAGCAAGTTGCAGAAACCGGCATTGGAAATCCACATCTTTTGTCCTGTGATGCTATAGTGTTTTCCGTCTTTAGAAAGAACAGCCTTTGTCTTTCCTGAATTAGCATCTGATCCCGCTCCGGGCTCTGTAAGGCAGTAAGCACCAAACCATTCTCCGGTAGCCAGTTTGGGGACGTATTTTTGCTTCTGCTCTTCGGTACCATATAAAGTAATGGGAAGCGTCCCAATTCCTGTATGTGCGCCAAATGCAGTACTAAATGATCCAGTAGCTCCTGAGATATAATCGCATACAAGCATAGTAGAGACAAAGCCCATTCCCATTCCCCCGTAAGCTTCAGGAACAGCAATACTCAAAAGTCCGAGTTCTCCTGCTTTAAGCATACATTCCTTGGTAAATTCGTAATCTTTCTTCTCAAAGCGTTCCCAATTTGCCCAAAGCTCCCGATCGACGAATTCCTTGGTGCTTTCACGCATCATTTTTTGTTCCTCGTTGAGGTCTTCCAGGGTAAAGACGTCTTCACACTTGGTTTCTTTGACAAGAAACTGGCCTCCCCTTAAAATATCTTTGTTTATAGTTTCGGTACTCATGGTCGTATAAATTTGAAGGTGATTAATTTAAAAATTCAAAAATGCCCGCTGCTCCCTGTCCGGTTCCTACGCACATGGTGACAAGGCCGTGTTTTCCTTTCATTTTTCGCTTGCGCATCTCGTCAAATAATTGAACCGATAACTTGGCACCGGTACATCCCAGGGGATGGCCTAAGGCGATAGCACCACCGTTGACGTTAACAATTTCCTGATTGAGATCTAATTCCCTGATCACTGCCAGGGATTGTGAGGCAAAAGCTTCGTTTAATTCGATCAACTCGATGTCTGACTGCTTCATTCCCGCTTGCTTAAGTGCCTTTGGAATTGCCTTTACCGGTCCGATTCCCATGATTCTGGGTTCTACGCCGGCAGCGGCATAGTTGACCAATCTGGCGATCGGTTCCAAATTCAATTCTTTCACCATCTCTTCACTCATGACCAGAACAAAAGCTGCACCATCGCTCATCTGTGAAGAATTACCTGCAGTCACACTTCCACCTGCCGCAAAAACGGGTCTGAGTTTGGCTAAAACCTCTTTTGAGGTATCGGCCCGTGGACCTTCATCCTGCTTAACCGTATAGGACTTGCTTTCTTTTTTCCCCTTGGCGTTAACAAAGGTGTGATCTACTTCAATGGGAACTATCTGATCTTCAAACTTTCCTTCCTTCTGAGCTTTGAGGGCCTTCATATGCGAATTATAGGCAAATTCATCCTGATCTTCCCTTGATACTTTAAACTGCTCTGCAACGGCTTCGGCGGTTAATCCCATACCCCAATAATAATCCTCATTCCCTTCGCTCGCAACGGCATAATCAGGTGTTGGTTTGTATCCTCCCATAGGGATATAGCTCATGCTCTCCGCTCCACCGGCAATGATACAGTCTGCCATTCCAGACTGAATTTTGGCGGTTGCAATTCCAATGGTTTCCAATCCTGAAGCACAATACCTGTTTACTGTGACTCCGGGGACATCTTCGATCTTCAATCCCATAAGTGAGATCAGTCGGGCCACATTTAAGCCTTGTTCGGCTTCCGGCATGGCGTTTCCTACGATGACGTCGTCTATCCTTTTCTTATCGAGCTGAGGCACCTCCTTCATCATATACTCGATGGTCTCGGCAGCCAATTCGTCAGGGCGTTTAAATCGGAACAGGCCTTTAGGGGCTTTCCCAACGGCAGTTCTATAAGCTTTTACTATGTATGCAGTTTTCATGTTTAATTTCTTAGGGGTTTACCGGTTTTAAGCATATGTTGAATCCTTTCCAGGGTCTTTCTTTCGGTACAAAGCGATAAAAATGCTTCGCGCTCAATGTCGAGCAGGTATTGCTCACTCACATAGCTGGTTTCCGAAAGATCTCCTCCTGCCATCACATAGGCGAGTTTATTGGCAATTTTTTTATCGTGTTCAGAAATGTAGTGCCCGGCTTCCATGGAGTCTGTTCCTACGAGGAACATACCCAGAGCCTGTTTTCCAAGGACTTTCACATCATTTCTTCGAATCGGTTGGGTGTAGCCCGATTCAGCCATCAGTTTTGCATATGCCTTTGCCGTGGCAATCTGACGATCTTTATTGACTACAACAATGTCCTTTCCATGCTGTAGGATACCCAGGTCATAGGCCTCATAAGCTGATGTAGAAACTTTGGCCATTCCGATGGTTAAAAAATATTCCTGCAATACGTTGAGTTCCACATCATTTTTTCTAAAAGTATCGGAAGCTCTCAAGGCCATTTCTTTGGATCCGCCACCCCCGGGGATAACACCAACACCAAATTCTACCAACCCGATATAGGTTTCTGCGGCAGCTACTACCTTATCGGCATGGAGGGAAAGCTCACATCCGCCTCCCAGGCACATACCATGGGGTGCAGATATGGTAGGTATGGATGAATACCGCATACGCATCATGGTGTCCTGAAACATTTTCACGGCCATATTGAGCTCATCGTATTCTTGTTCTACGGCCATCATAAAAATCATGCCGATGTTGGCGCCTACGGAAAAATTCGCAGCCTGATTTCCTACGACCAGCCCCTGAAAGTCTTTTTCGGCAAGATCGATCCCTTTATTGATGCCCGCCAGAACGTCGCCTCCAATTGTATTCATTTTGGACTGAAACTCAATATTGAGTATTCCGTCTCCCAGGTCTTCGATAACTACACCGCTATTTTTAAACACTTCCTTGGTCTTGCGGATATTATCGAGGATGATAAAGGCATCCTGACCCGGGACCTTCACCATGGATTTTTTCTGTATGTCATAGAAGTATGTGGCTCCGTCATTAACTTCGTAAAACGACTTCACTCCGGCTGCCTTCATTTCTTCAATCCAGGCAGCGGGTTTTTGGCCTTCCGCAGCAATGAGCTCCAAACCTTTGTCTAATCCAACGGCATCCCATATTTGGAAGGGGCCGTGTTCCCAGCCAAAACCGGCTTTCATGGCGTCGTCTATCTTATAGAGTTCGTCTGAAATTTCAGGAATCCTGTGGGTGACATAGGCGAATAGTACCCCAAAACTCTTTCTGTAGAAATCTCCGGCTTTATCTTTTCCACCGATCAGGATCTTAAAGCGATCGATAACCTTATCTACCGTCTTGGTAAGTTCCAGAGTGGCGAATTTCGCACTCTTCCTGGAACGATATTCCATCGTATTGAGATCGAGAGTTAAGATCTCACTCCCTCCTTTGGCATTTCTCTCTTTTTTGTAAAATCCCTGGCCGGATTTACTTCCATACCATTTGTTCTCCGCCATCGTCTCTATAAAACCGGGGAGCTTAAAGAGCTTATGTCTTTCGTCCTTAGGACAATTTTCATGAATTCCATTTGCTACATGAACCAGGGTGTCGAGTCCGACTACGTCGACTGTGCGAAAGGTAGCCGACTTAGGCCTGCCTATTACAGGACCCGTAAGCTTGTCTACTTCTTCTACAGTAAGGTCTAATTCCTTTACGGCATGAAACAGACTCATAATGCTGAAAATCCCGATACGATTTCCGATAAAGGCAGGAGTATCTTTAGCAACCACCGAGGTTTTTCCCAGGAATTTCTCACCGTAAGCATTAAGGAATTCAAGAACCTCAGGTTTGGTTTTTGGCCCGGGAATGATTTCAAACAGTTTCAGGTATCGTGCCGGGTTAAAAAAGTGTGTCCCGCAAAAATGGTGTTGAAAATCCTCAGATCTTCCTTCACTCATAAACTGTATGGGTATTCCTGAAGTGTTTGAGGTAATCAGTGTTCCTGGCGTTCTGTGTTTTTCAAGATTTTCGAAAACCTGTTTTTTGATATCTAAACGCTCAACAACTACTTCAATGATCCAGTCAACACCAGCTACCTTGGCGATATCGTCTTCCAGGTTTCCAGTGCTGATGCGCTTTGAGAAATCCTGGTGATAGATAGGCGAGGGTTTCGATTTTAAGGCAGTGGTCAACGACTCATTAACTAGTCGGTTTCTTACGGCGGGATCTTTTAGAGTGAGCCCTTTAGCCTTTTCTTTGTCAGTTAGTTCTCGAGGGACAATATCCAGTAACAAGACTTCAACACCGATATTGGCAAAATGACAGGCAATGCCACTACCCATGATTCCGGATCCGATAACTGCTACTTTTTAATATGCTTGTTCATTGATTAGGATTGAGTTATTTCATTCTGGTTTCACTATTGTATATTTTCTTCTCAGCCACTACGTGATTAATAGTATCCATCACTTTAAAGAAACTGTTGAGTTGTTCCTGGGACAAATGCTCTTTTACTACTTCGTTGAACTTTAAGACCACGTCCTTGGAATCTTTGCGTTTCTCTAAACCAAATGCCGTGAGGTAAATCAGTACGCCCCTGCCATCTTCAGGGTTTGGCCTGCGCTCTATTAGTCCTTTTTCCTCCATGCTTTTCAGTATCCGTGACAGACTGGTAGCTTCCATCCCCATCTTCGGCCCCAATGAGGTAGAAGGGGTACCCTTCTTTGGATCAATACTCAAAAGGGTGAATCCTACCGCCATGGTGGAACCAAACTTTTTAGCCTCTTCATTGTACATTCTCGCTACGGATTGCCATGTGGCGCGCAGGGCGTAATCAATCGTTATCTCTTGCATAGGTCATCTAAACCTTTCAAAGATATAAAAAATTTATTATGCATGCATAATAAATAAGTTAAATAATTGGAAACAAATTGTTGAGGACACATGATAAAAGGAAGCAAGAATTACCGCCCTTGCCGCATCACAGCTATACGCCAGTTCGTTACTTGGTACAAGGTTTACGAATCCGGATGGCCGTAAATGTCATTGTACAGATTGAGGTATTTTGCCTTGACAATCTTCCGCTTCAGTTTCATGGTAGGGGTAAGGTGGCCTCCTTCAACCGACCAGGCGTCCGGTGTTAGTCTAAAAGACTTCACTTTCTCCCACTTGGCAAATTGTTCATTGGCATTATCTATTTCTTTCTGAATTCTCTCCTGTACTTCTGAATCGCTGACCATATCCTGGTGACTCTTGAGATCTTTGTTGTGTCTTTTCACCCATTCCTGCAGAAATTCGAAATTAGGTTGTATTAGTGCAGCGGGCATTTTCTCTCCTTCACCAACTACCATGACCTGTTCAATAAACCTACTTTGTTTCAGTCGGTTTTCCAGTAGCTGTGGGGCGACGTATTTCCCCCCAGAGGTTTTGAACATCTCTTTTTTCCGATCTGTAATCTTCAAAAATCCATCTTGGTCGATCTCCCCAATATCACCGGTATGGAAATAACCATCGATCAACACCTCCGCGGACTTTTCCGGGTCTTTGTAATACCCCATCATTACATTGGGTCCCTTACATAGTATTTCGCCATCCGATGCTATTTTAACTTCCACATCATCGATGACCCGACCTACGGAACCAATCTTCCAGCCTTTGTTTTTTTCATCATTAACGGAGATGACCGGTGAAGTTTCCGTTAGACCATATCCTTCCATCACCGGAATACCTGCTGCTCCAAAGATCCT
Source organism: Muriicola soli (assembly GCF_004139715.1). GTDB lineage: Bacteria > Bacteroidota > Bacteroidia > Flavobacteriales > Flavobacteriaceae > Muriicola > Muriicola soli. The sequence continues at coordinate 1,756,162 of NZ_CP035544.1, read as the reverse complement.
GCTCAATCTGGGTTGTAGTGCAGCACTTCCTGATACCATGGTTTCCAGATTTCCACCCAGGCCTTCTTGCCACTTGCTGAAAATGAGTTTTCTTGCGAGCGATAATTTTTGTTCATACCACCAGCCGTTAGCTCCATAGGGTTCGAATTTCAACCCGAGGCTCACAGCCCAGAAGAATAGTTTTTTCTTTATTCCGGTTAAATCCGCACCTTTTGCGATGATCTTATCGTAGACTTTTTCCAACAATCTCGGTACAACCGTCATTACATTGGGTTTTACCTCCTTTAAATTGTCACTGATCTTATCCAGTCCCTCAGCAAAATAAACCGTGATTCCACAGAACTGATAGAGATACAAGATCATCCTTTCAAAAATATGACAGACAGGAAGGAAACTTAACGAAGTGGCTCCCTGATTAAAAGGGACACGTGGTTTACTGGCAAGAACGTTAGATACGATATTATCATGTGATAACATCACACCTTTTGGCCTTCCCGTTGTGCCGGAAGTGTAAATAAGTGTGGCAAGGTCTTCAGGTTTAACCTGGGCTTTACGACTTTCAACCTCATCCTGCAGCCTGGTATCTTCACCTTGTGCAAGTAATTCGGTCCAGTGCTTACATCCCTTTATTTCGTCAAAAGAGTATACCTCCTTTAAACCTGGGACCTCACTTTTAATACTATTCACCTTCTCAAGTACTTCTGTACAGGATACAAAACAATGAGTAGCCTCAGAGTGGTTCAGGATATATGCGTAATCTTCTTCTGAAATGGTCGGGTAAATAGGGACATTTTGTGCCCCGATCTGCAGTACTGCAATATCGAGGATATTCCACTCGGAGCGATTCGTCATGGAGATAACAGCGATCTTATCATTGGCCTTAACTCCCAGTGCAATCAGTGCCCTGCTCAGGGCGTTGGCCTTTGAAATGTACTCGTCCGTAGAAATAGCTATCCATTCTCCTTTGCGCTTATCCACGAAGGATTTTTCCATGGGAAAATTTGCCTGCTGAAAATAGGGGATATCGAAAAGTCGGGTAATGGTTTGCATACATTGAAGTTATTGATCTTTGCAAAGTAAGAAAAGGGAGCGGGATTTTAAAATGAGATTGACAAATTTGAAGACCAATAATTGTCAGATTGTTAAATTTAAGCAGATTATCTGTGTGACGACTCCTTAAACTTACTCTCACACAATAAAGAAGGCTCTATCTGTTTATTTCTTTTCCAGCCACTTTCTAGCGTTCACAAAAGCTTCAAGCCAGGGAGAAACTTCGTGCTTTCCTTCTGAATAATGCGCCCAGTTCCAGGGAAAGATACTGCGCTCAATGTGCGGCATGGTCACAAGATGCCTTCCTGAAGGATCACATAGCATGGCTACATTGTAATCGCTGCCATTTGGATTAGCAGGGTATTTGTCATAACCGTAAGTTGCTACAATTCCGTAACGATCTGCGGGATAGGGGAGGGAGAACTTACCTTCCCCGTGGGAAATCCAAACGCCCAGCGTGCTACCTTCCAAACTAGATAACATCACAGAATTGTTCTCTTCTATACAAACAGAAGTAAAGTTGCTTTCGTGTTTGTGAGAATCGTTATACGTCATTTTCCCGTGTAGATCGTGCTCGGGATTTATGAGCTCCAGTTCCATAAACAACTGGCAACCATTGCAAATTCCTACAGACAGGGTATCTGGCCGGGCAAAGAAATTTTCAAGAGCCTGCTGTGCTTTTTCATTGTATTTAAATGCTCCTGCCCAGCCCTTTGCGCTGCCCAGCACATCAGAATTTGAAAATCCACCTACTGCTCCTATAAATTGTACCTCTTCCAAAGTTTCGCGCCCGCTAATGAGATCGGTCATATGCACATCCTTAACATCAAATCCAGCCAGATACATGGCATTGGCCATTTCCCTTTCCGAGTTACTGCCCTTTTCCCTCAGGATAGCTGCTTTAGGTCTTTTCCCTTTAAAATCGGGTAATTTACCATCAAAATGATCCGGGAAATGATAGATTAAGGGTTGGTACTTATAATTCTCAAAACGCTGTTTGGCCAGATTTTGGGAGGTTTGCTTGTCATCAAGGAGGTAGGATGTCTTAAACCATAGATCACGCTGTTCGTAGATATCCAGTTCAATGCGGTCTTCTCCGTTCACAATTACAAGCTCGGGTTTTTCTGTAACAGATCCTATTTTGAAAAATTCAATTTGGTGTTGTTCCAGATACTCTTCAACTCCGCTGCCCTTTGCCTGAATCACTACTGCGGCATTTTCTGCAAATAGTAGTTTAGTTGTGTCCGATTCACCCAGAGAAGAAAGATCGATATCTGCTCCTAACTGGTTGTTCGCAAAACACATTTCCAACAAAGTGGTTATAAGTCCGCCTGAAGCAACATCATGGCCGGCAACTATTTCTTTTGCCTTAATGAGATCCTGCAGGGCATTAAAAGTCTTTTTGACAAATCCTGCATCCGTTATCGTAGGGGCCTTATGGCCAACCTTGTTCAGGCTTTGCGAGAAGGAAGACCCTCCAAGGGCAAAGTTGTCCTGAGAAAAATTGATGTAATATAGATTACCGGCTCTTTTCTTAAAGACCGGTTCAACTATCTTCCTCACATTACTGCAATGGGCTGCAGCAGAAATTATGACGGTGCCCGGAGACAATACTTCCTGGTCTTTGTACTTCTGTTTCATGGAAAGTGAATCCTTTCCTGTGGGGACATTGATCCCTAGTTCAATGGCAAAATCGGAAACGGCTTTTACTGCCTCATATAAACGGGCATCTTCTCCCGGATTCCTGCAGGGCCACATCCAGTTCGCCGACAAGGAAACCGAAGTGAGTCCGTTTTCAAGTGGGGCCCAGACAATGTTAGTCAGAGCCTCTGCTATACTGTTTAGACTTCCTGCCTGAGGATCGATTAGGCCGGATACAGGAGAATGACCAATACTGGTTGCGATTCCTTCCATTCCTTTGTAATCCAATGCCATTACACCCACATTATTCAAGGGAAGCTGTAAGGGACCTGCACACTGTTGCTTAGCAACTTTTCCACCTACACATCGATCCACCTTATTGGTCAGCCAGTCTTTACAGGCTACCGCTTCGAGCTGAAGCACATCGCTGAGGTACTTTTTGAAGTGTCCGATAGCGTAATCAGGATCACTATACGTTCTGGAGATCGTAGTATCGGTCATTACTGTTTTGGGAGAACTCCCGAACATATCGGCCAATTCCAGATCCATGGGTTTCTCTTTGCGTTTTTCCGATTCAAAGGTAAATCGGTTGTCACCGGTGGCCTTACCAACTTTATACATTGGTGATCTTTCCCTGGATGCAATCCGTTCCAGAAAGTCACAATCTTTCTCTCCGATCACCAGGCCCATTCTCTCCTGGGATTCGTTGCCTATGATTTCTTTGGCAGAGAGCGTGGGATCACCTATAGGCAACTTATCCATATCGATCTTCCCTCCGGTTTCTTCCACAAGCTCTGAAAGGCAATTAAGGTGCCCCCCGGCCCCGTGGTCGTGAATAGACACAACAGGATTAATGTCATTCTCTACAAGACCCCGGATCGCATTTGCTGCCCTTTTCTGCATTTCCGGATTTGACCTTTGAACGGCATTGAGTTCTATGGCAGAACTGAATTCCCCGGTATCTGCGCTGGATACTGCTGCTCCGCCCATGCCAATTCGGTAATTATCTCCTCCCAGGATGACAATGGTATCACCCTTTTTCGGTTTGGCCTTAAGTGCTTGTTCTGCTTTGCCATAGCCGATACCTCCCGCCAGCATAATTACTTTATCATACCCTAAGACCCGCTGATGTTCCTGGTGTTCAAAGGTGAGTACAGACCCCGCGATCAGGGGCTGACCAAATTTGTTCCCAAAGTCTGAAGCTCCATTTGATGCTTTGATAAGAATATCCATGGGGGTTTGATATAACCAGGGCCGGGCTGCCAGCGCTTGTTCCCATGACCTGTCTTTTTCTAATCGTGAATAGGAAGTCATGTAAACCGCAGTACCTGCCAGGGGAAGGGAACCTTTGCCTCCTGCAAGACGATCCCTGATTTCTCCTCCTGATCCTGTGGCAGCACCGTTAAAGGGCTCTACAGTGGTGGGGAAATTATGGGTTTCGGCCTTTAAGGAAAGAACCGACTCGAATTTTGTTTCCTTGTAAAAATCAGGTTTGTCAGGTGTTGCCGGGGCAAACTGAACCGCTTCCGGGCCCTTTACAAAGGCCACATTGTCCTTGTAGGCTGAAACGATGGTATTGGGATTTTTCTCCGATGTTTTTCTGATCAGCTTAAATAGGGAGGATGGTTTCTCTTCTTCATCGATAATAAAAGTACCGTTAAAGATCTTGTGTCTGCAATGTTCTGAATTCACCTGACTGAAACCAAAGACTTCCGAATCTGTCAAAGGCCTACCCAATTTTTCGGAAAGCTTTTCCAGGTACTCAACCTCTTCGGCGCTAAGAGCCAGGCCTTCCTTTTCATTATATGCTGAAATGTCTGAAATGGGTAAAATGGATTCGATCTCTACCGCAATAGTGAAGATGTCCTGGGACAATTTGCTGTACTTCTGTGAAAGCATAGGATCATAGTCGCTATACCCCTCTGACACAGCCTGAAATTCCTCTATCCTGCTGATCCCGATGATTCCCATATTCTGGGTGATCTCTGTGGCATTGGTACTCCAGGGTGTGATCATTGCGGCCCTTGGTCCAATAAAATAGGCGTCTATGGATTCTGAAGGAAGCAATTGCTTATCGCCAAATAGCCAGTTGAGTTTTCCTTTGTCGGTATCGCTTAATTTTTTATGCGATTCAACTGCATATACTTTGTCCGAAGGATCCCCGAAAAAATAGATCATGAGCCAGGTTTAAACAGGATTTTAAGAAGCCACAAATTTACACTAATTCCACCGCTTTATAACGAAGCTTCTACAACAGTTTTCAAGGGTTATTGTTGATTACTTTCTAAAGCCTGAAAACCGCTTTGTATTAATCCTTTTGTAGTGCAGCGATGTAAAAGCCGTCAAATCCTGATTTGTGGGCGTAAACATGTTGTTCTTTAACCAAGGAGAAACTCTGCCCTTCTTCGCTCTCCAGGAAATCCTTGACCTGCTTTTCATTCTCCTGTGGCAGGATCGAGCAAGTGGCATATACCAATTTACCCCTGGCTTTAACCATCTTACTGTAGTCTGTCAACAATTGCCTTTGGGTCACTATCAGTTTTTCCAGGTCTTCCGGTTGTAGTTTCCATTTGGTATCGGGATTTCTTTTTAGAACGCCCAAACCTGTACATGGCGCGTCGATAAGGACCCTGTCTGCCTTCTGATGAAGTTTTTTAATCACTTTAGAGGAATCTATGAGTCGGGTTTCCAAATTATGTGCTCCATTTCTTCGGGCTCGACGCTTGAGTTCGTGAAGTTTTTTCGGATAGATGTCAAGGGCGATCAACTGTCCCTTATTTTCCATGAGGGCAGCGAGGTGAAGGGATTTCCCTCCGGCTCCGGCACAGGCGTCTACCACCCTATGACCCGGGGCAACATCCAGCATCGGCGCTACCAACTGGGAAGAGGCATCCTGGACCTCAAACCAACCCTCCTTAAAGGCCTCGGTCGTAAAAACATTACTTCTCTCCTTTAAGACAAGGGCGTGAGGGTATCCGGAAACAGGATCTGAGGCAATCCCTTCCTCCAGCAGTCTTTGTCGTAAAAAGGGCATAGATGTTTTCAGGGTATTGGTCCTTAAGACCACTGGTGCCAGTTGATTTAAAGCGTGTAGCTCCTTGTCCCAAAATTTTTCATCGAAAGCTTTAACCCCTAGCTCATCGATCCAATCCGGGATGGACTCCCTGAATTTTCTGATTTTGGACAACTCATCAAAGCGACCTTTGATCCTCCTTGTAGGGGTATCTTCAAGCTGTTTCCAATTCGGGAGTGGAATGCCTCGCAAAACGGCCCAAACAGTAAACAACCTGAAATAATTTGCCCGGCTATAGGGTTCTTTAACTTCTGCTATCTCCGAGTATAATCGCTTCCAGCGAACAATATCGTAAAGCGTTTCGGCGATAAAACCCCTGTCGCGGGATCCCCAGCGTTTGTCTCTTTTCAATATTTGCTCAACTGCTTTTGAGGCGTAGACACCTTCTTGAAAGATCAATTGCAATCCGTCTACCACGGCAAATACCAAATTTCTGTGTAAGCGCATCGAAAAATTTTAGATGGCAAAGGTATCGTTTTAGACAGGAAACCCTTTATTTTTGAGGAAATTAAAACTGATGCGACTAATTTTTCCCTTCTGTATTTTCTTTCTCCTTTTAAGTTGTTCTGAAGGCCCAACTGTCCATAATTTCAGCAGTGTTGAAGTTGAGGATTTGTTTACCGATTCTGTAAGTATAAGGGCAATGGAGGTCATGGACGGGAGCGTGGCATTCGCAGGAACCGGAGGCGTATTTGGGTCGTTGGATCTGGCAACTGATCAAATTAGGGCCAAACAACAGCGGTATGATACTTTATATCCGGAATTCAGGGCCGTGGCACATACGGCAACCGACTTTTTTATGTTATCTGCAGGCAGGCCTGCCTTGTTGTTTAAAACGGGGAATGATGGCTTGATGGAATTAGTGTATAAAGAAGACGATAAAGGCGTCTTCTATGACTCCATGATTTTTTGGAGCGACCGGGAAGGCATCGCCATTGGTGACGAGATGGGAGGCTGCCTATCTATTCTTATCACAAGGGATGGAGGTACAACATGGAATAAGATACTTTGTGCCGATTTACCAGGGGCGATTCCAGGGGAGGGAGCCTTTGCAGCCAGTAATACAAATATTGCAATTGTGGACGATAAAGCCTGGATCGGGACCACGGAAGGACGGATTTATTATTCCCCTGATAAGGGTGAAACATGGGAGGTTTTCAATACACCAATTAGGTCTGATCAACCGACGAGAGGAATTTATTCATTGCACTTTCAGACAGATAAAATTGGAATTGCCATGGGTGGTGATTATACGGAACCAACAGCGATGAAAGGGAATAAGGCAATTACTGTTGATGGAGGTGTAACCTGGAGCCTTGTGGCGGAGGATAGTTTGCCCGGATATACCAGTTGCGTACAGTTTGTCCCGGATAGCGATGGCAATGAAATTGTTTCGGTGTCGTATTCGGGGATCTCTTACTCAGCAAATCGTGGAGAAAAATGGATCAGTCTTTCTGAAGAACCTTTTTACACCTTCCGATTTGTCAATGATTCCACGGCCTATGCAGCAGGTAAATTCAGAATTTCAAAACTTCGCTTTAAATAGAAAAAGGGCAGACAGTGTCTACCCTTTTCCGACTAACATACGACTCCTGTTAAAAAGTCAACCCAAATCTAATTATACATAAACAACTTTGTAGGTTCTGCCTATTCTCTGGTAATGAACACCCTTGTAGGCAAAATACTTTCTTCCTTTGATAAATACGACTCGATGACCTCTTGGAAGGGATTTGATCACAATCCCCCTGGGGGCAGCAGCCACTACGTATTTCTTTCCCCTGGCTTTATACCAGACACCGGCTGCTAAATGATATCGGATTCCATTGTGGATTACCAGTCTCGGTTTGTGTACTGTAGTAACTACAGTGCCGTGCTTTGGATATACTTTAACCTTCACAACTCTTTGAGCATTTGAAGCGCTCAGAGCTCCAAAAAATGCGATAATAACTAAAACAATCTTAAACTTTTTCATAACGGTTTTTTAGGGTTATACATCTAAGACTGTAGAAATGAAACAGGGTTTAAAGCAAAAAGGGGCAAATTGCCCCTTTTTAAATGCTTTTCATCGAATTCTGGCTATTGCCGCCTTTTTTGTATTTGCTGGAGTAGTCTTTTTTTGAAATCGTCTTCGGCTTTGATCAGCAGAAAGGTCTTCCTGGCAGAAATCAACTCAGTCATGCGCTTGAGAAAAGCAATATTTCTATCATTTCTCTCTTGTTGTAGTGCAAGAAATTCCCCCATCAAATTCTGAATCTGGGCGTCCGACATATTCTGAAAATTTCGGAGTCGGCCCCTGATCTCATTTCTTTCCTCCTGGCGCAAGGCTTCAAGATTAGCCTCGTGTTCATTATAAACCGGCCAAAATACGGCGGCTTCTTCGCTGCTAAGATTAAGTCGTTCAGTAATAAACGCGATCTTCAGCGATTTTATCTTATCCATACCTGCTCCTGTCTGGGCAAATGTGATGCTCCCGATCAGGAGGAAGGTAAGTACGAGGAGTTTATTGATATTCTTCATTTAAGTCGATATTTAATTCGTCTAAATCATTTATGGAATCTTCCAGGTAGTCCATTATCTGTTCACTATCTACTGAACTTTCCATAAAATCGTCCATTTCGAGATTGGCCAGCGGAATGACTTCTGCAATCTCGGAATTACTCAATTCCAGATCTCTTGATTCTATATAGCTGGTGATATCTGCCTCTGCCAGGTCATCAAAATTAAGGGTTTGAGTGGTATTCCATTCTAATCCTATCACCAAAATAAAGATGGCCGCAATGGCAGCTGCAGCATAAAAATAGGATTTGTATTGCTTGAGTTTAATGACCGGTGTTTCTTTTTGAACCGTTTTGGTAAGAATGTCCTTTTCCAGCTGGTCAAAATAGTTCTCGGGTACGCCAAATCCTTCCTTTTTGGGAAGCTTTCCGGTATCCTCTTCCTGAATTTTCTTCAGGATTTGATCTGAAAGCCCCTCAAAATAGCCGGGTGGCGTTTTAAAGCTGTTTTCTTTTGATATGTCTTTCATGGTTTAGGTATAATATAGCTTTCTCCACAGTTTACTCCTGTTTTAAAAAGGCTTCAATTTTCTTTGCTGCCAGATGGTAGGAGGCCTTTAAACCTCCAACCGAGACCTCCAATATTTCTGCGATCTCCGAGTACTTTAGTTCCTCGTAGTACTTCATATTGAAGACCAACTTTTGTTTTTCAGGCAGGCTAGCTATGGCCTGTTGTAATTTCAATTGAATGGCGTCTCCTTCAAAATACACATCAGCCTCCAGGGTGTTCGCCTTTCTTTCAATCAATTCGTCACTGCTCACCCCCAGTTTTTTGGATTTAGTCTTCAGAAAGGTCAGGGCTTCATTTGTGCCTATCCGATACATCCAGGAATATAGTTTACTATCCCCCTTGAATTTATCTATATTTCTGTAAACCTTTATAAAGGTATTCTGCAAAACATCATCCGCATCATCGTGGTCTAATACAATCCTTCTGATATGCCAGTACAAACGCTCCTTATAGGTGTTGATAAGCACCTCAAAAGCCTTTGCCTGAGTATTCTTTTGCTTTAGTTCTTTAACTAAGGTTTCTTCAGCAATCAAAGTTAGTCTGTTATGCTCCTAAGACTGATTTTCACCATAAAGGTTTAATCGGCCGACAATTCCTCTATAAAATTACCCCTTTTTTAGACCAATGGAAGAATAATTGCAGAAGTAGTTCAGTCGAAGGACTGCATCGCCACAAGTTTGAAGTAAACTCCTTTTTGCTTTAACAGGACTTCATGGGTGCCAATTTCCAGTATCTTGCCCTTCTCCATAACCACGATGGAATCTGCTTTTTGGATGGTAGACAGCCGGTGAGCAATCACGAGAGAAGTTCTGTTTTGCATGAGTTTGTCAAGGGCTTCCTGTACCAGGCGCTCACTTTCTGTGTCAAGAGCAGAAGTGGCTTCATCCAGAATCATGATCGGTGGGTTTTTTAAGACCGCCCTGGCAATGGAGAGTCTCTGTTTCTGCCCTCCACTTAATTTATTTCCACTATCCCCAATATTGGTATCATAGCCCATCGGGAGCTCGGAAATAAAATCATGCGCATTGGCAATTTTTGCGGCCTCAATGATCTCTTCCTCAGAAGCGCCTTCCTTTCCGAGGGAGATATTATTGCGGACCGTATCATTGAATAAAATGGACTCTTGGGTAACCAGCCCCATCAGTTCTCTCAAGGAACGTTTTGATAGTAACTTAATATCCGTACCGTCTATGGTAATCTGCCCCTGGTCAACATCGTAGAATCGGGTAACCAGGTTAGCAACCGTACTTTTTCCACTGCCCGACTGCCCCACCAGGGCTACGGTTTTACCCTTCGTAAGTTCCAGATTGAAGTCCTTCAGGACCCAGTCATCTTCGTATTTAAAGGCAATATTTTCAAGGGTGAGGGAGGAGTTGAATTCAGTGGCATGAATAGGATCTTTAACTTCCTTAATCGGATTTTCAGTTTCTAAGATCTCAAGAACCCTTTCAGCTGCGGCATTTCCCTTCTTTACGCCGTAGGAGGCCTTACTTATGGCTTTAGCAGGGGTAAGGATATTGTAAGCCAAACCCATATACGCGATAAAGGAAGAAGCATCAAGTGTTTTATCAACCAGGACCATCTTCCCGCCAAACCAAAGAAGCACACCAATCACCATAATACCCAGGAATTCCCCTGTGGGCGAAGCGAGATTTTGCCTGTTGAGGAGCTTATTGGAAAAATGGAAGAAGCGTTCGGTGGAAGCTGAAAACACCTTGTAAAACCTAGATTCTGAATTAAATGCCTTAATCACTCTTAGCCCCCCTAAAGTCTCCTCAACAATCGACAGGAATTCTCCCTGTTCTTTTTGAACCCGATCCGATTTCTTTTTCAGGGATTTCCCGATCCTGGATATGATCATCCCCGCAAGGGGGATAAAAATAAATACAAAGAGGGTGAGTTTTACGCTGATAAAGAACATCACTGCTATGGTGAATAGTATCGTTAGAGGTTCCCGAACCAGTAATTCCAGTATGGAAAGGAAGGAGTGCTGGATTTCCAACACATCTGAGGTAATTCTGGCGATTACATCCCCTTTCCGTTTTTCCGAATAGAAGGAAATAGGAAGGTCTGTGATTTTTTGATACATCCTGTTCCTGATATCTTTCAGCACCCCGTTTCTGAGGAAGGTGATAAAGTACATGGCCAGGTAATTAAAGACGTTTTTTAAGAGGAACAAGATTAACACCAGGGCAATAACGAAAACAAGGGCTTTCATTTCATCTTCTCCTGAGTAAGTGGTTACCCAATAGTTCAAATACCCCTTTAAATAGTCTTCCAAATTCCCGATGCCTTGATAGGTGGGTTCTGTGTAGATCTTAGTTGTCTGGTTAAAAAGAACCTTGAGCATAGGGATCAGGGCAACGAAAGACAGGGCACTAAAAAGCGCGTAAAGAATATTGAAAAAGATATTGAGATAAGCGAATTTCTTATAGGGCGTTGCAAAACGCAGGATTTTCTTGAAGTAGTTCATCAATCCAATTTCAATTCGCTTACTATTCTATCCAACTTATCTTCCAATGCCTTATTCCCTTCATTGTAAGCATTGGTCTGCTCCAAGGTGGAATTTACACTGAAATAAAATTTTATTTTAGGTTCAGTTCCACTGGGTCTGGCAGCCATCCGGGTACCATCTTCCGTAGTGTAGATCAGGACATTTGACTTTGGCAGGTCTATGGCCGATACTTTTCCGGTTTTGATATCCGTTGAGGTAGAAGTGTTGTAGTCGTCTACCGTTATAACCTTGGAGCCATCCAGGGATTTAACTGGATTCTCCTTGAAGTCCTGCATCATTTCACGAATCTCTTCGGCTCCTGAAATTCCTTTTTTTGTCAGGGAAATAAGTCGCTCTTTATAAAGCCCGTAGTCTGCATAACATTGGATGAGTTCCTGGTAGAACGACTTCCCATTTGCTTTGGCTGTAGCACCTATTTCACAGGCGAGTAGGGTAGAAGTAACAGCATCCTTATCGCGTACAAAATCGCCTACCATAAACCCGAAACTCTCTTCTCCTCCCCCTACAAAATGTTGATCAGGGTGGTCAACTATCATTTTGGCTATCCATTTAAACCCGGTTAGAGAGGTCTTGCATTCTACATCATATGCGGAAGCCAGACTTTGCATCATTGGTGTTGAAACTATGGTGGAGGCAATGAATTCGTTGCCTTTCATGCCTTTTTTCTTTTGCTGATCTAGCAGGAATTTAGTCATGAGGACCATAGTCTGATTCCCATTCAATAATTCCATTTTACCTTGCAGATTGCGCACCGCAATCCCCAATCGGTCACTGTCGGGATCAGTTCCTACTACCATGTCTGCGCCTATTTCTTCGGCCTTTTTCATGGCGAGTGTCAATGCCTCAGGCTCTTCGGGATTGGGTGATACCACGGTTGGGAAGTTCCCGTCGGGCTCTGCCTGTTCCGCTATGATAGTAACTTTGCTGTATCCGGCCCTGCTGAGTACTTCTGGGATGGCCGTAATTGATGTGCCGTGAAGGGAAGTAAAGACTATAGAAAAATCTTCTTTTCCCGGAGCATTGAAATCTCCATTTTTCACTGAAGCATTTATAAAAGCCTCATCAACCTGTTTATCAATAAGCTCTATAAAGTCATCTTTTGCCTTAAAACGTACATCTTCCACAGACAGCCTGTTGATCTCGGCGATAATCTCCCCGTCCTGAGGCGGTACAATCTGCCCACCATCGGTCCAGTATACTTTATACCCATTGTATTCAGGCGGATTATGTGAAGCGGTGAGCACTACGCCGGCCTGGCAGTCCAGATAACGTACGGCGAAGGATAACTCCGGGGTGGTCCGCAGATCTGAAAAGAGGTAAACTTTAATATTGTTGGCAGAGAAAACTTCGGCAACGGTACGGGCCAGTGTGTCACTGTTGTGGCGGCAATCGTAGGCGATTACTACTTTAAGCTCAGCATCGGGGTATACCCTGTGCAGGTAGTTGCTGAGTCCCTGCGTACTTTTTCCGAGAGTGTATTTATTGATCCGGTTTGTTCCTACTCCCATGATGCCACGCATTCCACCGGTACCAAATTCCATATTCTTATAGAATCGATCCTTGAGTTCTTCCGGATCGTTTTCAATAAGGTGTTGAATCTCCTTTTTTACGGCAGGATCAAAAAAATCGGTTAGCCAGCTTTTGGCGGTCGTTAGTATGTCATTCATTTAACTAGCGTTGGTATTCATATATAATTAGGGCGTATATTCTTTTTCCCTCTGAGCCAGGTTGATTTCCCTGGAAATCTTATAGCGTGGTTCGTTTTTTCTGGATCGAACCATGATCTCTCCCAAAAAGCCGGCTAAGAAGAATTGCGTACCTATGATCATAGCGGTGAGTGCCACATAGAATTGAGGGCGCTGACTCAACAATCGGCCTGTTGGATTAATAAAAACCTTGTCGATCCCCAGATAAAGGGCAAATCCGGAACCAATAATAAACATGAGTACACCGAGTGCCCCGAAGAGGTGCATCGGTCTTTTGCCGAATTTGGAAACGAACCATATGGTGATCAGATCCAGAAAACCGTTGATAAACCGATCTGCTCCAAATTTAGTTTTGCCAAACTTCCTCGCCTGGTGTTGTACTACTTTCTCTCCAATTTTTGAAAATCCCGCATTCTTCACCAGAACAGGAATATACCTGTGCATCTCTCCTGAGACTTCTATGTTTTTGATCACTTCTTTCCTGAAAGCCTTTATCCCGCAATTAAAGTCGTGCAATTTCACCCCAGAGGTTCTTCGCGCAGCCCAATTAAAGAGCTTAGACGGGATGTTTTTTGTAAGGGCGTGGTCGTAGCGTTTCTTCTTCCAGCCCGACACCAGGTCATAGTTTTCCTCCTCTATCATCCGGACAAGCTCCGGGATTTCTTCTGGATTGTCTTGAAGATCGGCATCCATGGTAATCACAATATCGCCTGATGCCTGTCTGAAACCGGCGTGCAGGGCCTGCGATTTTCCAAAATTTTTGAGAAACCGAATTCCTTTGATGTTCTCATTGCCGGCAGCCAGCCGGGTTATTACCTCCCAGGAGTTGTCGGTACTGCCATCGTCTATAAAGAGGATTTCGTATAAAAAATGATTGGACTGCATCACCGATACAATCCAATCATGGAGTTCTTTTAAAGATTCTTCTTCGTTAAGTAAAGGAATGACAATAGATAAGCTCATGGAGAATCGTTGCTTCTTCCTTCCAAAAATACAAATATTAATTTTCCTATTCCGTTTTTTTGAGGATTAAGGCAGGTATTAATGATACCAGAAAACTAAGTATAATGCTGCCTACAAGGCCAATAGCAATCTGGATAAACGGAGAAGAAAACTTTTCGGCCATTTCCATTTGCGCATCAATTTGCTGAGATGAAAGTCCGGCTACCTCCAATTGCTGACGCTGGTATTCCATGGCTTTAGTCATCGTTTCAGGGTCGATAAAGTTGATCAGGACCTGATTAAAAAGAACACCAATGACGGCGCCAATAAGGCCAATTCCCACACCAATCTTCAGGGCCTGCCCAAAACTCATATAGCCATTATTGGCTTTTTTGAATTGAATCATTCCCAGTACAATAAATGCAAGCGTGATTAAAATGCTCACTAACATTACGGCAATACCCCCTTGATAATGCATATCCAGAGAAAAGAGCATGAGAGAGAAGACTACTGATACTACCCCCAGAAAGACTCCGAAGTTTAAAGCGAATTTGCCTGTTTTAGGTTGATTTTGTTCCATTTTTTATTCGTTATTACGATTTTTTAAATATTAGACCACCTACTAATCCGATTACCAGGCCAATGATTACGTTTAAAATAAGGATGACCGGGTAAGAAAACCAGAAGTAATTGAGGGTTCCTTCGTATTGTTGCTCTATCTGAGCAGCTGTCATCACTCCAGCCTCCTGTGCCGCGGCCCTGTTATTTTCAGCAATTGTGGTAACAAATTCCGGATCCAGGACATTGGCGAGAACCATCATATAGATAACATAAATTACGCCTGATATTAGTGAGATTAAGATTCCCAATTTTATAGCTTGTCCAATTGATAACAAACCTCCATTAGCCTTTTTAAAATTAAATATTCCCCACAATGTAACAGCTACAGCTATGGCTATTCCAATTATCTGACTGGTACTATCCTGGCTCGTATGCGCATCAACGAAGAAGAGCATAAGGGCAAAAACCACGCTGATTCCTCCGAGGATCAAGCCGTAATTAAGGGAGAACTTCCCGATTTTAGGTTGATTTTGTTCCATTTTGTTGTTCAGTTTTACGTTAATTAATTTGTTAGTGGTTGTTTAAAGCTAAATGTTACAAATTCAAGATACAATATTTAAGATGGAATTTTGAAAATCTTGTTATGGAATGCTAAAAAAAATAATTACATTTGCAGCCTGAAAAAAGAATACCCCTAAGACGATGAGAAAAGGTATACATCCGGAAAATTACAGATTAGTAGCATTTAAGGACATGTCTAACGAGGACGTGTTTATCACAAAATCGACCGCTGAAACAAAAGAGACCCTCGAAGTAGAAGGAGTCGAATATCCGCTTATCAAGTTGGAGATCTCAAGAACCTCACATCCTTTCTACACTGGGAAAGCCAAGTTGGTGGATACTGCAGGTAGGATTGACAAGTTCAAAAACAAATATCAGAAATTTAAGAAGTAAGACTTTTTATCCTCCCGAATCGTCTGGATTTGCGGAGAACAATATAATCCAACGCCTCCGATTTATATCGGGGGCGTTATTTTTTTACTTTTGGGTAAAATTAGGAATACATGAATTACGTATTGTTCGACAGTGAGGTAAGGATTTCTTTACTTCCCTTTACCTTTACCAGGCCCGTTGGGGAAATCAGGATGGGGATTCTCACCTTACGCGAAAAGTGGGAAGATCACCTTAATGTCGCTGTTTCCTACAAAACGGAACCCTATCTGGAGACCAAATATCCACTTGAACTCGGAGAAGACAACTTATTTATCGATCCCTCTTTTTTACCCACCTCTCAAGTAGTGACCGAAATTCAGGCCCTCAAGCCTGAAACCGCTCTTTATTATGCCACCGAATTGGTGGCCTATCGTTCGGCAAAACCTAAAACAAAAGAAGAAATAGGGAGTCTCAACCGGCAGGAGTCCACTCAGGATCTCATCAGGATACAAAACACCTGGGATATATTCTCGAAGAATGGTATTGCCTTGCATCAAGATTACGAGCGGGTTACTCAGGGTAGAAAGAGTGCTCCAATTCCTGCATCGAACAGGGTGATCTGCCCGGAAAATATTTTCCTTGAAAAAGGTGCTAAAGTAGAACACAGTATTCTCAATGCAACCGAAGGACCCATTTACCTGGGGAAGGATTCTGAAGTCATGGAAGGAAATATGATCCGTGGGGGATTTGCGCTATGCGAACGCGGCGTTGTAAAAATGGGAGCCAAGATCTACGGTCCAACAACGGTGGGGCCCCATGGCAAGGTGTGTGGAGAAATCAACAATTCGGTGATCTTTGGTTATTCCAGTAAGGGCCACGATGGATATCTGGGAAATTCCGTCCTGGGAGAATGGTGTAATATTGGGGCCGATTCCAATAATTCGAACCTGAAAAACAATTACGCCAAAGTCCGACTTTGGAACTACGCTTCGGAACGATTTGACCAAACCGGACTGCAGTTTTGTGGTCTTATGATGGGGGATCACAGTAAAACAGCAATCAACACCATGTTTAACACAGGAACGGTGATAGGTGTGAATTGTAACATTTACGTACCGGGTTTCCCCAGAAATTTTATCCCCAGCTTTAGTTGGGGAGGAGCCAGCGGTTTTTCAACATATCACACCCGGAAGGCCTTTGAAGCCGCTGAGGTTATGATGGCCAGAAGGGGTAAGGTCTTTGATGAAAAAGAAGCGGCCATTCTCGAACACGTTTTTGAAATCACCAAAAAGTGGCGGAAGTATTAGGCATTTTCTCGCAGTACACCCTTCATTTTTAAGACCGAAGACAAAGCAGTATCTTTGCAGCCCGTTGATCAGGAACGAATCCATGAAAAACAAAGTAGCTTTTTATACCCTGGGATGTAAACTCAATTACTCTGAGACCTCTACCATTGCAAGGAGTTTCTCAAATTCTGGGTACGAACATGTAGAATTTGAAGAGAGGGCCGATATCTATGTAATTAATACCTGTTCAGTGACCGAGAATGCGGATAAACGCTTTAAGACCATTGTCAGAAAAGCTCAGAAGATCAATCCGGAAGCCTTTTTAATTGCCATTGGATGCTACGCCCAGCTTAAGCCTGAAGAATTAGCGTCCGTTGACGGAGTAGACTTAGTCCTGGGAGCAACGGAGAAATTCAAGATTACGGATTATCTGAACGACCTGAGTAAGAATGAATTCGGGGAGGTTCATTCCTGTGAGATTCAGGAAGCAGATTTTTATGTGGGCAGCTATTCTCTGGGAGACAGAACCCGGGCTTTCCTCAAAGTACAGGACGGTTGCGATTACAAATGCACTTATTGTACCATTCCCTTGGCACGGGGGATATCGCGTAGCGACAAGCTGGAAAACGTCCTTGATAATGCCAGGCAGATCGCTGGGCAGGGTGTGCGGGAAATTGTGCTTACCGGGGTCAATATAGGAGACTACGGAAAGGGAGAATTCGGAAATAAGAAACACGAACATACCTTTTACGAATTGGTTCAGGCGCTGGACAAGGTTGAAGGGGTAGATCGATTGCGAATATCTTCCATTGAACCCAATCTTTTAAAAGATGAGACCATCCGTTTCGTAGCTGATTCCAGAACCTTTGTCCCTCATTTTCACATCCCTTTGCAAAGTGGAAGCAATGAGGTCTTAAAAAGAATGCGTCGGAGGTATATGCGTGAATTATATGTAGATCGCGTATCGAAAATAAAAGGCTTAATGCCCGATGCCTGTATCGGGGTAGATGTTATTGTAGGATTCCCCGGCGAAACCGAAGAACAATTTTTGGAAACCTATCACTTCCTCAACGATCTGGACATCTCCTACTTACATGTTTTTACCTATTCCGAAAGGGCAAATACCGAAGCCGCTAAAATGCCAGATCCGGTGCCACAAAAAATCAAACAAAAACGGAGTAAGATGCTCAGGGGCTTATCTGTAAAAAAGCGAAGGGCTTTTTATGAGAGTCAGATAGGAAACACCAAAACGGTGTTGTTCGAAGGAGAAAATAAAGAAGGCTATATCCACGGGTTTACTGAGAACTACGTAAAAGTAAGAGCACCCTGGGATCCTTCGCTCTGTAATACGCTTCAGGAAGTTAAACTCGAGGAGATAGATGAAGGGGGTATGGTTCGATTTAATTTTGTTTCAGAAAAAATAGAGGCATAAAAAAACCTCCCATTCGGGAGGTCTATAGCTTTTTAGATCCTGATGCCAACCGGCAACATTTCTTTGTATTGCCTATTCTTTCTTAAGAAGCCTGCTATTTGCGGACTTGTAGGGACAACCCTAAGATTTTGATCTTGTATATGGTGAAGAACTGATTTAATGAATTCTTCCTTAAATCCTTCGGCGGTAATTTCCTCAGGGATGACCAGTTTGGTAAGAAACACTTTTCGTTCCTGAGAAGAATACTCGATCTTAGCCAAATGACCATCAACCTTAGTTTCGAACTGACGCAAGAAACTATTGTCATTAATTACTAATTGATTCATATAGTTAGTTTTAATTTTGGTTTCAGACAAAAAAATTACGATTGAATCGTAATCTTAAATTTCCCAATTGTGACTTTTTAAATAAAAAAAGAAATAAGCTTGATATTATGTTGAATGATTTACAAAAGTAGTGAAAAAAATGCTAATTTCCTAAATAAAACGACGGTTCAGGCGAGATGAGACAAAAGAAGATACATGTTTATTTAATGCCTGGTATGGCCGCTAACAGTGCTATCTTCAAGAATATCAGACTACCACAGGATCAATTTGAGATCCATCGCTTGGATTGGTTTGTTCCGGATAAAGGGATGACCCTGGAGGCATACGCCCGGAAAATGAATACGTTAATCGTTCATGAAAACCCCGTCCTTATCGGGGTATCTTTTGGAGGGATGCTCATTCAGGAAATGGCAAAGCATATTCCCGTCAGAAAATTAATTATTATTTCCAGCGTGAAACAACGTTCGGAAATGCCTAAAAGACTCATCTTCGCAAATTATACCCGACTCCATAAAATCCTTCCTACCGGGATGGTAAACAACCTGGACGTCCTGGCCAAGTTTGCCTTCGGTGAAACGGTGACGCAACGACTCGAATTGTACAAAGAATACCTCGCTGTGAAAGACAAGTACTACCTCGATTGGTCAATAGATCAGATTGTGAAATGGAAACAGACAGAACACCATCCGGACATAGTTCATATTCACGGTGATAAGGATATTGTTTTTCCGTTTCAGTATATAAAAGGTTGTATTCCAGTTAAAAACGGTACCCATACCATGATCATTCACAGATATAAATGGTTCAATGAACGTTTACCGACAATTATTTTGGATTAAGGGAGTTCTTATTTATACCTTTGAGTACCTTTCAAAAAACAAAGCGATGAAAATCTTAAAAAATATTCTAATGGTATTCGGCGTGATCTTTATCGGGAGCACCCTGATATTTGCCGTGCAACAGGGTCATTTAATGTCCGAACCCGATAGGCAGGATGTGACAGTTGATCAGACAGACAAAAGCGTCGCAGATGAATACCGGATAACATCGATTGAAATTCCTGATGATCTCAATTTTGCCGGGGAAAAAGTTCCTCAGAAAGATCCTGAAATTATGGAGAGGGTAGACAGGGAATTCCTTGTCAATACCTACTGGCAGTCCAACGCTGTTCTCCTAATGAAAAGGGCAAACAAGTACTTCCCTATTATTGAGCCTATTCTCGCAAAAAACGGTATCCCGGATGATTTTAAATATCTGGCCGTTGCAGAGAGCGGTTTGCAGAATGTAGTCTCGCCGGCCGGTGCTGCAGGTTTTTGGCAGATAATGAAGGCCACCGGGAAAGAATATGGGCTAGAAGTAAATTCCAATGTCGATGAGCGGTACAACTTAGCTTTGGCCACGCAACTTGCCTGTGAATACCTGAAAAAGAATAAGGAAAAATTCGGAAGCTGGACCTTAGCAGCTGCATCCTATAATGCGGGGGCAGGAGCTATCAATAAGTACATGGGGATACAACAGGCCACTGATTACTACGACCTTCTATTAGGGCAGGAGACCGGGCGTTATGTTTTCAGAATTATGGCGATTAAAGAAATTTTATCTCATCCGGAAAAATACGGATTTGAAATATCTGAAGAAGATCTATACGCTACTGTTCCTACCTTTACTGTAGAAGTTGACAAGCCCGTGGAGGACTTCGCCACCTTCGCCAAAGAATATGAGATCAACTATAAAATCCTGAAAAGGCATAATCCCTGGCTAAGGGAGCCTCATCTAAACAATGCTTCAGGGAAGAAATATGTAATTGAAATACCTCATAAAGGGTATTACACTTCAGCGAAGTAAATCAGCATTTGTATTAACTCCCGCTCAGGATCTTTTTGAGCGTTAGATCTTTTTCATCTGTTGCTGCATCATTTTAATCTGCTCGGTAAGCATATTGTTCTTATCGAGCTTTTTTGCTTCCTGTAACAAGGTGGTAGCTTCTCTTTTTCTTCTTTTTTGCATTGCGATTCCCGCAAGGCTCAATTTGGCCATGGCAACATCGTAATCCATGTTCAACCCCAACTTCAGAGCCTTCTTAAAGTATTTTTCTGCCTGGGTCAGGTTTTTTTGAGAATAAATAATGCCGTACAAATAGTTGTAATATCCTTGTTGTTTGGTTGTCAAAGCAGCCTCAGGATTCTTAATTCGCTCCAGCCACTTTTCTGTTCCATCCATATCCTGTTTTCGCATTCTCAGAAAAGCCAAGAGGATCATCTCGTTCCTGAAATAGAGAAATACAAAGATTAGGGAGAGCAGGATGAGAAATATACCATTTCCGATATATCCTTCTACAAATTGATAAATGGCATAGGCCACGATCAGAGCCGTTATGACTAGTTTGATATTTTTATTGAACATATTATTATTGAATTAATTCGTAAGTGACTAAAGATGAAATTGTAGTGGGGATCTTTTGTCCGTCCATTTGCGCCAGGGTAGAATATCCCTCCGAAAATCCTTCCACCTTCATATTGAGAATAAAACCCGATTTAAGATCTGTGGTTATTAGGGTATTTTGAGTGCCATCGAGCACCATAGAGGTTGCAGGTTCGTCTATTTTCATCTTTACCTTTGCCTTTCCACTGATGATGGCTTTATCACCATCAAGTGAATCGAGATGCCATAAGTTTTCTGCATTTAATTCACCTGAATAATTATTCTCCCATTGATCTCCAACAATCACCTCCTTCTCAGGATAAATAAAGGTCATCTGTTTATAGCTATCTGACAGGGCCTCAGAGCCGAATTCATTCTTCAGTGAAGATGATAGCATATTTACGGCAAAGGCTTCCTTTAGGCCCGATGCTCTGACCATCCCTGCCACCAGACTGTCACCACCTTTTACTTCCAGTATATCTCCGTTATTCCTCATTACTATATGTACGGGATTGTTAAGCAGACTATGAAAAATCCTCGACTGAACATTTTCCGGATCGAGTTGTGAGGCTTGTACATCTAAAAGAACACCCTGCATACTTGATGTCATCTTCATAAGCAAGTCCTTTATAACGATGTCTATAGCATAGGTATCCTCCAATTTGGCGGTCACCTTGAATTCCAAAATACCTTTGATATCGTTGGTAATTTCATGTGAAGCCCCATCCAGCTCCTGAGTAATGTCTTGCCTGGCGACTTGCTTTAGCCTGAAGACATCACCTTCCTTAAGATTATATTGAAGTTTATCCTGTGCGTTTCCAAAAACGAAAATCCAGAAGAAAAGCACTAGAAAAAATAATTTTTTTGCCCCCATTTGTCAACATCTCTAAGATGCGGCAAAAGTACTAAAAACTATCCTAAATATTTTTCAAATCGATTTGGCAAAGAAAAAACTCTTCGTATATTTGCGCCCAGAATTTGAAAAGTAGACAGGGTAAAATTTAACCCGGTCACAAATTTAAAAAAGCATGAAAAGAACATATCAGCCGTCTAAACGCAAGCGCAGGAACAAACATGGATTCAGGGAGCGTATGGCTTCAGCCAACGGAAGAAAGGTTCTTGCTAGAAGGAGATCTAAGGGAAGAAGAAAATTATCCGTATCCTCTGAGCCCCGTCACAAAAAATAAATGATTGAAAATCAACAATATAAAGGTGTTACTTTTTTAAAGTAGCACCTTTTTTTTGCTCGATTGTCACCTAAATTTAATTCAAAGAATAACAGTATTATGCCGAAAAGAGAAGATCTCAAATCAATATTGATCATTGGTTCCGGTCCTATTATCATAGGACAGGCTTGCGAGTTTGATTATTCAGGGTCACAGGCCCTTCGATCACTCCGGGAAGATGGGATAGAGACCATCCTTATTAACAGCAACCCTGCTACCATTATGACAGATCCTTCGATGGCTGATCATATCTATCTTCTTCCGCTGACTACAAAATCAATCATAGAGATTCTTAAGAAGCATCCCAATATTGACGCAGTACTTCCTACTATGGGAGGACAAACGGCACTCAACCTTTGCATTGAGGCAGGGGAGAAAGGGATTTGGGAAGATTTCAATGTGGAAATTATCGGAGTAGACATCGATGCAATCAATATTACAGAGGACCGGGAGAAATTCCGCAAGCTGATGTTGGAAATAGGGATTGGAATGGCACCACAGTCTACCGCTACCTCCTTCCTCAAGGGAAAAGAAATTGCACAGGAATTTGGATTTCCTCTTGTGATCAGAGCTTCGTATACCCTGGGAGGCGCCGGGGCATCGATAGTGCACAAGCCGGAAGATTTTGACGAATTACTGAGTAGGGGACTCGAGATCTCCCCCATCCATGAGGTGATGATTGACAAGGCCTTGATGGGCTGGAAAGAATACGAACTGGAATTACTCAGGGATCACAATGACAACGTGGTTATCATTTGTACCATTGAAAACATGGATCCCATGGGTATTCACACCGGTGATTCCATAACTGTTGCTCCGGCGATGACCTTATCAGATCGTACTTTCCAGCGAATGAGGGACATGGCTATTAAAATGATGCGGAGTATAGGAGATTTTGCGGGAGGATGTAACGTGCAGTTTGCTGTTAGCCCTGACGAAAAAGAAGATATCATCGCTATTGAGATCAACCCAAGGGTGTCCAGGTCCTCTGCCCTGGCATCAAAGGCTACGGGTTACCCAATTGCCAAGGTTGCTGCCAAACTGGCCATGGGATACACCCTGGACGAATTGGAGAACCAAATTACGAAATCAACTTCGGCCCTTTTTGAACCTACCCTGGATTACGTGATCGTGAAGATACCACGATGGAACTTTGACAAATTTGAGGGCTCCGACCGATCCCTCGGACTGCAGATGAAGTCTGTTGGAGAAGTAATGGGAATCGGACGTTCCTTCCAGGAGGCCCTTCACAAGGCCACCCAATCACTTGAGATCAAACGAAATGGACTTGGAGCCGACGGAAAAGGCTACACTAATTACGACCAGATAATCAGCAAACTCACCATCCCGAGTTGGGATCGTGTCTTTGTTATCTATGATGCAATACAACTGGGGATACCTCTGAGTAGGATTCACGAGATTACTAAAATCGACATGTGGTTCCTCAAGCAATACGAAGAATTGCACCACCTGGAAATGGAGATTTCCAAATTTACCGTTGAAAGCCTGCCCAAGGAGCTGCTATTGGAAGCTAAGCAAAAAGGCTTTGCTGACAGGCAGATCGCACATATGCTCGATTGTTATGAAAGTGAAGTGCATAAGAAGAGAAGTGAACTTGGGATAAACAGGGTTTACAAGCTGGTGGATACTTGTGCTGCCGAGTTTAAGGCGATGACACCCTATTACTATTCCACCTTTGAAGAAGAAGTGGAAACGCCTGACGGAAAGCGTTATGTCACCAATGACAGCGAAGTCACCGACAGGAAGAAAATTGTGGTTCTGGGATCGGGACCCAATCGAATCGGGCAGGGTATTGAGTTCGATTATTGCTGTGTACATGGCGTTTTGGCAGCTGCAGAGTGCGGTTATGAAACCATCATGATCAATTGTAATCCGGAAACAGTTTCAACCGACTTTGATACGGCAGATAAGCTCTATTTTGAGCCTGTATTCTGGGAACACATTTACGATATCATTCTTCACGAAAAGCCGGTAGGAGTGATCGTACAACTCGGAGGACAAACAGCCCTGAAGCTCGCAGAAAAACTCGATAAATACGGGATCAAGATTATGGGGACCAGTTTTAAATCCCTTGATCTCGCCGAAGATCGCGGTAGTTTTTCACGACTCCTGAAGAAGAACAATATCCCTTACCCGCAGTTTGGAGTGGCCGAAAGTGCAGATGAGGCCCTGGAGCTGTCCAAAGAACTCAAATTTCCACTCTTGGTCAGGCCATCATATGTGCTCGGGGGCAAGGGATGAAGATTGTGATCAACAAGGAAGAACTCGAAGAACATGTGGTAGATCTGTTGCATAAAATCCCCAATAATAAATTGCTGTTAGATCATTATCTCGATGGAGCGATTGAGGCAGAAGCCGATGCAATCTCAGACGGGAAAGACGTTTATATTATTGGGATCATGGAGCACATAGAACCCTGTGGGATTCATTCGGGCGATTCCAATGCAACTCTGCCTCCTTTTAACCTGGGAGAATTTGTGATGCAGCAAATAAAGGATCACACCCGAAAGATTGCCCTTGCCTTAAATACGGTGGGCCTGATCAACATCCAATTTGCGATTAAAGACGATATGGTTTATATCATAGAAGCGAATCCAAGGGCATCGAGAACGGTTCCCTTTATTTCAAAAGCCTATGGTGAACCTTATGTCAATTACGCAGCTAAGATCATGCTGGGTGAAAAGAAGTTGAAGGACTTTAAATTTAACCCTCATCTCGAAGGCTTCGCGATAAAACAACCTGTGTTCTCATTCAACAAATTTCCAAATGTCAATAAGAATCTCGGTCCTGAAATGAAAAGTACAGGAGAAAGTATTCTATTTATTGACAGTCTTAAGGACGATGAGTTTTACGACTTGTATACCCGGAGGAAGATGTACCTGAGCAAGTAAAACAGGCTTGGAAATAATAGTAAATCTATGTTTGGTTGAGCTGTGCAGAAACACTTACCTGTACTTCTTTTCCAACCTTCATAAATAGGATTTTGGGCACTTTTATTTTATAATCCTCGGTCTTAGCGATAAATTCGGTCCTGAGGTTTAGGGTATCCTCTTCCCGACTGATACTCACTTCTGTTACTACGGGCCTGGTGACTCCGTGAAGCGTGAGCTCCCCTCTCAATATAAAAGAATGAGACTCGGCAGTTAATTTATCAAGGCTAAAGGAGTCGATTTTACCAGTAAAATAAGCTTTGGGATATTTATCAGATTCAACGTAATTCTCATTAAAATGCTCCTGCATTAATTTCCTTTTAAAGTCAAACTCCTTAACCAGAAGTAAAACAGCTATTTCACCGTCATCTCTGAGGATAAGGTTGACTTTCTCATTAATGGCGTAAATATCTTCCAGGGGAGTGGAAGCATCAAATTGTATCTCCCCCATTTCAGTTCGGAAAGTTTGTTGGGCAAAGAGCTGGCAGGACCAAAAAATTAAAATAAAAACGAAATATTTCTTCATTCCGGAAATCCTTGATTTGCCCATTCTGCAATTAACTCACGTGCACTAAGAGGCATAAGACCGTCCGGAGGCATGGGATTGGTGGTACTGTTAATACGCGATAATAGATTTCTATTCTCTATCGCACTTTTCACCAAACTAAGTGATGTTAAGGACATTGGCGCATTATTAGTTGGGGGATTACTATGGCAAGATAGGCAGTTTCCCTGAATTATAGGGCGAATGTCATTTTGGTAACTGAGTGCAGTAGAGTTGGGATCTTCATTATTTGTATCTTCTGTTCCCATACCTTCAGAATTATCGCTCTTTGAACAAGCGATGACCAAAAAGTACAATCCCAATAGCAATCCGATTTTTATAGTTTTCATGGCTTTAGGTTTTTTACTAATTGATATTCAGATACTTACTAGTGAGATGCGATATGTAGATCTTGGTTGCGTAAATACTTTTTTATGGATAGAATTCTAATTATGTGCCTTCGTTGTAAGGTCTGGAATGGGAAATAATTTGTAAGTTTAATAAGAAAAGGATCACTCTAAATTTTAGACTCAACCACTTTAGCTCTTTGCCATGAAAAAAAAATATCTATTTGTTTGTCTGTTGCTGTTTCCTTTCTTGCTGATCTCACAAAACAGTCTTCTTTCTTCCATTGATAAAACCGATTCCACCGGAACTGTCGAAGCCGCTTTTAAGGGTTTAAAAATTGTCAATTTTGAATCCACTAAAATGGTGAATGAAAGGGAATTCTACTTTATTGTTTTTCACCGTTTTGGGAGTATAAGAACCGGTTTGGATGGGTTTTTTGGCCTCGATTTTGCCAATACGCGCCTGCATTTTATTTACGGCTTTAGCGATAGTTTTAATCTCTCTATAGCCAGGAGCTCTTTCAATAAGACTTATGATGTATCCGGAAAGTACCGATTTGTACAACAGGATGACAACTTTCCGGTGACCGTGGTGGGATACAGCCAGCTTGCCTTTAATACATTGTTGGATGAACCGGTACTGCAACGAGAGGTAAGACTTGGAGATCGGACTTCTTTTACACAGCAAATTCTGATCAGTAGAAAATTAAGTGAAAACGTCTCAGTGCAACTTATGCCCACTTACTTTTACGAAGGGTATGTTCCCTACGCCCCCCAGGATAATTCTCAGTTTGCTTTAGGGGTAGGAGGCAGGGTAAAACTCTCACAACGATTTAGTCTTAATCTCGACTATGGCTTACATCTAAACCGGGCAGACGGTTCTCCTTTTGTAAACCCACTTTCCATAGGAGTAGATATCGAAACAGGGGGTCACGTGTTTCAATTGCATTTTACAAATGCGCAACCCACATTTGAAAGCGGCTACTTAGGAAACGCAATAGGCGACTGGGGCAATGGGGATATCTATTTCGGATTTAATCTCAGTCGGGTGTTTTAATTTTTACGCTTTCCTCATCAACTTTCCCATTCCGTGTGGAAGGTGCCTGTCCTATCGGTGCGTTCGTAGGTATGAGAACCGAAGAAATCGCGCTGCGCCTGAATAAGATTCAGGGGTAAACGTCCGGAAGTATAGGCATCAAAGTAGGTGAGCGAATTTGACAAGCCGGGAAGTGGAATTCCATTTTCAGCCCCGTAGGAAACCAATTCCCGAACAGATTGAATGGTTGCCTTGATCTCTTCTGAAAACGAAGGATCGAGCAACAAGTTGGGTAGGTCGGGCCGTGATTGATAGGCTTTGGTGATATCGGCAAGTAATCTTGCCCTGATAATGCAACCCGCTCTCCAGATCTTTGCAATGGTACCCAGATTGAGGTCGTATTCGTATTCCTTTGAAGCTTCAGATAATTGGTGCAAGCCCTGGGCATAGGTTACGATAAAAGAAAAATACAGGGCCTCTTCGGCCATTTTGGTCAATTTCTTCTTTTCAATACGTTTTGGCTCAGGCCTTCCGTATATTTTATCTGCAGCAATACGATCGTTTTTTAAAGCGGATATTTCGCGCATACTCACGGCAATGTCAATACTTGGGACAGGAATTCCGAGATCCATGGCATTCTGAGAAGTCCATTTGCCTGTGCCTTTTTGTTTGGCCTTGTCTAGTATTTTATCGACGAGCTCACCAGGCCCGTACTCATCCTCCTTTTTGAGAATTTCGGCGGTGATCTCTACCAAAAAGGATTGAAGTCTGTCTTTATTCCACGAATCAAAAGCGAGATGCATTTCCTTGTTCGACATATCCCCGGCCTTGCCGAGCAGGTCGTAAATCTCAGAGGTAAGCTGCATTAAACCGTATTCTATTCCATTGTGGACCATTTTAACGTAATTTCCTGCCGATTTAGGTCCGAGGTAGGCTACGCAAGGCTCTCCTTTGTATTTGGCAGACACAGCCTCAAAAATGGGCTTTACTTCTTTGTAAGCCTCACGTGAACCACCGGGCATGATGCTGGGTCCTTTTCGAGCCCCTTTAGCTCCTCCGGATACACCTGCGCCAAAAAAATGGATACCTTTTTCTTTGAGATAGGCTTCCCTGCGATCGGTATCCGTAAAGAGAGAATTTCCTCCGTCAATTATGAGATCACCCTCATCTAAATGTGGGAGAAGATTTTCAATTACCTGATCTACTATTTTACCTGCGGGAACTAAAAGCATGATTTTTCTGGGGAGCTGTAAAGCATCTAGAAAAGTTGCCTGATCCGTACTTGCGTCTACTTTGTCCAGATCTCCCCCTTCCTTTTGCAAGGCCTCAACCTTCTCCTTATCCAGGTCAAAACCAAATGCCTTAAAGCCATTATCGGCGACATTCAGAATAAAATTCCTTCCCATTACACCTAGACCTATCAGGCCGAAATCGTAAGTATGTTGAGCCATTTTACTATATTATATATTGTATGAACACTTTTATTTTTGCACTCTGAACCCTCGCTGAGGCAATAAAATTGCCGCCGGAACAGGCTTTGCGATCAAAAGTAATTGAAAATATTAACTTTTAGTGCGTACTTTGGGCTTTTAAAGAAGGTGGGTAACCCCTTCGGAATTTTGATAGAATAATGGATAGAACTGAAAGTCAAATGTTGATCATCTTTGGAGCCTCAGGAGACCTGACGGCCCGTAAATTGATCCCTGCCCTGTACAATCTCCATTGTGGAGGTCACCTTCCTAAGAATTTTCTGGTACTGGGTGTGAGCCGTTCCCCTTTATCCGATAAGGATTTCAGGAATAAGGTAGCTTTAGAAAGCAGTTATCTTGAAGATGAAAATCAAAAAGGCAATTCTGACCATCTTTCAAATTTTTCTGAAAAGTTGTTCTATCACGATATCGGTAATTCATACGAAGATTCGTATGAATCACTGGCAGAAAGGGTTAAAGGATTAAATTCGGAATTTAAGACTGCCTATAATTTTATATTCTATCTTTCTACACCACCCAATATTTATGAGGTGATAGCAAAAAACCTTTCCGAACAGGGGCTTACCCAACAGAAAAAAGGCTGGAAGCGAATGATCGTGGAAAAACCGTTTGGCTATGATCTGGCCTCGGCAAAGGAACTCAACAACAGCCTTCATAAATATTTTAATGAAGAACAGATTTTCCGGATTGATCATTACCTGGGGAAAGAAACGGTGCAAAACCTTCTTGTGACCCGTTTTGCGAACAGCATCTTTGAACCCCTGTGGAACCGGAATTATATCCAGCATGTTGAAATCACCAATGCAGAGAGCGTGGGGGTTGAGAAACGTGGCGGTTATTACGACAGTTCTGGAGCTTTGCGGGATATGTTTCAAAATCATTTACTACAGATTGTGTCACTGGTAGTTATGGAGCCACCTATTGGGGCTAAGGCTGAGGAGATCAGAAATGAAAAGGTGAAGGCCTTAAAATCTCTGAGGATTTTAACAGACCATAAAAGTCTGAATGAAAATACGATCAGGGGTCAGTATTTGTCTGCAGATATCAATGGCGATAAAGTGAAGGGGTATCGAGAAGAGGACGGCGTGAACCCCGATTCTACTACAGAAACATATGTGGCTATTAAGTTTTTTGTGGATAACTGGAGGTGGAAAGATGTTCCTTTTTATGTGCGTACGGCCAAACGTATGCCCACCAAGGTGACGGAAATTGTGATTCATTTTAAACCTCCCCACCATAGGATCTTTACAGATTCGGGGATGTTTAACAAGGACAATAAGCTTATTATCAGGATACAACCCGATGAGGGCATACTAATAAAGTTTGGTGTTAAAGTTCCGGGGCAGGGCTTTAAAGTGGAGAGGGCAAATCTCGACTTTTATTACGACAGCCTAGCAGAAACCAATCTAATGGCAGCCTATGAGCGATTACTTCTCGATGCCATGCAAGGGGATGCTACATTGTACGCCCGGGCTGACGAGGTAGAGGCAGCATGGGAATTTGTAGATCCCATCCTCAATTTTTGGAAAACCAGCAAGGATTCTATGATTTATGGCTATTCTGCAGGCGTATGGGGGCCACAGAATGCTGACGATCTACTGGAAGGGGATAACACCTGGCGAAATCCAGGATCCAATTTGGCGGATGATCCCGGATTCTGTGTCATTAAATAAAAAACATGAAACTCAAGTTATATCAGAATAAGAAGGAGTTAGCAATAAAATTCAGTGCCTTCCTGGCAGATTGGCTGAAGAACAAAAAAAGTGTCCATCTTGCTCTTTCAGGGGGTAGTACCCCAAAGGTCATTTTCGAAGAATTATCCATTCCGGGAAAATACCCAATTGAGTGGAGTGAGGTTTATTTGTATTGGGGAGATGAGCGTTGTGTGCCTCCCGGTGATGAGGAGAGTAATTACAAAATGACTAAAGACTACCTTTTGGAAAACATAGAGATTCCGGAGGAAAATATTCGCCGTATTCACGGGGAAGACGAACCTCAAAAAGAGGCGTCACGCTATGCGCAATTACTTCAGGATAAACTACCCCAAAAGGATGGTGTTCCAGTCTTTGATATGGTCCTTCTTGGGATGGGAGAAGACGGGCACACAGCTTCTATCTTCCCACATGAGATCCATTTGTGGGATTCTCCTTGGAACTGTGAGGTCGCTATTCATCCCGAAACAGGGCAGAAACGGATTACGATCACCGGTAAGATCATCAACCAGAGTAAAAATGTGGTTTTCCTGGTTACAGGGGCAGGGAAAAAGGAAAAAGTATCAGAAATTTTAAAGAAGGAAGGCGATTATATGCAGTATCCTGCCGCCTTGGTAGCTCCTAAACACGGAAATCTGTATTGGTTTATGGATCAGGTAGCCGCACAGGATGTGGCAGACCTCAATTTAGATTCATAGGAGATGGTTCTTCATTAAAATCGTCTTCCTCCGCTCTTTTCAAGATAGAATCGGGAATCGACTTCTTTGCTTTGGCCCCCATTTTTTTAAGTTTCTGGATGCTGGTAATGATATTACCTCTCCCTTCAACTAACTTATTCATAGCGCCACGGTATTCGTTTTTAGCCTCATCCATTTTCTTGCCAACCTTGGTCAGATCGGTTACAAACCCTTCAAATTTGTCATAAAGTGCGCCGGCTTGCCGGGCAATTTCTATGGCATTGCGTTGCTGTTTTTCATTATTCCACATGGTATCTATTGTCCGCAGAGTGGCCAGGAGTGTGGAAGGGGTTACAATCACTATATTCTTTTCAAAGGCATTGTTATAGAGGCTTGCATCCTTGTTTATGGCTGCTGAAAATGCCGTTTCAATGGGAACGAACATAAGTACAAAGTCGGGACTTTCCATATCGTACAGGTCTTCGTATTTCTTAGCCGAGAGTTGATCTACGTGCTTCTTCAGGGAATTGATATGGTCTTTTAGAAACTTGTCCTGTAACTCTTCTTCAGCATTGACAAATCGTTCATAATCTGTAAGTGAAACCTTGGAATCAATAACCATTTTCTTACTATCGGGGAGATTGATAACGACATCTGGTAACACCCTGCTTCCATCTTCCCTGGTAAAACTCTGCTGGACGGTGTATTCCCTGTCTTTTTCAAGGCCCGATTTTTCGAGTACCCTTTCCAGAACCAGTTCGCCCCAATTCCCCTGCATTTTACTATCTCCTTTCAGGGCTTTGGTAAGGTTTTCGGCCTCCTTGGTGATCTTGAGGTTCTGGTTTTGCAGATTGAGTAGCTGTTCCTTTAAAGCTGAATGAATGCTGATATTTTCTTTTTGACTTTCCTCAACTTTTTTCTCGAATAATTGAATCTTCTCCTGCAAGGGATTCAGGATATGTTTTATATTTTTCTGATTCTGCTCTGTAAATTTCAGGCTTTTTTCATCGAGAATCTTGTTTGCAAGATTTTCGAACTCTTTGGTAAATTTTTCTTGCAGCTGTTCTACCTCTTCTTTCTGTTCCCCTAGTTTTTGCCTCAGATTTTCGAGGTCGGCCTCATTTCTTGTAATCTGTTGCGCTAGTCCGGTATTTTCTGTTCTCAACAGCTCTGTTGCAGCCCTTTCGGTCCCCAGGCGCTCTTCCAGCTCTTCCCTGCTGCTCCTGAGCTGACGTTCCCGCTCCTCCAAAGTACTTTGGATCGATTTTCTTTTTAATCGCTCTATGTAATTCCCGAGGAAAAATCCCAGAATCCCTACCAGGAGTGCTACAGCAAGCAAGCTTATCTCAGTACTCATTTCAACTTCATTTTAAAGTAAAGATAGGGGTTCTGACTTAAATTAAACAGGGAAGAAGGCTCAGTTTTTAATCTTAAAAGTCCCTGTTTGGGAATCGAATTGAATCAGATCGGAGGGAAATAGATTTTGAAGATATTTGTTTTCAATATGTTCACAGGGTGTGCCAAAGTGGTATGTAGAGTTATCTAAGATCAGCATCTTATCGCATAGTTGAATGGCCAGGTCAATTTCATGTGTTGTATAGATAACTGTTTTATCAAAATCCCTTGCGATTTGTTTCATTGTTTTTAAAACCTGCACCTTGTGGTACAAATCGAGATGCGTTGTTGGTTCATCGAGCATCATTATGGGAGTATCCTGAGCCAGGGCCCTCGCTATGAGCACCTTCTGTAACTGCCCGTCACTTAATTCGTAACACTTTCTGTGTTTTAGTGATTCCAGTCCGATGGTTCGTATAGAATTTTCCACTGCAATCTTATCCTTTTCGGTAAGGCTACCTAACCAATTGGTATAGGGTTGTCTTCCCAGGGCAATAAGTTCGGAAACCGTCAGGTTCTTTGTCGCGAGGGGTTCTGTAAGTACAAGGCTGAGAGAAGCCGCCAGGCGCTGAGTTGGAATCGACTCCATTTTCTCTCCTTCGATAAGGACATCGCCTGATATTTTTTCCTGAACTCCGCCAATTGTTCTCAGTAAGGTGGATTTCCCAATCCCGTTCGCCCCGATGATAGCCACAAACTCTCCCTGCCCCAAAGAAAAATTCAGATCCTGAGCTATTAAATTGCTCTTGGCTTTCATGGCGCGATAGCCAATACTCAAATTTCGTATTTCGAGGGTTTTTGTCATATGGGAGTTGGGTTGCAATTTAGATACCTGAGGTAAAGTTATGTATTCTATTAATAGAGGATAGACATTTCATCAGTTGGATGATATTTTAAAAAATCATATTTCGCTTTCTCAATAACAGCCAAATAACTATCGGAGCCCCTATAATAGAGGTGATGGCATTGATGGGCAGGACATAGGAAGAAGATGGTAATTGTGCGATAGTATCACAGATCAGGAGCAAAATTCCTCCGTAAAGCATAACACCCGGCACGAGTAGTTTGTGATCCGTTGTGTTAAATAGCTGACGGGTTAGATGAGGTACGGCAAGGCCGATAAAGGCTATGGGACCGGCAAAAGCGGTTACAGATCCGGCTAGTAAGCCTGTGGCAATGATGATCAGATAACGAGACCGGCCAATTCTCACACCCAGGCTTCGGGCGTAATTTTCCCCGAGCAGTAGTGCATTCAAGGACTTGATGGCTGCAATACTCAAAAGGAGTCCGGCACCAATTATAGACGCCAGGATCAAAACCTGACTATTACTTAGGTTTCCTACGGTTCCAAAGGTCCAGAAGATATATTGCTGAAGCTCCTCTGCTTTTGCGAAATAGGATAGGACCGTGACAACAGCCGCGGTGATGCTGGCAAACATCAACCCTATAATCAGAAGGGCCATGGTGTCTTTTACTTTGCGTGCTATGGCCACTACGATGAACAGAACCAAAATACTTCCAAGACTGGAAGCAATGCTTAGAGACAGGTCATTGACAACAGAATAACTCGCTGCGAACAGCCCCCTCCCATAATTAAAAGAGCTGCTCCCAAACTAGCTCCAGAACTAATTCCAAGGACAAATGGTCCGGCCAGTGGATTGCGAAAAAGTGTTTGCATCAAAAGGCCACTTAAGGACAGACCACTGCCGACTAGAATTGCCGTAAAAGCCTTCGGAATCCGATAATTCCAGATGATGTATCCGAAAGAATCGTCCGCATCTTGAAGTCCAAAAAGTTCGTTTAGCGTTGCTGAAAGCGGTATTTCTACCGAGCCAAAGCTAATGTTTACTCCAAAACACAGTACCAGCAGGGCAGCCAGTAAAGCAAACTGATATGGAATCTTTTTTCTCAATTATTGTAAAGGCTTGAAAAAATAGAGAGTATGCCCGGGTAAAACCTCCGGATGAAAGATATGGATTAGGTCTTTCAGGATCAAATCTGGTCTGTTGGGACCCAGCTCAAAAAATGTGAGTCCGCCTGTTTCCCCTTTGCTGAGCGCATAGGTAAATACCTTTTGTTTTTGAAAGGGTTTAAACTGGCCATAATGGCGATTGGCATTTTCCATATCAATATAGCTTGTGAACTGGGAGGGCGAGATCCAAAAATCTGCCCCTGAGGCCTTTGCCAGAACACTTTCCAGACTCAGGGATAAACTCCCAACCTCTTCTGTATTATTCCAAAGATAAGTGGCATTGGCATCGCGGATAAATTGAGCAGCCCAGCTTTTTCCTCCGGGAGCATACCAAACGTCTTTATAAAGGGCCCCACTCATAATACTAGGTTTGAATTCTGCTTTGGAGGCAAGTTCTCTGGCTTCGGCATAGGAATTTGCAATAGAATCAAAAATGCTGTCCGCCTTTTCTTCGAGTTGAAAAAAGGGTGCAAAAAATTTGATCCATTCAGCTTTACCCAGGGGAGTCTGTTCGGTCCAATCCCCATTATACACCACTGGGATGCCCGCCTTTATCAAGGTTTCATACGTTCTGTTTTCTGAAGAAATACTAAAGCCCACTACAAGATCTGGCTGTAGTTGCAGAGTCATTTCTGTATTTATAGATTCGTTATTGCCCAGGTTTACCACTTTACCTTGTGATATTCTCTCTCTGGTAAGTTCAGACGAAATATAATCCGTTCCCGGAAAGCCTATAAGTCGGTTGGCCACCCCAAGGGCCTCAATGGCGGGGATATGCGTTGTTGATGTAAGCACCAGGCGTTCTACAGGGACTGAAACCACCGCATCGTATGCATTCTGTTCAAATGAAGAAGGCAATGAAGCGTCTTTATCCACCAGGGCATAGGTGAAGGGTTTTGTGGCATTGGGCCAGGGTTGGAGTACTTTGATCAGTGTAAGGCCATCTTCGATGTTTTCTACTTCAAATCCTTTCGCATAATGGATAGAAGAGGTGTTTTTCCCAGGAGTTTCTTTTCCTTGTGTAAGGTCCTGTGAGGTTTTTTCCCTGCATCCGCTAAGGAATATTAATACCAAACATAAAAACACTCTCATAAATAGATATCGTTAAGCGCAAAAGTAAGCTTTAATGTCCTTTGCTAAAAAGGATTGGAGAATTTGATTATCTTCACAGCGAATTTAGGTTACCCGCCGTTTAGGGCTGGTATTAAAAGGGAATCCGGTGTAATTCCGGAACTGTACCCGCAACTGTAAGCTCAGTAGATTCCCATAGGGAAACTATGTCTGTTTGCTCTTCATTACCACTGTCTTTTCTCAAAAAAGATGGGAAGGTTGCTCTCAGAACGCAAGTCAGGAGACCTGCCAAATTCAAAAAACGAGGTATAACTTTCGGGATAAAAGTTTTCGTATGCATCCTCATACGCGATTCCGATTTTAGGAAAAGAGAAAAGTGGTCAAAAATTTTTGGAGTGCCGGTGTTCTGTTGATCATCGGAACGGTTTCATGGGCTCAGCAAACAGAGTCTGACAGTGTAAAGGTAAGATTGCTGGATGAAGTAGTGGTAAGTGATACCCGATTCCCCATTCGGAGGGAGAATTCGGGGAAGACCGTTATCAGAATCGGTGCTGAAGAATTGAGAAGAAATCAGGGGAGATCACTGCCCGAACTTATCAATAACAAAAGCGGAATTGAGATTTCCGGTAGCCGTGGTAGAGCAGGGGAGGTCCTGGGTGTTTTTGTAAGAGGTGGAAGAGGCCGACAAGTGATTGTGGTAATAGATGGTGTTAGGGTATCAGATCCATCGTCCTTCTCTCAGGAATTCGATCTGCGACTACTACCATTAACAAGTATTGCCTCAGTCGAGATCATCAAAGGGGCATCGAGCACCCTTTATGGCGCAAACGCCGCTACGGCTGTGATCAATATCACCACAAAAGACGCCCCGGATAAGAAATTAACGGGAAATTTTTCCTCTATTATTGGAACAAACCAAACTACTAAAGATCAAAAATATCAGCTTAACTCTTTCGAAAACTCGGCCCGAGTGGCCGGTTCTTCCGGGAAATGGGACTATGCTGTTGGATTTGCTAACAGGTATACGGATGGAATGTCTTCTATTTCTACTGAAGCTAATGAAGCCGACCCTTTTTCTGCGATCAACCTAAATGCCCGTATTGGGTATAAGATCAGTGATCAATTCAAGGCCAGGGTCTATGCCAGTCAGGCTAAATTAAAATCAGCTTATGACGAATCCTTTGGTCTGCAGGACGCGCCTTATCAATTTGAAAGTACCCAGAATCGGGTTGGGATCAACACAGTCTATGATTATTCAAAGGGATCGACCACTTTGAATATGGCGTATACCACTTATGACTCTGAGAATTTTAGCGCCTTCCCCGGAACTTTTAAAGGACAGAATTTAATTGGTGACTTTTTTAATAAATATCAGTCTGGGAATTTCAGGACGATAGCCGGGATCAATTATAACCTTGAGCAAACCGAGTTTGAAGAGGAAAGAGAATTTAGTTTTATCGATCCTTATCTCTCCCTCGTCTATTTCAATAAAAATGGATTTCAATTTACAACAGGTGGCAGATTAAACATTCATTCAGAATACGGCTCGCAGTTCGTCTACAATATCAATCCCAGTTATATTCTAAGGCGGGATAACGGCTATTTTAAGGCCCTTGCCAGTTTTGCCACTGCCTACCTTACCCCATCACTAACCCAGCTTTTCGGACAATTCGGAGCCAATCCTGAATTGAGACCCGAAACTAACCAAACCCTGGAATTCGGTTTGGAATACGCTATCGATGATCGCCTGAGGGTAAGTACGGTGGTATTTTCAAGAGAAGAAAAGGACTTTGTCTTTTTTGACAATGTCAATTTCCTGTATGACAATGCAGAAAACACCATACAGGCCAGAGGTTTCGAAATGGAATTAGACTGGTTTCTGACGGAAGATCTTTCTTTAAAAACTAATTACACTTTCACAGAACGTGAAGGAGATGCCTCCATTCGAATCCCAAAGCACAAAATATTCACAGATCTCGGGTACCAAGTGTCTGAGGCGTTTTTAATATCAGCGAATTACGCCTATACCGGAACCAGGACCGATACCGACTTTAATACGTTTACAGAGGTTCCTCTTGAGGCGTTTGGCCTGCTGGGACTGTCGGCCAGATATGAACTTATGCCCGATCTTCTCACCGTTTTTATTCAAGGGGATAACCTCTTGAATACCTCATATAGGGAGGTACTCGGTTTTAATACGAGGGGAAGAAATTTTAGGATGGGATTTACCCTTAGGTTTCAATAAAAAAGGCCCGGATAACCGAGCCTTACGTTTATTTCAGCTTAAGATTGAGCGGTTTATCCAGTATCATATTGTCCTTTACCGGGCTGAATACCTCAGGATCGGCAAAGGGTCTTGCAGGTTTGCGCACCGTAAAATCGCGTTTTCCTGAAACCCCGGTGATCTCCTCTATGGCCCGGGCAAGCAGGGGCTCGTTGATATCTCCTAAAACGCCGAGGTTGGCAAGATCTTCTTCAAGTTCAATTTCCGGAGTAAAACCGGCTGTATAATCAGAAAAACCGACAGAGTTCTCATTTCTTCCCACCAGAGGCTGTAAAGCCCATCTGTTTTCAGGGTTGATTGACGATTCCCTTGAAGGCGAATAAACATAGGGTAATCCTGATCTTCCGGGATCATCCACCATAGTGAGCGAGAATTCATTCTTTCCTGTTGTAGTTGTCCCTACCTGGATAACATCCATATAAGGATCCAGACCATTTATGATCAACTCACTGGCCGATGCTGATCTTCCTGTAGTGATGATGAAAACCCTACTTAGATTCAGGGTATTTATAGAGGTACCTTCTCCGGTTCTGTCCGTAAAATAGTCTTCGAGATCTGAATCGTCAAAGGAAGCCTGAATTTTAGGGTTCCAGCGTTGTTTTATAAAGAGGTCATTATTGTTTGTACCGTAGATCATACTAGCCATAAGTCGGGTAGTATTAACCGAACCCCCTGGATTATACCTCAAATCGAGAACCAGATCTGTGATTCCCTGTGCTTTTAATTGACCAAAGGCGTCATTGAGTTCTTCATCAAATTCGTTGAGGAAACGGTTGTAATAGATGTAACCGATCTTTTGTCCATTGACATCAAAGGTATTGACAACAAAAATGGGATTCTCCTGAAATCCTTCTTGCTTGGTGAGGGTAACCTCTTTGTCATTTGGCGTAAAGGTGTCATTAACCAGGTCGGCCATGTTTAGCGTGTAGGTATCATTTTCCCCAAAGAGCAGGTCGATGTAATTGTTCAGTGTAAGCGTTTGTCCGTCAACACCCGTGAAGAATTCCCCTCTGAAGATATCTTTGGTGGCCGCATCCGAATTGGGAGTGACATAGCGAACATAACCAACGACATTGTCATTTTCTAGGGCAATAAGGCCAAAACTCAGACCGTTGCTCTTGGTTATACCTGACAGGAAATTGGTAAAATCTTCATAATCAGAGCTGTAATTACTGAACCGGTCTTCGACGAATCTAAGTTGATTGTCAAAGAAGTTAGCCGGATCCGACTCAGATCTGAGAAAGTTGGTGTATTCTTCGTCGCTGCTAAAGCGATCATCGGCCAGGACATCCACATCAGCCTGCCAGAAATACCACAGATTCATCGATTTCCACATAAAATCCTGTGTCTGAACATCGGTGGCAGTAGTAATGAGTCCGTCGTCGTCTTTGTTGCAGGCGAGTACAAACAGCGCCGCAAAGAGTAGTGTTATATAATTCTTTTTCATAGTTTTTTAAGTAGCAATAATTATTCCAAATATATATACACCCCTGGGTTTTTCTTACCTTGGGTGGTATCCGGCAATATCATGTGTAGGGAAGGTTACTATTGGCTAAAATAACGAGATATCGGCAAAGAAAAAAGATTTGTAACAAAATTCGATTAAGGTCGTCTAGCTATTGTAACACGGCAGGAACATGCTCAATACGACAACCGAACAACCTATAATGACACAGAGTGAGTTTTTAAATGTGGTTATGCCTTTTAAAGACAAGTTATACAGGCTTGCCAAGAGGCTGCTGGTTTCTTCCGAAGAGGCTGAAGATGCAACTCAGGAGATACTGATGAAATTATGGTCTAAGAAAAAGAGAATTGGGGCTTATCGCAATGTTGAAGCGTTTGCCATGACCATGACCAAGAATTTTTGCCTTGATCGACTTAAATCTAAGCAATCAGGTAACCTAAAGCTGGTACACAGTAATTACGCCGACAACCAAAGCTCGCTGCAAAATGAGGTAGAAGTACACGACAGTGTGGAGTGGGTGGAAAGAATTATGGAATCTTTGCCTGACCAGCAGAAAATGGTCTTGCAATTAAGAGATATAGAAGCGTACAGCTACGAAGAAATATCTGAAATGCTGGATATGAAGCCCACCGCCGTTAGAGTGGCGCTATCCAGAGCCAGGAAAACCGTAAGAGAACAATTAGTAGAAAAGCACAACTATGGAATTAGTTAGAATAGAAAGATTATTAGAGAAGTACTTCGAGGCCCAGACTACGAGGGCTGAGGAAAAAGAACTGAAGGAATATTTTTCCGGAGAACAGGTAGAGCTGCATTTGGAACAATACCGTCCTATGTTCACCTACTTCTCAAGTGCCAAACAAGAGCGATTTACGCAGCAGGTTCCATTAAAACCCAGAACAAACTTGTACAAATGGATTTCCGTTGCAGCTGTAGTCGTTATGGTAGCTGGCATATTTTTTGGTAGGCAGTATCAGGAACAAAAAGAAGCAGAATTTGCCTATCACCAGACTAAAAAGGCCCTTGGGCTATTGGCCTCTAATTTGGATCGTGGTACTAAAAAAGTGGCCTATTTACATGAATTTCAAGAAACTAAAGAAAAAATTATCAAAAACAATTAAAAAACAACAGTATGAAAAAGTATGTATTAATAATCGCTTTAGCCTTGTTACCATTTGCAGGCTTCTCCCAGTCAATCTTTGATAAGTTTGAAGATATGGACGAGGTGAGTTCGGTGATCGTCAACAAAAACATGTTCGATCTCCTTGTAAAAATGGATGTCAATGTTGATGAACCCGAAGCTAGAGAGGCGATGGACATTGCAAAAAGTCTCAATGGGTTAAAGGTTTTTGTGACCGAAAACAAGGGAATATCTGCCGATATGAAGTCTACTGTAGACCGTTATCTGAAAAATGCCTCCCTGGAAGAACTGATGAGGGTAAAGGACAAAGACGCCAATGTGAAATTCTATATCCGCAAGGGTAAGGATGAAGACCATGTAAGTGAATTACTTATGTTCGTTACAGGTATTAAGAACGCCGATGTTGAAATCAACGATCGCAAGATTGAAACGGTATTGTTAACTCTTACCGGAGATATCGATCTTACCAAGATTGGGGCATTGACCAAGAAAATGAACTTACCTGAGGAATTAAATCAGATTGAGAAACAGAAAAAGTAACCTAGAATGATGTTGCAGATCTGCCGAATCAGGCAGGTCTGCAACCTAGTTCTTCTTCAGAAGCTAAACAACGATGAAAAAATTATTCACAACCCTACCAATAATAGGTCTGTTCCTGCTTATGGGATGTTCTTCAACCCAAAGCCTGCAGGAGTATTACGTAGACAGCGCAGAGAATCCTAATTTTATTTCTCTAGACCTCCCTGCCAGTATCTTAAACCTTGACGAAGTAGATCTTTCAGAAGAACAGCGCACAGCCGTTGAGTCCTTGAGAAAGCTCAACATTCTGGCATTTAAAAAAACCGCCTCAAACGCTTCGGAATACGAAGTGGAAAAGGGTAAGGTGAATGCCATTCTTAAAAACT
Source organism: Muriicola soli (assembly GCF_004139715.1). Classification (GTDB taxonomy): domain Bacteria; phylum Bacteroidota; class Bacteroidia; order Flavobacteriales; family Flavobacteriaceae; genus Muriicola; species Muriicola soli. Next base: position 1,714,997 of record NZ_CP035544.1, on the reverse strand, counting down.
CTGACTTTAAAGAGTTGATGAAACTGAATTCAACTTACGGCAAAGGATTTGTAAAATACCTGGGGGAAGATGACGCCATAGATGAGGTTATTATTTATGGCAACAGCAATGAAAAGGGATTTGCACTGGTACGAGTTCTGGGGAAGGATATGAATCCTGCCCATTTGTTGAAATTGATGCAAGCCATTCAGAAATCAGATTACTCAGGGGAAGGACTTGGTGAAATAGGCCAGTTCCTCAAAGGATAGTATTTTTAAAAGATATGATTAACCTGTCTGCCACTGTAGGCAGGTTTTTTTTATGAGAGCTAGATACCTGTGTAATTCCCGGGGTTAATTGCCTTGAGTTCTTTTTTTATCTCCTCTGACACTTTTAAGGTGTCAATAAAACTGGAGATTGAGCCTTGTGTAATAGCCTCGTTAGTCCTTGTGAGCTCCTTCAGGGCTTCGTAGGGGTTTGGGTAGCCTTCGCGTCTTAGAATGGTTTGTATGGCCTCTGCCACTACCGCCCAGTTGTTTTCCAGGTCCGATTCGATCTTTTGGGAGTTGAGCAAGAGTTTACCAAGACCCTTAAGAGTAGACTGGAAGGCAATAAGAGTGTGGGCAAAAGGAACCCCAATATTCCTCAAAACAGTACTGTCTGTAAGATCGCGCTGTAATCTGGATACAGGTAATTTGGATGACAGATGTTCAAAAATAGCATTCGCCATGCCTAAGTTGCCCTCAGCGTTCTCAAAGTCTATAGGATTTACCTTGTGGGGCATGGCAGATGAACCTACTTCCCCTTCTTTGATCTTTTGTTTAAAATAATCCATCGAAATATAGGTCCATAGATCTCTGTTCAGATCGATCAGGATGGTATTGATCCTTTTCAGACAGTCGAACAAAGACGCCATATGATCGTAATGTTCGATTTGTGTAGTGGGAAAGGAATGGTAAAGGCCCAATTCCCCTTCGACAAAAGATTTCCCAAATGCTTTCCAATCAATATCCGGGTAGGCTACTTTGTGTGCATTGTAATTCCCCGTTGCGCCGCCAAACTTACTCGCATGTGGAATCTGCTCGAGAAATTTTAATTGCTCCCGGAGGCGTGTGGCAAAAACGTCAAATTCCTTGCCTAGACGAGTAGGGGAGGCCGCCTGGCCGTGGGTACGTGCCAGCATAGGGACGTTTGCCCATTCTTTTGCTCTGTCTTCAATAGACTTGAGCAACTCATTATATTGAGGCATATAAACTGCCATCATCGCCTCGTGAAGGGACAGAGGAATGGCAGTGTTGTTGATATCCTGAGAGGTTAATCCAAAATGTATAAATTCTTTAAACTCGTTTATATCAAGCTTATCAAATCTTGATTTTATAAAATATTCAACCGCCTTTACGTCGTGATTTGTTGTCCGTTCTATCTCTTTAATCTCAAGGGCATCGTCTGTACTAAAGGAGAGATAAATATTCCTGAGTTCTTCCCATTTTGAAGATGGAAAAGACTTTAATTGGGGCAGAGGAATGCGCGTAAGGGAGATAAAGTATTCTATCTCTACCCGCACTCGGTATTTCATCAGTGCTTCTTCCGAAAAAAAGGAAATTAGAGAAGAGACTTTACTTTTATAACGACCGTCAACCGGGGATATGGCCTTTATTTCTGAAACGAGATTGGTGTTTGAACTCATGTGCAATGGAAAGGGCAAAGATAGCCATAAGTTTTTAGTTTAAAAGAGGAGATGGCACCTGCTTATTCACGACCAGCCGATACTTTAATTCAATAAGGAAGACACCAGTTCTGGAACACCTTCTGAAGCTTTGCTGGCAATCAGCTTAAGATTGAGATCACTACTATGGGTCAATGCCGGTTTCGGATCTATAAGGTAAGTTGGCACCCCCCGTCTGGCGTAATACATGAGTGAAGCTGCGGGATACACCTGAAGGGAGGTTCCCACTATGATAAGGATATCGGCCTGCGAGGTGAGATCAGCCGCTTTAGGTAACAAAGGTACTTCTTCACCAAACCAGACAATATGCGGTCTTAATTGATGACTCATTTCGCAATAATCCCCGATATTCAGATCTTTCTTCCATTCATAAACTTTGTAAGGAGGGGCAGTGCTGCGTACTTTAAACAATTCCCCATGCAAATGAAGAACTCTACTGCTCCCTGCACGTTCATGAAGATCGTCTACATTCTGGGTGATGATTTGAACATCGTACTTCAATTCTAGCTCGACGAGTGCTTTATGTCCGGCATTGGGTTCTACCTGAAGTAATTGCCGCCTTCGTTCATTATAAAATTGTAAAACCAATTGCGGTTGTGCTCTAAAACCCTGAGGTGAGGCCACTTCCATTACGTCGTGCCCTTCCCAGAGTCCGTCAGCATCTCTAAAGGTCTTTAATCCGCTGTCTGCACTCATTCCTGCGCCTGAAAGCACAACTATCTTCTTCTTCATCCGGGGTCTTTTACCTAAAGATACGTTTTTCTTATATTCGGATTATGGAGGATGTTAAGCTTCTTAATTACCTCGAGACCTTTGTTTCCGAGAAGCGTCTTCAGCGGTTTGAAGAGGTGCTGAATTGGCGTACCCGATATATTACCGTGGTCATGGAGGATGTATACCATCAGCATAATGCCAGTGCGGTGATTCGTTCTGCCGATATCTTTGGAATCCAGGATGTACATCTTATTGAACGGAGATTTACTGACCGACTGGATAAAAAAATAGCGCTTGGCGCTCAAAAATGGACCGATATTCATAAACACAGTGATACTGAGGAGTGTATTCAAAGTTTGAGGCATAAGGGATTCAGGATCCTGGCAACGACCTCCAAACCCAACGCTAAGACGCTTGAAGAAATACCGATTGATCAAAAGATGGCTTTTGTTTTCGGTACTGAAAAAGAAGGCCTTTCAGAGGATGCGCTGGCGAAAGCTGATGAGCTCATACACATTCCAATGGTAGGTTTTACTGAAAGTCTCAATGTTTCTGTGGCCGCAGCCATAGTTTTACATCAGATGACCCAAAAATTACGTAGTTCCGAACAGTGCTGGCGACTCAGTAAGGAAGAAAAAGCAGTGATCAGGGCCGATTGGATCAAAAAATCAATAAAGAATATTGACAAAATTGTAGCGCGATTCCACAAAGGGATTTAGAAAGATTTTGTACCTTTCCTTTCAACCAACTAATTGATAGACAAATGTATACTGCACTCTACATCCTGCTCGTGTTGGCAGCCGTCATTCTTATTCTTGCCATCATTGCTCCCAAGACTTACGACGTGAATCGCTCGGTCGTAATTTCAAAACCTAGAAATGAAGTATTTGAATACCTTAAATACCTTAAAAATATGGACCACTGGTCTCCGTGGGCAAAAAAAGACCCCGATATGTTAAAGAAATTTACCGGAACCGATGGGGAAGTTGGGGCGGTGAGCTATTGGAACGGTAACAAGGAAGTTGGTGAAGGGGAACAAGAAATCACAAATATAGTTCCCGGGGAACGAATCGACGGAGAATTGCGTTTTATGAAACCCTGGAAGTCCCAGTCCGACTGCTACCTTGTTCTGGAGGATGCCGAAGAAAGAAGCACTAAGGTAACCTGGGGATTTAAAGGAAAGAACAAATTTCCCATGAGTATCATGATGCTTTTTATGAATATGGATAAAATGGTGGGAAAAGATTTTGAAGAGGGATTATCCTCTCTGAAGACACAATTAGAATAAAAACAAGGCAGATGGAATCAAACATGGTAGGATGGTTTGAAATTCCGGTTACAGACATGGAAAGGGCTAAAACGTTCTATGAAGCTGTTTTTGATGTTCAAATACACCTGCGGGATCTTCACGAGTTAAAGATGGGGTTGTTTCCTTTTGCTGAAGGAAAATCAGGAGCTTCAGGAGCTCTTGTAAAGCACTCAGATTTTTACCACCCGAGTTCCTCAAAAGGGCCTCTGCTTTATTTTTCCTGCCGTGATGTACAAGAACAGCTCGATAAGATCGAGAAAGCCGGAGGACAGATTCTTCAGGCCAAAAAAATGATTAGTGAGGATACAGGATATATGGCCTTATTCACGGATACAGAAGGAAACAGGATGGCCCTTCATTCAAGGCATTAATTATTACAGATAAAATAGTTCTAGAATAATTGAATCCCCACTCCAAATGTGAAAATGCACTATGTTATTGAGCCAATTCTAAAAGGGCCACTGAATACGGGTTGTCAAGAGTTACGCTACCCTTTTTAACTTCCACAAGTGTTTCCGAATAGGTATCGTACAATTGGGTCCCGTCTCCAAAAAACCCTTTTACCCAAAGTAATTTTTTACCCTTTGGTAGATCCAGGCCAACCACCACTTTATCCTTGTAATCCCCATCGGTGTAGGTCCGACTAAAGACATAAGGTTTTTTGGCTAGCCTCTTGTGTTTACCGGCACCGATGGCAGGGTGCCGACTTCTGAACTTACCAAGCTTTTGCCAATGCGTGAGTACTTCCCTGGTGTCGGGACTATCTAACTGCTCCCAATTCATAAAAGATCTGAGTGTGGCATCTCCCACTGTGCCTTCGATGGAGAGATCTCTGGACGTTTCGTCCCCGTAATACACCTGTGAAGTTCCGGGTGTAAGCAGTAATACATTGGCCGAGAAGAAAGGCTTTTCTCTCTCCTTGTCAAAAGGACTGCCATCATCATGTGAGGTGAGGTAATTCATAACACCGGCCCCTTTCAGTTTGGTGTGAATCAGGGAACTATATTTTTTAAAAATCTCTTCGTAGCTTTTATTAGCGTCTGTTTTCAGCTCGAAGTTGATCAGACTGTTAAACCCATTGGCGAAATAATCTACTTTCTTATCTCCGAAATCGAATTCGCGGCCCCCCGAGATGCCGTAATTATACACTTCGCCAACCATATAAAAGGGAGTGTCATCCAGAACCCGATCCTGATGTTTCTTTTTCCAATTTTCGAAGGCGTAAGAGGCTTCTTTATACAGTTCTGCCCAGGCCTTTTCATCAGCGTGTTTTACCGTATCCACCCTAAAGCCATCGATCCCGAGTTCGTTTACATAATCTGACAACCATTTAATAATGTAGAAACGCGGGGCTCTGGGATAACCTGTTCTGTCAAAGAAAAGCTGCAACTCATCGAGTTCCATACTCAGTCGGCCTTCTTCCTTCCATTTCGCCAACAGATTGTCGGGTAACTCCACAGCGGTATCAGAATTTGTTCTGATATCCGGGAGATTTTCAACCAGTGTACATGCGGTAGTGGTCTCGTAACTTTCAAAGGTGCATTTAGGTTCTGTAATCACCCATTCAGTCGGCCAAACTGGGTCTTTGTCAGTCACCGGACCAGTATGATTTAATACTACATCCATTAGGATTCGAATACCCTTTTCATGAGCTTTTCTGACCATGTTCTCAAGGTCTTTTCGGGTTCCGAAGTTGGGATCGAGAGAGGTCCAGTCCTTGGCCCAGTAGCCGTGATAAGCATAAGTGTTACCGGTACCTTCATCTGTATCACCGTGGACCTGTTCCACAACTGGTGTAAACCAAATAGCGTTGATTCCCAGATCTGTAAAGTACCCCTCTTCTATCTTCTGCGTAATTCCTTGAATATCACCTCCCATAAATCCTCTGAGTGGTCCTGTTTCATTGGTCCTTTCAAAGTTGGTGTCATTTTCAGGATTTCCGTTATTAAAGCGGTCTGTAAGAAGAAAATAAACATTGGCTGCTTCCCAGCGAAACGGAATAATCTCTTCTAGTGTTTCAACCTTCACTTCGTTTTGGAGAGCGATCTGGTCTGTGGTCTCAGGTTTGGGTTTACATGAAGCAAACAAGCATAGAAAGCACACTACGGCCAGTACTTTTTCATGAAGCAGAGTATTTGAGGAAGACTCTCCATACTTCAGGCCAATAAACAAAGGACTTTATACTTTGCGGATGAGCTCAAGAGAGGCTTTTTTATTTTGCCTAAAACTATAAAATGATCTTGGATTAGGAAAATTTATTTAGTGGAGGTTCTAAGGCGGACTTTTCTAGCTTTTCCTGTTAAGAACTTTATACTCTTCATAACAACTACTAATGGCATCGAGTATTTGCAGATCGTTGGCTGTTCTGATAAAAGACTTAGAAAAATTACAGTTGGAAAGGATATCTTCAATATCCACTTTCTCAAGCTGTAGGAGTTCTGTAAGCGTCTCCCGGTCAAATTTTGAGGCTAGAAGATCCCTGATTTCGTCATCCTCCTTGATCAGGCGAAGTTTTCTCATTTGGTTGGGCTTTTTCCCAAACAAATTTCTGAGCAGGTCAGCCGGATTCAGGATCGCCCCTAAAACTTTGGTTACCGCACTGGGATTTTTACTGCCAGCCTCGTAACTCTTGGAAAGTCCCGAAATACTGTACTGATAAGAAGTATTGATCGGTAGATTTTTCACGTCTATTTCGAGATAGCCTGTAAGCTGGTATGGACGAACGATGACCTCTTCCAGGGCATATGCCAGTTCTGTCAGGGCAATTTTAGTGTCCATAAATTTGAACATATCATTGGTGACTCTGATCTTTTGTGACTTAAATCCCAAATATGAAAAATACAAGGTGTCATTGACGGCGGCCTGAATCGTAAATTGGCCCTCAGTATCGGTGATGGTTCCTATGACCTGGTTGAGATTAACTACGTGAACACTTTCGAGTGCTTCTTCGGTTTGGGCATTTATCACCTGAGCTTTGAATTCCTGTAAAATCACTTCAGAAGTTTCCTCCTGGGCGAATGTCAGGTAACTGCCTACTAATAAAACGATAGTAAAGAATTTTAACTTCATCTTCATGCTAGGGCATCTAATAAACCAAAAAAACCTCTTATTTAATACCTCTTTAATATAGAATTAACTAATAAAAGCCGTCCCTCTTTTTACTTCTCCGCTTTCCGGTTCTTCGCCCACCACTTTTATTGTAGGAACGATCTTTAGTATCACTCCTCCTTTTGTCTTTATTCTTGCGCCTTCCTTTGTCTTTTCCTTTGCGACCGCCACCTTCCGGACTTTTAGAAACTTCTACGTTGACGAATCTGCCGTCGACTTTAAAATCTTTAAACGTACTGAGGATCTGATCAGTGAGTGAGGCATCGGTGTTAAAAAAGGAAAAGCTGTCCTTTACGTCTACCCGGAAAACATCATCTTTGCCAATGTTTAGTGTGTCTCTTAAAAAGTCCTTTAAAGACATCCAGTCGTATCCGTCCCTTTCCCCAACGTTTACGAAGTATCGTACAGAACCATTGTCATTAAAATCAGATCCTTTTGAGCCGGACGATGCTTTGCCCTTGCCTGAACTTTCGACACTGTTGAGGTCTTTAACCCGACTGTAATAAGCAAAGAACCTTGTGAATTCTACAGAAACAATCTTTTTGATCAATTCTTCGCGATCTATTCCCTCCAGAACATCATGTATGGCCGGAAGGTAATGGTCAACTTCTTCGTTAATTTTGGTATCCCTAATCTTACTCGCAAGATGATACAATTGGATTTCACAGATCTCCATTCCGGACGGGATCTGTTTGGGGTCGAATTTCTGCTTGATTATATTTTCAATGGTCTTGATCTTACGGAGCTCACTCCTGGTGATGATCACCATAGAGATCCCAGATTTACCTGCCCTTCCTGTTCGCCCGCTTCTATGGGTGTAAGTTTCAATTTCATCAGGAAGCTGGTAGTTGATAACATGTGATATGTCATCTACATCAATACCCCTGGCAGCCACATCCGTAGCTACGAGCATTTGGATCTGTTTTTTACGAAAAGAATTCATGACCAGATCGCGCTGGTTCTGACTAAGGTCGCCGTGCAAGGCACCGGCATTGTACCCGTCTTCTATAAGTTTTTCTGCAACCCTCTGAGTGTCACGTTTTGTTCGGCAAAAGACCACGGAAAATATACCGGGATTTGCATCAGCAAGACGTTTGAGAGCCTCATAACGATCTCTACCGCCAACCACATAATATTCGTGCTGAACGGTGTCCACACCTGAATTTTTTGCCCCCACAGTAACTTCCTTAGGCTGATGCATAAATTTCTTGGCGATGGTGGCAACCTCTTTAGGCATGGTAGCCGAAAACAACCAGGTTGATTTCTCTTTAGGTGTAGTGGAAAGAATGTCCTTGATATCCTCATAAAAGCCCATGTTCAACATCTCATCGGCTTCATCGAGGATGCAATAATCTATTTTGCTGATATCAATCATTCCACGCCCGATCATATCTTTCATCCTTCCGGGAGTGGCAACAATAATCTGTGCCCCTCTTTTGATCTGTCTGGCTTGCTCAATGATACTGGCACCTCCGTAAATCGCTACAATATTGAGCCCTTTCACGTATTTTGAGTACAGTTGTATCTCATTGGTAATCTGTAGACAAAGCTCTCGTGTTGGGGAAAGGATCAGACCCTGGGTGGTTCTGCTTTCGCTTTCAATTTTCTGAATGAGAGGGAAGCCAAATGCGGCAGTTTTCCCTGTACCTGTTTGGGCAAGGGCTACGAGGTCTGATTCGTCCTGTAAAAGAATTGGAATTGTTTTTTCCTGGACCTCGGATGGGGTTTCAAACCCTAAATCTTCAATAGCTTGCAGCAGGGCGTTGTTGAGCCCCAGCGCTTTAAATGAATTCATCTAATGTTATTTTACGTAATCGCAAATATGGGTGTTGCATAGAGCGGTTATCCAAATAACACTTTGATCCTCAGCGCAACACATGCTATACCAGCGGCTATAATTAAGCGGCAAAGGTACTGCTATTTATTGATTCGCAGTAAGATATACTTTTAAATATATGGATATGCGCAAAGTCTGTCAGCTAAGAGCTCTTAGAAACTCAAGTAATTTGCTAAAAGCCCTGGCTCTGTGACTGATCTGGTTCTTTTCTTCTAAACTGAGTTCCGCAAAGGTCCTGTCAAAACCCTCAGGCTGAAACACCGGATCGTATCCAAAACCATTTGATCCTCTTGCTTTTTCGGTGATTAGGCCCTTGACTTCACCTTTGAAAAAGTGATTTCCATGGTCAGAACATAAGGCAATCACGGTTGTAAACTGAGCCCTTCTGTCTTTCTTTCCCTTCAGCTCATTCAGGAGTTTGGCCATATTTGCTGCTTCGTTCTTTGGTTCCCCGGCATATCGTGCCGAGTAAACACCCGGGGCGCCTTCAAGAGCTAAAACTTCCAGGCCCGTATCATCGGCAAAACAAGAAAATCCGTATTTTTCCTTCACATAGGAGGCTTTTAAAAGCGCATTGCCCTGCAAAGTGCTCGCGGTCTCCTGAATTTCTTCCAAACAGCCTATATCCCTTAAAGTTATAAGGTGAATTTGCGAAGGCAATTGTAGTAAAATTTCCTTTGCTTTATTGAGGTTGTGAGTGGCAAATACCAGTTCCATTAGTGCTCTCTTTCGGTTTGGGCTTTAAAGTGCGACCAAAAATAGTAATTTTGAATTCCTCAATGTATTCACTCTATGAAATTCAAACTTCCTCCGGTAGTCATTTTTTTTATTGCCGGTCTACTGATGTATCTCCTCGCGACCTATCTACCTGTAGGTTATTTTGATTTTTTTGGCCGTGACGTATTAAAAAAAGTACTCGCAGTGCTAGCCGTAGTCATTGCGTGTATTGCTATTATTCAGTTCTTACGCGCTCGTACCACCACAGATCCGTTGACACCTTCTAAGGCCAAATCGCTGGTAACCGGTGGAATTTATTCTTTTTCAAGGAACCCCATGTACCTGGCCATGCTGCTGATTCTTATCGCCTGGGGATTAGAATTGGGTAATGCCTTTAATACGCTGATAGCCGCCGGTTTTGTTTCTGTCATGAACAGAATTCAGATAAAATACGAAGAGGCTGCACTACTCGAGAATTTTGGTAAGGAATACCGGCAATATTGTTTAAAAGTAAGACGCTGGTTTTAAAGATCTCGAAATTTTATCTGGCACTATAACATGAATTTCACCACTTATAACTAAAAATATTAGTATATATACTTATAATTACATATATTAGCTTTTAAACTAATAATATGATTGCGATTGTAACCGGTGACCTTGTCAATTCAGGGCAGTATTCTTCTGCGGCATGGCTGCCTTCGCTAAAAGAGGTATTGGCACTAAAAGGTGAACAACCTGAAGCCTGGGATATTTACCGGGGTGATGAGTTTCAATTTAAAACCACGGCAAATAAGGCCCTGGAGGATGCCATTCTTATTAAATCTGTAATTAAATCCTTCAGAAATCTCGATGTACGACTGGCGATAGGAATAGGGGAAGAATCCTATTCCGGAGGACGGATCACAGAAGCCAATGGTACGGCTTATCAGAATTCCGGCAGGCTCCTTGAGGAACTAAAATCCGAGAAACAAACCCTGGCCATCAGAAGCGGATTACCGGAACAAGATGAGGTATGTAATCTTTTAATCCGTATGGCTCTGAGTTTTATGGATGAATGGTCTACCGCTTCAGCAGAAACAGTTGCGTGGACCTTAAGACATCCAGGAGCTTCTCAGCACGAGATGGCAGAATCCTTTGGCATTCAGCAATCTGCCGTGAGTCAGAGACAGAAAAGAGCTCACACAGACCTGGTAATAGATTTGTTGGCATTTTACAATAAAACATTTAAAGAAGTGATCATATGATTGTGTTTATAAAACTCCTGCTTGCACACCTGTTGGGGGACTTCCTTTTTCAACCCACCAAATGGGTAATCCATAAATCGGTACATAAAATCGCCTCCCGCTACTTATACTTTCACGTCCTCATACATTTTGTTCTGGTGCTTCTGCTGCTGGGGAATTATACCTACTGGCGCATTGCCCTTGTAGTTGCTTTGTCTCATTATGTTATCGACCTGGGAAAACTGTATTCCCAATCGCGATTTTCCAATAAGAGCATTCCCTTTATAGTGGACCAGGTATTTCATATTTTAATTTTATTCGGATGTGCGTACTACGGAAATATAATTGGGCAGATAGACTATCTGATCGGCATGATCAATTGGGGATTGGTCACGGCAGTTTTCTTCCTGACATTTCCCTGCGCTATCCTGATGAATATCCTGCTTGAAAAGATGTCAAAACAGATCTCCCTGGATCACAAATCGCTGCCCAATGCCGGTAAGTACATTGGAATGATAGAACGCCTTTTCGTTTTGATATTTATCATGACAGGTCGTTGGGAAGGTATCGGACTTTTAATCACAGCCAAATCGGTCTTTCGATTTAACGATCTGAAAGAAAGCAATAGCCGTAAACTAACGGAATACATCCTCATTGGAACCCTAATGAGTTTTGGTTTGGCGATACTTACCGGTCTGATTTATCTCTCCTTCTGATCTTCCCGGTAGTTGAGGCCGTATCCAAAGGGATATAAATGATTTTTGGAGTCACTTGCTACGTCTTCTTTTTGTTCCAGGACTGCTTCCCAACTCGACGGTAACTCGAAGGGTAACTTCCCCTCGGGTTCCAATTTACCAAAAAGCAGTTCGGCGAGGATTTCATCGCTGGTGCCAAATTCTGCCAGCACCGCAGAACTTTTAGAATCGATTTCCGTAATGATTGCAGGTCTTTCCAGGTTGAAGATGGTGATAGAGGGTTTTTGGCTGATAAGAGCCAGGATTTCCCTGGATTCTTCTTCTGTAAAATACAATCTACCCTGATGAAAAAAGTTTTCAATAAAAGACTCCGATCTCGGTTCAAAGGGCGTGTCAAGGCGTTTTAGGATAACATCGGCATCTTCAGGTGAATTGACCAAATACCCGTAGTTCTCCAGATACTGCATTTCCTCTATTCCTTCGGCATAAACCCTGGTCCCTTCCATTAGAGGCAACAAACCTTTGTTTTTCAATAAGATAGTCGATTTTGCCTGGGCCAATTTACCCTGTCTTCTAAAATCTTCTCTTCCGGCAATCTCCTCGGCTTTATTTTCATCGACATAGGGATCGTCAAAGAGCCCCAGAGTAAATTTATCTCTAAGTACTCTTTTCACCGAGGTATCGAGCCTATCGAGACTAACTTTACCTTCTTTGACCAGCTCTACGATGACCTCCGGAATGCTTTCACCTCCAAACTGATCACAGCCGGCATCAAGTACCTTTTTAACACGTTCTTTTACGCTCAGATGTTCCACTCCCCAGGCTCTGCCTTCAGATATTCTTGAATCGGTAATAATATTCCAGTCTGTGCAGACTACCCCGTTGAAGTTCAGCGAATCGCGGAGCAGCCCGGTGATTATCTCCTTATTAAATCCGAAGGCTACATTCTCACTGGTCTGATCCATAGGAATGCCGTAATAAGGCATGATTTGAGCCGTATTCGCCGGGAATGCACCCTCGATAAAAGGAATGAGATGATAATCAAAATTGTTACCCGGATAAACCTGCTCTTTACCATAAGGGAAATGGGCATCTTCGCCGTCTTTCTGGGGTCCCCCTCCGGAAAAATGCTTCGTCATGCAGGCTACGCTACGATTGTTTAAAGTATCGCCTTGAAAACCACGAACGTAAGCTTTTGTCATGGCCGCGGATAAATTGGCGTCCTCACCAAATGTTCCATTGGTCCTCGCCCAGCGAGGTTCGGTTGCAAGGTCGGCCATAGGGTGTAATGCCAGCCGCAAACCTACGGCAAGGTATTCCTGCCTCGCAATCTCGCCAAATTCCCTGACCAAAAGAGTATCACGGGTAGCGGCCAGCCCAAGGGAGTTGGGCCATTCGGAAAAAGCAGGGGTATAGATTGTGGTTCCAATTTTGTTTTCAGTGCCATGTCTGGGATCGGTGGCAAGGGTAACAGGTATGCCAAGGCGGGTTCTTTCGGCCATCTTTTGGATGTTGTTGTTATATCTTGCCAGAGCTACAGCATCTGATGAGCCCAGTATGTTCATGCTGTTAATTTTCTTTTTTGCGATCAGTTCTGAATTAGAAGGGAAATAGACAGACATCATGGTTGTGAGTGGATCTAAAGATAAAATTGGTGTTTCCATAAGCTCACCGTCCGGAGTGGCTGCAATCATGGTCACAAATAACAGTCCTGCTTTTTCTTCCAGAGTCATTTGATTAATCAGGTCCCCAACACGTTTTTCAACTGCATAATCAGGATTTTCATACACGTCTACCTGGCCATTTTTATTCAGATCCCGAATCATCTTATCTCCCATTTGAAGTATTGGGGCTTCCGGACCTAAAAGGGCAAAATTGGATCTGGAATCCATTTTCATTATGAGATAAATCACTGCATAGGTCAGTAGGAGAATAACGATCAGGGAGAGGATAATCACTTTTACAATCTTTAAAATTTTTTTCATAATGCAATTAAAATTTAAAATCGTAGAATGCAGGGGATAATAGAAATTTCACAACAAAGTGTTTAAAAATAAGCGAATATTTTATCAATTGGGGCAATAAAACAACGATCTCGAACTTTTAGTGGGAAATCATGTATCGGACCTCAAATATTTCTACTTTTACAACCTTTAACACCATTATATGATAACCGTGGCGAGGAAGTATGTTTTTGATTTTGACAGTACATTAACCCGGGTGGAAGCCCTGGATGTACTTGCGGAAATGACCCTGAACAACCGCGATGACAGGGATGCGGTCATCAAAGAAATACAACATATCACTAACCTCGGGATTGACGGGGATATATCTTTCACAGAGTCTCTGGAACGAAGGATCCGACTGTTGCAGGCAAATAAAAAACATCTCGAGCCCCTTGTTGAAGAATTAAGGAAGAAGATTTCAAAATCTATCGCCTCTAACAAAGAATTCTTTGAAAAGTACTCAGATGATATTTACGTAATTTCCTGCGGCTTCAAAGAATTTATTGATCCTATTGTGGAGGAATACAATATTCCATCAGACCGAGTATATGCCAATACATTTACTTTTGATGAAGACGGAAATATCACAGGATTTGACGAAGATAATGTTCTCGCAAGTCATAACGGAAAGATAGCCTGTCTGAAGGAACTGGACCTGGACGGGGAAGTGCAGGTGATTGGTGATGGCTACAGCGACTATGTGATGCGGGAAGCGGGAATCGCGCATAAATTCTTCGCCTATACCGAAAACGTTCATCGGGAGAAAGCAGCCTCCAACGCAGATCACGTAGCACCTAACCTGGATGAATTCCTTTTCGTGAACGACCTCCCAAGAAATCTGTCATACCCGAAAAACAGGATCAAGATCCTTTTGCTCGAAAATGTTCACCCTATCGCATTCGACAATTTATCGGAAGATGGCTTTTCTGTTGAGTTAGTCGATCGGAGTCTGACCGAGGAAGAGCTGATCGAAAAAATTAAAGGAGTACATGTACTGGGGATTCGATCCAAGACTCAAATCACTCCCAGGGTGCTGGATGCGGCCAATAAACTATTAGTTATTGGGGCTTTTTGTATTGGGACAACGCAGATCGATCTGGACTACTGCCAGAAAAAGGGGATCGTGGTATTTAATGCTCCCTACAGCAATACCAGGTCTGTTGTAGAACTGGCTATAGGGCAAATCATCATGCTCATGCGAAATGTCTTTCCCAGAAGCGTGGAGATTCACAACGGACAATGGAATAAAACGGCTGCCAACTCCGCTGAAGTAAGAGGGAAGAATCTGGGTATTGTCGGTTATGGAAATATTGGGAAACAACTCTCCGTACTGGCGGAAGCCCTGGGTATGCGGGTTTATTATTACGATCTGGAAGATCGACTGGCCCTGGGAAATGCAAAAAGGTGCAACAGTCTTGAAGATTTACTCAATGTGTCAGATGTGGTCTCCCTGCACATTGACGACAATAAATCCAATAAGAATTTTATAGGAGACAGAGAATTACATCAAATGCGCGATGGGGCATATCTTATTAATCTTTCAAGGGGTTTTGTTGTGGATATCCCGGCGCTGGAGAAAGCGTTAAGGGAAAAGAAAATAGCCGGAGCGGCCATTGATGTATTTCCTGAGGAACCGAGAAGTAACGGAAGCTTTAAAACTCCTTTGCAGGGATTATCCAATGTGATTCTCACTCCTCATATTGGGGGTAGTACTCAGGAGGCGCAGATGAATATCGCCGATTTTGTGCCCAATAAGATCATGGATTATATCAATTCAGGAAATACCAAGGATGCCCTTAATTTCCCGAATATCCGATTGCCCAAACAACAAAATGCCCATCGATTCCTTCACATTCACCGGAATCTGCCAGGTGTGATGGCGCGGATCAACGAAGTACTGGCGCATTACGAAATGAATATCTCCGGGCAATATCTCTCTACCAATAAAGACCTGGGGTACGTGATTACCGATCTGGATAAAGATTACAACAAGGACGTGATCAAAGCCTTGAAAAAGGTAGAACACACCATCAAATTCAGAGTTCTTTATTGATGGTGGTAAGACTCGTTTCTCAGGATAGTAAAGGCGCGATAGAGTTGTTCAGTAAAAAATAAACGGATCATCTGATGAGAGAATGTCATGCGTGACAGGCTTATTTTTGTTCTGGACCTGCTGTATACTTCTTCACTAAATCCAAAGGGACCTCCGATAACAAAGACCAATTGCCTTGTTCCTGCGTTCATATACTTTTGTAATTCCTTTGCAAAGCCCTTGGAGCTATAAGTTTGGCCATTTTCATCCAGGAGTACTAAGATGTCAGATGAATTTATCTGCGAGAGGATAGCCTGTCCTTCCAGTTGCTTTTGTTCAGGGACAGATCTGTTTTTTGCCGCTTTAGGGGAGGGGATGACCTCAAGTTGAAAGTTGATATAATGGCTAAGCCTTTTTTGATAGTCCCCGATCAGGGATTGCAATTCCTTTTTCTCCGTTTTACCAACTACCAACAGTTTAATTTTCATGTTCCAAAGGTAAAAGATTCGACAAATTCATATTCTCAGTTGGCATTTGTTTTTAGTAATTTTAGCCTTATAAATGAAACCTATGATTTCGGAAGAAGCCCTGGCTAAAGAAATAGCACAAATTATAAAAAACGGGATTAGGGAGGATGTTGGAGATGGAGATCACAGTTCTCTGGCTTGTATTCCGGCATCAGCAAAGGGTAAGGCCAAGCTGTTGGTGAAAGAAGAATGTGTGATTGCAGGGGTACAATTCGCCAGGCAGGTTTTTGAATACGTAGACAGTGATCTGGAAATTGAAGTAAGAATTCAGGATGGGCAACCTGTGAAATTCGGTGATGTGGTCTTTTATGTGAGTGGTTCATCCCAAAGTATCCTCAAGGCAGAACGATTGGTGTTAAACGCTATGCAGCGGATGAGTGCCATCGCAACAAAAACAGCTAAATACGTGGCACTCCTCGAGGGCACAAACACCAAAATTCTCGATACCAGGAAAACAACTCCGGGAATCAGAGCAATTGAGAAATGGGCGGTGAGGATAGGAGGTGGTGAGAACCATCGGTTTGCACTTTACGATATGATTATGCTGAAGGATAATCACATCGACTTTGCGGGGGGATCACCAAGGCCATCCAGCAGACAAAAACGTATTTAAAGCAACATCAGAAAAACCTTAAAATCATTGTAGAAGCCAGGAATCTGAAGGAGGTTGAGGAGATCCTCAGGTCGGAGGGAGTATACCGTATTTTACTCGATAACTTCAACTATGCAGATACCATAACAGCCGTAGAAATGATCGGAGATCGCTGCCTCACAGAATCCTCGGGAGGGATAAATGAAGCCACCTTGCGGAAATATGCCGAATGCGGGGTACACTATATTTCATCCGGGGCCCTTACCCATTCCGTTAGCAATAAAGACCTGAGCCTTAAAGCCGTATAGATGACAAAGGAAGTTGAGGAAAAGCTGGAAAAGATACCGGTCATCAATTGGTTGGTTGCCCTGCTGAAGAAAATCAAGCTCGCAGGCTTGGAAGGACTTTCCCTTTACGATCTCCTCGAAATGTATATTATAGGAATTGTGCAGGGAGCATTGTCTACAAGGGCCAGTTCCATAGCCTTTAGTCTCTTTATGGCCTTGTTTCCCCTCCTGATTTTCCTTGTAACCTTAGTCCCTTTTGTCATTCCGCTGGTTAGCGTTGGCAGTCAGGATTTCGACACTCAGTTTCTCAGATTTCTCGAATCTTTCCTGCCTTCGGCTACAAGTGATTATTTCGGAGAAATTTATACACAGATCAAGGACCAAAAACAGGGTGGTCTTTTATCCTCAGCCTTTGTACTTTCTATCTTCTTAATGACTAATGGGGTTAATGCGATTTTCGGAGGTTTTGAAACTTCTTATCATATCATCCTAACACGTAATTTCTTTAAACAATATGCATATGCCCTAATGGTTGGAATTATCTTGTCCATTCTGCTTATCGTAGGTGCCGTAGCCTTTGTTTATTTTGAATACACCCTTGAATATTTAAACGTATGGGCCGCCGAATCGAGTGGCACAGCCACAGACCCCAATGACCTTGTTGGCGCTCGAGCAGGTAAAATCTTGTTTTTTTCGGTACTTTCTTATTTTACCACGGCAATTTTATATTACTTCGGTACCCGTGAGGGAAAGCAGGCTCGTTTCTTTTCATACGGTGCCCTGATGACCACCTTGCTTTTCCTTCTAACCTCTTATCTCTTCGGTCTGTATATTGAAAAATTTGCCCGCTATAATGAATTGTACGGTGCCCTGGGAGGACTCCTCATTTTAATGGTCTATATCTGGTTGAACTCGAATATCCTTCTTTTGGGCTTTGAACTTAATGCAACACTGACCAGCCTGAGGCAGAACATGAACTCAAAATCTGAAGATGAATAAAAGGCTGTTCCTTTTTCCTGTTTTTTTTCTCATGCTGATGGACCTAAGTGCACAGTCGGTCCTCGGATTGTGGAAAACTATTGACGATGTTACCGAAAAACCAAAATCCATCCTTGAGATTTACGAAAAAGATGGCGAGCTGTTTGCAAAAGTGGTTGAAATTCTTGTCGATGGAAGAGAAGATGCCCTTTGTGTTAAATGCAAGGGTCCAAAAAAAGACCAACCCATTGAGGGGATGATAGTTTTTAGCGGCCTTCAAAAAATCGGGGAGAATGAATACGGAGATGGGACTATTCTGGATCCGGAGTCGGGGAAAGAATACCGCTGTAAAATTTTCATTAATCCCGAAAATCCAAATCAATTAAAGGTTAGGGGATATGTGGCCTTCTTTTTTAGAACACAGATCTGGAGAAGAGTATCTTCTTAAACGGTACCTATGGAATTCTACGTAGATGTTGTCTTGCCCATTCCTCTTGAGAGGTTATTCACCTACAGGGTAGATTCGGATATCGCATCGGCTCTCAGGCAAGGAATGCGCCTCGCTGTACCCTTCGGGAAATCCAAGATTTACACTGCACTGGTTTACGAAGTTCACAACAACCCGCCTCATGCGTATGAAGCTAAAGAGATTCATGAGGTCATCGATACAGTGCCATTGGTCAACGAAATTCAACTCAGACACTGGCAGTGGATAGCAAATTATTACATGTGTACTTTGGGCGAAGTATTCAGATCGGCCGTGCCCAGTGCCTTTTTGCTAGAAAGCGAAACACTGGTTCTCAAAAACACGAACGTAAATGTTGAAGAACATTTATTAGGGAATCAGGAATTTATGATCCTTGAAGCTCTGGAAAACAAGGGATCCCTTAAGATCAAGGAGGTTAGCGAAATACTTGAAAAAAAGACGGTATTGCCTTTATTGAACCGCATGTTGGAAAGGGGGTACATCCTTCTTCAGGAAACCTTACACAGCCAATACAAACCCAAGGAAATTCGGACGGTACGTTTGGATGCCCAATACGAATCCGAAGAAGCACTGGTTACTTTGTTGGATGAGATGAGCAGGGCTCCTAAACAGCGACAAGTTTTACTCACCCTTTTTCAGGCTCAGGCTGAATCCAAAAAACCCATGAGCACCGTTGATTTGCAAAAAAGGAGTGGAACTACCTCTTCAGTGATCAGGACTTTGATTGATAAAGGCATACTTGAAGAGAAGATGATCAGGACTGACCGGATCTCATTTGATGGTGATCCGAGTTTTAAGAAAAAACCTGAATTAAAGGATTTTCAGAAAATCAGCCTGAATGAAATCACGACTGCTTTTCTGGAAAAAGATGTAAGCCTGCTTCACGGTGTTACTTCTTCAGGTAAAACCGAAGTTTACATGACGCTCATGGAATCCTTTATCAGGGAGGAAAAACAAGTACTTTATCTTCTGCCGGAGATTGCACTTACCACTCAACTTATATCTCGCTTACAGCAATGCTTTGGTGAGAAAGTATCTGTTTTTCATTCAAAATTCAGTCTCAATGAAAGGGTGGAGGTGTGGAATAATGTTCGTCGGGGAGCGGAGAAGGCCCAGGTAGTTATCGGGGCGAGATCCTCCCTTTTCCTTCCTTTTACTCAATTAGGGCTGGTAGTTGTCGATGAGGAACACGAGAATTCATTTAAACAGTATGATCCGGCTCCCAGATACCATGCGAGGGATGCCGCAATAGTTTTGGCGAGGCTACACGGGGCAAAAGTTTTGCTGGGTTCAGCAACACCCAGTTTAGAGAGCTTCTACAATGTGAAGACGGGTAAATACGGTTATTCGAAAATGGAACATCGCTATGGAGGGATGCTATTGCCTGAGGTGCATTTAGTTGATATACGGGACGCTTCGCGAAGAAAAAGGATGACGGGGCATTTTAGTGAAGCCCTCCAAAAAGAAATCGAAAATACCTTGGGCCAGGGGGAACAGGTGATCCTCTTTCAAAACCGTAGGGGGTACGCCCCAATTGTAGAATGTACAAGCTGCGGACACGCCCCACAATGCCCAAATTGTGATGTAAGCCTTACCTATCACCAGGGAAAGAATCAGTTGAGATGCCATTATTGCGGATTTCACGAACTGATGCAACCTCAATGCAAGGCTTGTGGAAATGCAACACTCGATACCAAGGGCTTTGGTACGGAGCAAATTGAAAAAGAATTGGAAGGATTGTTTCCCGAGGCGAGGGTAGGGCGTATGGATCTCGATACCACCCGCGGAAAATACGCCTATGAGAAAATCATCACCGCTTTTGCCAATAAAGAGTTTGATATTCTGGTGGGCACGCAGATGGTCACAAAAGGACTGGATTTCAGGCATGTTAACCTGGTTGGGATCATGAATGCCGATTCGCTTTTAAATTTCCCTGATTTCAGAGCTCATGAACGAAGTTTTCAATTACTGACACAGGTTGCGGGCAGGGCCGGCAGAACAGAAAAAAGAGGGATAGTGCTCATTCAGACCTACAATCCGGGACACACGGTTTTACAACAGGTGGTTTCGGGAGACTATCACGCCCTGTATCAGGATCAGATGGATCAGCGCAGGGAATACCACTATCCCCCTGTAAACCGAATCATTAAGATCAGTTTCAGGCACAAAGAGTACAATACGCTAAATGAAGCAACAAACTGGTTTGGCAAAGGCTTGCGCAATGTTTTTGGCAATCAGGTCCTCGGCCCTGAGTTTCCTCCGGTTGCGAGAATCAGGAACCGATACATTAAACAGGTTTGATTAAAATACCGAAAGGACAGTCCCTGTCCAAAACAAAAAATAGCATTAAAAGAATCGAGAATTCCTTCAATGCTATTTCTCTGTACAGAAGCGTGCGGGTAATCTACGACGTAGACTACTTTTGATTAAACGTTGCTTAACGCCTCGGCCAGTTCTGTTTTCTTATTTCGGGAAAGCGGAATAGATCTGCCACTAACCTCTACATTTTTACTGTTAAATTTCTCAATCTTTTCCAGATTGACAATATACGATTTGTGGATTCTGAGGAATTTTTCCGCAGGTAATTGCTTTTCAAAGGCCTTCATGGTTGAAAGAATCACAATATTTGCCTCGTCGGTAACTAATTTAATATAGTCACCAAGAGCTTCTATCCACTTGATATCGTTGAGGATTACTTTTCTTTTCTTAAGATTACTCTTAACAAAGATATGCTCCTCGTCTTCGGCTACCTGGTTCATTTGCTCGTACTTAGCCACAGCTCTTTTTACAGAAGCATCAAAGCGGGCCATCGTAATTGGCTTGTGCAAATAATCGGTTACATCATAATCAAATGCTTTAAGAGCATAATCAGGTTTTCCGGTGATTAGGATGACTTGCGGACTGTTTTCAAGGGACTCCAACAGATCGAAACCGCTGATGATTGGCATCTCTACATCCAGAAAGATCAGATCGATCTCATTGTTCTTGATGCCGTTCTTGGCTTCAATGGCGTTGCTGTACTCCGCAACCAGGGCTAAATTCGGATGATTATTCACCAGCTTTGCAACTGCCATTCGCTGCATAGATGAATCGTCAACAACTATACTTCTTAATTTCATAAAGGGTTGATTTGTGGGGTTAAATCATCGACAAATTACATAAAAAAACGGTTCAAATACAATTAAAGTTGTGAACATTTACTTACATAATGATGTCGATAATGCGCATAATTTAGGTTTATAGGTTAAGTTCAATTTGAAACATTATAGTACCAATAACGAAGAAATATTTAATTTCTTGTAAATAGAAGGAAGAATTATTACTTTTGCGCTCCTAAAAATAGTATAACAATATGAATCATTACGAAACTGTTTTCATTTTAAATCCCGTTCTATCTGATGTTCAGATAGAGGAAACAGTTAAGAAATTTGAAGATTTCTTAATTAAGAATGGCGCCAAAATGGTGTCAAAAGAGAATTGGGGCCTGAAAAAATTGGCATATCCCATACAACACAAAAAAAGTGGCTTTTACCATTTGTTCGAATTTACGGCAACCGGTGAAGTAATTGCTCCGTATGAGCAGGAATTTCGCAGGGATGAACGCATCATGCGATTCCTCACCGTAAAGTTAGACAAGCACGCTATAGAGTGGGCTGAGAAAAGAAGAACTAGATTAAAAGCTAAAGCGTAAGGATATGGCAACACTACAGCAACAGGCAAAAGGTAAAAAAGATGGCGAGATCAGATATCTAACGCCTCTTAACATCGAGACCAATAAACAGAAGAAATACTGCCGATTTAAAAAGTCGGGAATCAAGTATATAGATTATAAGGATCCTGATTTCCTTATGAAACTGGTAAATGAGCAAGGTAAGTTACTTCCAAGGAGGCTAACAGGAACTTCTCTGAAATATCAGAGAAAGGTGGCTCAGGCAGTAAAAAGGGCAAGGCACTTAGCGCTTATGCCGTACGTTGGTGATTTATTAAAATAAAAAGACAGAGATCATGGAACTTATTTTAAAAGAAGACGTACAGAATCTGGGATTCAAAGATGACGTTGTAAATGTCAAGAATGGTTACGGCAGAAATTACCTAATTCCGAAAGGATTAGCTGCAATGGCAACTCCTTCGGCCAAAAAGGTACTGGCAGAAAACCTAAGACAAAAAGCACATAAAGAGAAAAAGGCCGTTGATGCAGCTAACAAAACTGCAGAGGCCATCAAATTGCTCGAGGTGAAAATTTCGGCCAAGGTTGGTGCAGGAGACAAATTGTTTGGCTCTGTAACCAATGCTGATCTGGCTGATGAATTAGCCAAAGAAGGGCATGAGATTGATAAGAAATTCATAATGATCAAAGGTGGCGCTATCAAAAGGGCCGGGCCTTATGAGGCTCAAATTCGTCTGCATCGCGAGGTGATGGTCGACTTTAACTTTGAGGTAGTTGCCGAGCAGAAGTAAGGCAAAATTTGAGGATGTATTTTTAAAAGAGCTATGGTATCATAGCTCTTTTTTTGTTTATCTTGTATCCTTCTATAACTAACTCTTAATTATGAAAAAATTACTTCTAGCTGGCATTTTTTTAATTGCCATCACCACCACTTCGCGGGCTCAGGTCACCACATCAGCTATCAGGGGAACTGTTTTTGAAGGAGACAACCAGCCTCTTTTCGGGGCTAATGTTGTTGCCGTCCATACGCCTACCGGCACAAAATACGGGGCAATCAGCAACCAGGATGGACGCTATAATCTTCCTAATCTCAGGATTGGTGGCCCCTATGAAATTACGGTTTCCTATGTAGGGTACAAATCGCAAATTCAAAGTGATGTTTTCCTCACCCTGGGTAAGACTACAATCCTCGAATTTAATCTGATCTCTGAAAGCCAGGCATTGGATGAAGTAGTAGTCACCTATGACCAGACCGGGACATTCGGTAGTGACCGCACCGGGGCAGAGACCAGTGTTGGCAGGAGGGAACTTACCAGATTACCTACCATTTCGCGATCTGCGAGCGACTTCATAAGGCTCGACCCACAGGCATCTTCAGGAGCTTCCGGATTATCTTTCGGAGGCCGGAATGACCAGTACAACAATTTTTCTCTCGATGGTGCCATCTTTAATAATCCCTTCGGGCTGGATGCTGCCACTCCTGGAGGACAGACAAATGCACAACCGATTTCACTTGATGCCATTGATCAGATTCAGGTGACCACAGCACCATACGATGTTACGCAATCAGGCTTTACCGGGGCTTCTGTCAATGCCGTGACCAAAAGTGGTACCAACGAATTTTATGGTACTGCCTACGGCTTTTTTAGAAACGATGACCTTACCGGAGGAAAGATCAATGGTGATGATGTTTTTAAAACCGGATTAGAACAGACTCAGTATGGTTTTAGTCTTGGAGGGCCTATTGTAAAGAACAAACTCTTTTTCTTTGTGAACTTCGAGCGTGATGAACTGACGGAACTGGGCACCGACGGTTTTGTGCCTAATACCGGGACCGGAGATATCAATGAAAGTCGAGTGAGCCTTTCCGATTTCCAATTGGTAGACAATCTTCTTCGCCAGGTGGTGATAGGTCAGGATGCACAGGGTAATGATATATTTTACAATCCCGGAAGCTTCCAGGACTTTAATTTCGATCAGGAATCGACAAAAGGAATTATAAAGCTCGACTGGAACATTAATGACAACAATCGCCTAGCGATCATCTATAATTTCCTCGATGCTTCCAAGGGCAAACCTGCCAACAGGGATGCAATCACCTTCAGGGGTCCTAATACCCAAACTCTTCAGTTTGAGAATGCCGGGTATGAGATCAACAATAAAATAAAATCACTGCAGTTGGAATTAAATTCGACCCTTTCAGACGAGGCGACGAATAAGCTGCAAATAGGATATACCCATTTTGATGACTTCAGGAATCCGTTTTCTACTCCGGCACCCAGTATCGTAATTCTTGATGATACGGGAAGTTCTAATTATATTATTGCGGGCCATGAACCTTTTTCAATCAATAACCGATTGGATCAAAAAGTCTTTCAGATCACAAACAACCTAAATATCTTTAAAGGAGACCATACCTATACCATAGGTTTCTCTTTTGAGAAATTTCAGTTTGATAATTCCTTTAATCTTGGAGCGTATGGTGCTCAGGGAGTCTTTTTCCCAACGACTACCATTACAGATTTTCCTAATTTTGCAAGTTCCGGAGCATTGCAATCAGCATTTAACGATGCTATCGCAGCTGATAGGGCATTCAATGCCAATGGTACCGGAAATCCCGGCGGTTGGTCACTTGCCGAAACCAATGTGGGTCAGTTGTCCTTCTATGTGCAGGACGAATGGGACGCCACGGAAAACTTTAAGCTGACCTATGGAATACGCTTTGATAAACCCCTTTATTTCGATACCGCAGCGAAAATTGCAGAAAATATTGAAAGGAAGGGAGGGGCATCAGGGACTTATATTCCATCGATCCAATATACAGATCCCGAAACCGGGGAAGCTGTTTTTCTCGACTCAGAGACTTTGCCTAATAACAACTTTCTCGTCTCGCCCAGAGTTGGTTTTAACTGGGATGTAAAAAATGATAATTCACTGCAAATCAGGGGAGGATCCGGCTTGTTCACAGGTCGGTTTCCCTTTGTATGGTTAGGGAATCAAGTGCAGGGGGTCGACTTTTTCTTCTATCAGCTTGTGGATCCGGATTTCCAATGGCCACAGGTATGGAGGACCAATGTAGGGGTAGACAAGAAATTTGACAACGGACTTATTTTGACGGCGGATGTTTCCTATACCAAGGATGTCAATGCAGCCCATGTACAGAATTGGGGATTGGGCAGTCCGTCTGCCAACCTGAACGGACCAGATAATCGGGCTGTGTATACCAATGATGATAAATCACAGATTTTTGGTGGCCCTACTAATGCCTATGTCTTTACGAATTCTGATAAAGGCCGGATCTGGAATGCATCGATCAAAGGACAAAAGAATTGGAGTAATGGATTTTACACCATGTTGGCGTACAGCTTTTTAAATGCGAAAGAAGTGAATTCCGTTGATGCGGAAATTACCGGGGATGCCTTTGCAGGAAATGCCATCGTAGGAAATGCCAATAACGATGTTCTTTCTTTTTCTCGCTATGGTGATAATCATCGTGTCATCGGCGTATTATCCAAACAATTTAATACCGGCACAACCATTTCTACCTTTTTTGAATATTCCAAAAGCGGCAGGTACAACTATATTTATGGAGGGGACATCAACAATGATGGCTCCAGCATTAACGATTTGGTATACATTCCAACAAGTTCAGAACTGGCATCGATGACTTTTAGCGGACCGGGTCAGGCTGAAGCCTTTGAAGCATTTATACAGCAAGACGATTACCTGAGCGACAGGCGAGGACAATACGCTGAACGATATGGCGCCCTTGCTCCATGGAGAAGTAGCTGGGATATCAAGATCCTACAGGATATAAAAATCACTGACAAAAATAAATTTCAGCTAAGTCTGGACATTCTAAATTTTGGAAATCTCCTGAATTCTAATTGGGGGGTGGTACAAGTTCCTAACTTTGATCAATTGTTGGGAGTTAGTGTTGATTCGGGTAATAATCCCACCTATACCTTTGATACAAATCGGACAGAAACTTTTGCCGCTCTTACGAGCCAGATCTCCAGGTGGAGGGCACAATTGGGAGTTCGATACATTTTCAACTAACGAATAAAACCGTATTTTTGAGCCGCCCTAAAAAGGCGGCTTTTTTTATGAAATATACGAGACTGACAAAACAGCAATTGGAAGAATTGCATCCGGAATTTATCAATTTCCTCGCTACTCAATCAATTACGGCTACAGAGTGGGAAATGATAAAAACAAACAGGCCTCAGGCAGCCGAGGAAGAATTAGATGTGTTTAGTGACCTGGTCTGGGAAGGGGTATTGCAAAAGGTCAATTACCTCGAAAATATTTCCGCCCAGCAGATGCACCTTTTTTATTTGAACAGCAAGGAAATGAAATTGATTTCAGTAAAGGTTAGGAACCCAAAAGTGGACCTGACGACTCCCGAAGGTTTTGGATGGTTTAAAAAGAACTGGCAATCCGATTTCGTAGATTATCTGGTAGCTTCCAAAGCCTATTCTGACGACCCCAATGCAGATAAGTTTGATCTTATCAAACAAGGTGCAGTAATTACCAAAGGCGAACTGTACCAATGGTTTGATAAAATCATAGAATAAGGCGATATTTGACCAACTACACTAGAACATGGCACAAAAACCTTCGATTCCTAAAGGCACACGCGATTTTAACCCAACAGAAGTAGCCAAAAGGAATTATATCTTTAAAACAATTCGAAATCATTTCGAAGTTTTTGGCTTTCAACCCATAGAAACCCCATCTTTCGAAAACCTGGATACGCTCATGGGTAAATACGGGGACGAAGGGGACCGACTTATCTTTAAAATTCTCAATTCCGGAGACTATCTGCGCAAGGTTGATGAGAAAGCGTATGAAGCTAAGGACATAGATCGTCTGACTGCTCAAATTTCGGAGAAAGCACTTCGCTATGACCTCACCGTGCCATTTGCCCGGTATGTAGTGATGCACCAGAACGAGATCGACTTCCCTTTTAAACGCTACCAGATACAGCCTGTCTGGAGGGCAGACCGGCCTCAGAAAGGGAGGTTCCGGGAATTTTACCAATGCGACGCGGATGTAGTAGGGGCGGGTTCTCTGCTACAGGAGATCGAATTCATTCAACTCTATGACGCTGTCTTCAGCGATTTGGGCTTGTCAAAAATCAAAATAAAACTCAATCACCGTAAGATTTTGAGTGGGATCGCGGAAGTAATTGGAGCTGCAGATAAACTGATCCCTTTTACAGTGGCTTTAGATAAGCTCGATAAAATAGGGGAGGAAGGAGTGATTTCTGAAATGGCTTCCAACGGCATTAGTGATTCTGCTATTAAAAAAGCAATGCCCTTGTTTTCTATGGCCGAAAGTGAGGGTCAGACCTTTAAGTTACTTTCTGAATTTTTAGAGAGTTCGAAAACAGGTAAGGAAGGCATAGCGGATCTTCAGTTTATTGTTGATGCTGTTGGCAAATTAGGGCTGTCAAACACAACTCTGGAAGTAGACGTATCACTGGCCAGGGGTTTAAATTATTATACCGGATCAATATTTGAGGTTGCTGGTCCTGAAGAAGTCAAAATGGGTTCAATTGGCGGAGGAGGAAGATACGATGACCTTACGGGAATTTTTGGATTGAAAGATCTCAGCGGGGTGGGGATTTCTTTTGGCCTGGATCGAATTTACCTGGTCATGGAGGAACTTGATCTTTTCCCACCTGCCATAGACCAATCACTACAAGTATTGTTTGTCAATTTCGGGCAACAAGAGGCTTTAGCTGCTCTTCCATTACTCAGAAAATTAAGGGAGCATGGGATAAAAGCTGATTTATATCCCACAGACACTAAACTTCAGAAACAACTGAAATACGCCAACAACAGAAATATCCCTTTTGTAGTATTGTTGGGGAAAGATGAATTGGAACAACAATCTATGGTCGTGAAAGATATGGCTAAAGGATCACAGCATACTTATGCCTGGAATGATCTGCAGCAATTCATAGGATTGTTATGACCGTTTTCTTATGGCATTTATGACTTCTCTGTAATACGCCTCTTGATGTGGTACATAAGAGAGGGATGGTGAGTTCGAGAATAGGTCTTTTTCCCAAATTGAGAGTGGCATAAGTTTTAGCGCTTCAACTTCTTCCTTTTGTTTTTGAAGGGCATGAACAGGTTCTGTCAGAAGACAGATAAAGGTATGGTGGAATTCACAGTCCAACAGGCCGGAATGGTGTTGCTGAATAGATTTAAAGACACCAACCGGTTGCAAGGCATTCGCCTTTATTTTAAGTCCGATCTCTTCTTCTACCTCCCGTACAGCTCCTTTTAAAACGACTTCGCCGGCAGCAATATGTCCGGCAACGGAAGCGTCCCAGTAAAGAGGAAAGGTTTTTTTATTTCCTGCCCGTTGCTGCAATAAAATCTCCCTTTCCGAGGTGAAGAACCAAATGTGCACTGTGGGATGGAAAAGACCATTTTGATGTGCTTCAGATTTTAGGATCTTCTCTCCGGTATAACGGCCTTCCGCATCCAGTATGTCTACCCACTCATCCATTGGTTAAGATTCTTGCGCAATGCCTTGAAGAAAGGCTATTCCCAATTAATCCTTAATCGAAATAGCTGAAAGTCTCCCCTGGCTTTATCGTTAATAGGGTTTCATATATAAGTCGGATCACATTTTCCACGTCATCCCTGTGAACGGTTTCAACAGTAGTATGCATATATCTCAAAGGTAGAGAAATCAAAGCAGAGGCTACCCCTCCATTACTATAGGCGAAGGCATCCGTATCGGTTCCTGTCGATCTTGATGCAGCCATTCTCTGAAACGGAATTTTATGGGTTTCTGCCGTCTCTATGATACGTTCCCTGAGTTTATTCTGTACTGCAGGGGCATAGGATATCACTGGCCCTGCTCCTAATTCGGTATGTCCCTGAGTTTTTTTGTCGATCATCGGGGTGGTGGTATCATGGCAAACATCTGTAACGATGGCTGCATTGGGCTTAATGGTCTGAGTAATCATTTCGGCACCCCTCAGGCCGATCTCTTCCTGTACTGAATTCGTAACATAAAGTCCAAAAGGCAATTTCACCTTATTCTCGTGTAATAGTCGGGCAACTTCAGCAATCATAAATCCCCCGGCCCTGTTGTCAATCGCCCTGCAGACAAAACGATCTTTGTTCAAGATGTGAAACTGGTCAGGGTAGGTGATTACGCAACCGACGTGTACACCGAGTTTCAGAACTTCTTCTTTATCTTTAGCTCCTATGTCGATAAAGATATTATCTAATTTTGGCGGTTTCTCGTTGCTTTTGTCACGGGTATGGATGGCTGGCCAACCAAAGATTCCTTTGACAATACCATTCTTGGTATGAATATTGACCCACTTGGAGGGAGCGATCTGATGATCACTACCGCCGTTTCGGATCACGTAGATCAGTCCCTCGTCGGTGATATAATTGACGTACCATGATATTTCATCGGAATGACCTTCGATGACTACTTTAAAAGGAGCTTCGGGATTGATGACTCCAACCGCCGTGCCGTAAGTGTCGGTAATAAAAGTATCTACATAAGGCTTTATGTAGTTCATCCAGAGTTTTTGCCCTTCCCATTCGTATCCTGTTGGAGAAGCGTTATTCAGGTATTTTTCGAAGAAGTCAATGGATTTTTTGGTAAGTATTTTTGAGTCGCTCATCTAAGTTTTTGATTTGGATACAAACTTAGCAATATTCACGTTTAATTAATAACCTGGAATGTTGTTTATGATTAATTTTGAAGTGTAATAATTGAGTGGTGTATTTTATGTGGAATCGCTTATATATCGGTTTGATTTTGGTTAGCCTGACTTCCCTGCAAGCACAGGTGGAAGAAAAGCCCTTGGATTCCTTACAGGAGAAACTTATCATTATAGAGGGGGACTCACTTTTTCAGGCGTCCATCGCTTTGGATGAAGTATTTATTTTTGGGAAGTTGGAATTTGAATCTTACGAGGACAAACTCCGGTATTACATTTTAAAAAGAAAAACCTTAAAGGTTTACCCGTATGCTAAGATGGCATCTGAGCGCCTGGTGAGTTTAAACGACAGTTTGGAACGGATAACAAAAAACCGGAAGAGGAAGAAGTATACGAGGAAGGTACAGAAGTATATTGAAGAGGAATTTTCTGAAGAATTAAAGAAGTTAACTAGAACGGAGGGGCAGATACTCGTTAAATTAATCTACAGACAAACAGGGAAGACAGCTTTTGATTTGGTCAGAGAACTTCGCAATGGATGGAGGGCTTTTTGGTACAATACGACTGCTAAGATTTTTAAGATAAGTATTAAGGAGGAGTTCAGTCCAGAAACCGTACACGAGGACTATCTTATAGAGGATATTTTACAAAGAGCCTTTGCCACAAAAACCCTTGAAAGACAGGAGTCGGTTTTGGACTACGACTACGCTTCTCTTACGAACAAATGGAGTCAGGAAGAAAAACAGAAAAAATAGTTGCGGAATACATCTACTTCTGTTATCTTTAGAAGCCTTTTTTATTAGGAAGGACTGCAAAAACCTAGTATTGAGGGCCTTATTTCCAGAGCGGAATTATTTTCTTAAAAATTTTTGTAAAATAATTTTTAATTAAAAAAATGGCTCTATATTTGCACCCGCTTAACGAGAGATTGTTGGGTGATTATAGTAGAGAATAGATAAGTTCATTGATATATTGGTAGACAGCGAATCTGGTAGTAATGACGGGGTGGATCTTCGGATTTATTTTGGAGTTATTATCAGATGAATAGATCATTAAATTTAAGGAAACATGAGAACCGTTTTGAGGCGGGTGAACTTTGTGGATTTGTAGTAGCATTGATAGTAATTAATGTTATAACGATGAAGAGTTTGATCCTGGCTCAGGATGAACGCTAGCGGCAGGCCTAACACATGCAAGTCGAACGGTAACAGGGAAAAGCTTGCTTTTCCGCTGACGAGTGGCGCACGGGTGCGCAACGCGTATAGAACCTACCCTGTACAGGGGATAGCCCGGAGAAATCCGGATTAATACCCCGTAGTAATTAGAATTGGCATCGATTTTAATTTAAAGCTTCGGCGGTACGGGATGGCTATGCGTCCTATTAGCCAGATGGTGAGGTAACGGCTCACCATAGCTATGATAGGTAGGGGCCCTGAGAGGGGGATCCCCCACACTGGTACTGAGACACGGACCAGACTCCTACGGGAGGCAGCAGTGAGGAATATTGGACAATGGGCTCACGCCTGATCCAGCCATGCCGCGTGCAGGAAGACAGCCCTATGGGTTGTAAACTGCTTTTATACGGGAAGAATAAGGGGCACGTGTGCCCCGATGACGGTACCGTAAGAATAAGGACCGGCTAACTCCGTGCCAGCAGCCGCGGTAATACGGAGGGTCCGAGCGTTATCCGGAATCATTGGGTTTAAAGGGTCCGCAGGCGGGCAATTAAGTCAGGGGTGAAATGGTACGGCTCAACCGTAGCACTGCCCTTGATACTGGTTGTCTTGAGTCATAGTGGAGTGGCCGGAATATGTAGTGTAGCGGTGAAATGCATAGATATTACATAGAACACCGATCGCGAAGGCAGGTCACTAACTATCGACTGACGCTGATGGACGAAAGCGTGGGGAGCGAACAGGATTAGATACCCTGGTAGTCCACGCCGTAAACGATGGATACTAGCTGTCGGGACTTTTAGTCTCGGCGGCCAAGCGAAAGTGATAAGTATCCCACCTGGGGAGTACGTTCGCAAGAATGAAACTCAAAGGAATTGACGGGGGCCCGCACAAGCGGTGGAGCATGTGGTTTAATTCGATGATACGCGAGGAACCTTACCAGGGCTTAAATGCAGAATGACAGGTTTAGAGATAGACTTTTCTTCGGACATTTTGCAAGGTGCTGCATGGTTGTCGTCAGCTCGTGCCGTGAGGTGTCAGGTTAAGTCCTATAACGAGCGCAACCCCTGTCGTCAGTTGCCAACAGATAATGCTGGGGACTCTGGCGAGACTGCCGGTGCAAACCGCGAGGAAGGTGGGGATGACGTCAAATCATCACGGCCCTTACGTCCTGGGCTACACACGTGCTACAATGGCCGGTACAGAGAGCAGCCATCCGGCAACGGAGAGCGAATCTATAAAACCGGTCACAGTTCGGATCGGGGTCTGCAACTCGACCCCGTGAAGCTGGAATCGCTAGTAATCGGATATCAGCCATGATCCGGTGAATACGTTCCCGGGCCTTGTACACACCGCCCGTCAAGCCATGGAAGCCGGGAGTGCCTGAAGTCCGTCACCGTAAGGAGCGGCCTAGGGCAAAATCGGTAACTAGGGCTAAGTCGTAACAAGGTAGCCGTACCGGAAGGTGCGGCTGGAACACCTCCTTTCTAGAGAAAGATGCTACACGAAGGTGAAGCAAAGTGATATAACAAACTGCCATTAAGGCGGTTCTGTAGTTTCTTTAAGGGTAATGATTTTAGTTGTCTACCATTATTTTATAAAATAAATGCAGTCTCATAGCTCAGCTGGTTAGAGCGCTACACTGATAATGTAGAGGTCGGCAGTTCGAGTCTGCCTGAGACTACTTGGCAAAGTAGATCAGGTGCAAAAGAGAGTAGGCCCTTAGTGGTCTAACGCACACGTTCATTGAGAATTATATTGAATTAGGAAATTTTAGAGGCTGAAGCTTAAATAGACCTCATTGGAATTTGGGATTTGGAATTTGGAATTTCCATTTCGTAGAAAATGGGGAATTAGCTCAGCTGGCTAGAGCGCCTGCCTTGCACGCAGGAGGTCATCGGTTCGACTCCGATATTCTCCACAAGAGATCTGATTATAGGATCAGCTTACCACCGGCATTACATTGATGTATTGCGGGTTTTTTAAGGGTAAGCGAAACGTTCATTGACATATTGGGATAGGGTTTGTATTTTTTTACTTATGGGTCATTTTATGGTGTATAGGTAAGGGAATGCAAACTTTGTAAAGACACGAATTTAAATAATAGAGAAGGGTATGAAGATATACCCAAGAGATTAGAATACGAGGCAAAGGCGACAAGCTAAATAAGGGCGTATGGGGAATGCCTAGGCTCTCAGAGGCGAAGAAGGACGCGATAAGCTGCGAAAAGCTGCGGGGATCGGCACATACGATATGATCCGCAGGTATCCGAATGGGGCAACCCACCATGTTGAAGACATGGTATCCCGCAAGGGAAGCAAACCCGGTGAACTGAAACATCTAAGTAGCCGGAGGAGGAGAAAACAAAAGTGATTCCGTAAGTAGCGGCGAGCGAACGCGGATTAGCCCAAACCGATGTTGTTTCGGCAATATCGGGGTTGTAGGACCACGTGATCTGATGCGTAATAGAACTGGAACCGTCTGGAAAGTCGGACCGTAGAGGGTGAGAGTCCCGTACGGGTAAAGTGCGTTATCAGTAGTGGTATCCTGAGTAGTGCGGGGCACGTGAAACCCTGTATGAATTTGGCGGGACCATCCGCTAAGGCTAAATACTCCTGAGAGACCGATAGTGAACCAGTACCGTGAGGGAAAGGTGAAAAGAACCCCGAACAGGGGAGTGAAATAGAACCTGAAACCATACGCTTACAAGCGGTCGGAGCCCCTTTGGGGGTGACGGCGTGCCTTTTGCATAATGAGCCTACGAGTTGCCGTTGCTAGCGAGGTTAAGGACTTCAGGTCCGGAGCCGGAGCGAAAGCGAGTCTGAATAGGGCGCTTTAGTTAGTAGTGGCAGACGCGAAACCGTGTGATCTACCCATGGGCAGGTTGAAGCTGTGGTAACACATAGTGGAGGACCGAACCCGTTGACGTTGAAAAGTCTTGGGATGACCTGTGGGTAGGGGTGAAAGGCCAATCAAACTCGGAAATAGCTCGTACTCCCCGAAATGCATTTAGGTGCAGCGTTGATTTATAGTTTTATAGAGGTAGAGCTACTGATTGGATGCGGGGGCTTCACCGCCTACCAATTCCTGACAAACTCCGAATGCTATAAAATGTTAATCAGCAGTGAGGGCATGGGTGCTAAGGTCCATGTCCGAAAGGGAAAGAACCCGGACCATCAGCTAAGGTCCCCAAGTGTGTGCTAAGTTGACAAAACGCGGTGGAACTGCATAGACAGCCAGGATGTTGGCTTGGAAGCAGCCATTCATTTAAAGAGTGCGTAACAGCTCACTGGTCGAGCGGTTCCGCATGGATAATAATCGGGCATAAGCACACCACCGAAGCTATGGCTTTACACCATCGGGTGTAAGGGGTAGGGGAGCATTGTAGTGCCATTGAAGGTGTTCTGTAAGGGATGCTGGAGGAGCTACAAACGAAAATGTAGGCATAAGTAACGATAATGCGGGCGAGAAACCCGCACGCCGAAAGACCAAGGTTTCCCCGGCTATGCTAATCAGCCGGGGGTCAGTCGGGACCTAACACGAACCCGAAGGGGGTAGTGGATGGACAACGGGTTAATAATCCCGTACCCGCAATACGACAAAAGTGACGGGGGAGTGGCGTTGGTGCGTACAGACGGAATTGTACGTTGAATCACCTGTAAGGGTGAGATAGTACGGCAAGGCTACGGCTGCGCCGATAATCCAGCATAGCTTCCTCCAAGAAAAGCGAGTATTGCGGCCCGTACCGTAAACCGACACAGGTGGTCGGGATGAGTATTCTAAGGCGCTCGAGAGATTCATGGCTAAGGAACTAGGCAAAATAGACCTGTAACTTCGGGAGAAAGGTCGCCCCGAGCAATCGGGGCCGCAGTGAAGAGGTCCAGGCGACTGTTTATCAAAAACACAGGGCTCTGCAAAATCGAGAGATGACGTATAGGGCCTGACACCTGCCCGGTGCCGGAAGGTTAAGAGGAGATGTTATCTGCAAAGAGAAGCATTGAATTGAAGCCCCGGTAAACGGCGGCCGTAACTATAACGGTCCTAAGGTAGCGAAATTCCTTGTCGGGTAAGTTCCGACCTGCACGAATGGTGCAACGATCTGGACACTGTCTCAGCCATGAGCTCGGTGAAATTGTAGTATCGGTGAAGATGCCGATTACCCGCAGTGGGACGAAAAGACCCCGTGCACCTTTACTATAGCTTCGTATTGACCTTGGGCAAACCATGTGTAGGATAGCTGGGAGACTTTGAAGCTGCGTCGCTAGGCGTGGTGGAGTCGTTGTTGAAATACCAGCCTTTGTTTGTTCGGGGCCTAACCCCTTGAATAAGGGGAACAGTGCGTGGTGGGTAGTTTGACTGGGGTGGTCGCCTCCAAAAGAGTAACGGAGGCTTCTAAAGGTGCCCTCAGCACGCTTGGTAACCGTGCGTAGAGTGCAATGGCACAAGGGCGCTTGACTGTGAGACATACAGGTCGAACAGGTACGAAAGTAGAGCATAGTGATCCGGTGGTTCCGCATGGAAGGGCCATCGCTCAAAGGATAAAAGGTACGCCGGGGATAACAGGCTGATCTCCCCCAAGAGCTCATATCGACGGGGGGTTTGGCACCTCGATGTCGGCTCGTCACATCCTGGGGCTGGAGAAGGTCCCAAGGGTTGGGCTGTTCGCCCATTAAAGTGGCACGCGAGCTGGGTTCAGAACGTCGTGAGACAGTTCGGTCTCTATCTACTGCGGGCGTTAGAAATTTGAGTGGTGCTGACTCTAGTACGAGAGGACCGAGTCGGACTGACCGCTGGTGTACCGGTTGTCCCGCCAGGGGCATTGCCGGGTAGCTACGTCGGGATGGGATAAGCGCTGAAAGCATATAAGCGCGAAACCCGCCACAAGATGAGATTTCTTTAAAGGGCCGTGGGAGATGACCACGTTGATAGGCCACAGGTGTAAGTGCTGTAAAGTACGTAGCCGAGTGGTACTAATAGTCCGTTAGGCTTGCGCCGCTAAGTGCCTTGTATACCAATACTCTGGTAGTATTAATCACACCTTCTTCTATGATTTAGATTCAAAACGCCTTTACGCTAAAAGTAAAGACCCTATCCCTTTATGTTAAGATATACCGTGAAGTTAGAGCCCAGGCTCCCTTCACAACAAGGCTCAGGTGGCCATGGCGACGGGGTCCACCCCTTACCATTCCGAACAGGGAAGTTAAGCCCGTCAGCGCCGATGGTACTGCTACACCAAGTGGAAGAGTAGGTCGCCGCCTTTTTTTAAAAGCACTCATTGCAAAATGGGTGCTTTTTTTATACTATAAAACGATCAGACACAACGGCGCGAAGCAGAGCAAGGGCTCGCTTCAGGATCCCTTCCGGATTACCGCTCCCAAAACGCCACAACCTGTGCTTACGCAGAGTCAGGGATAGCTCGCCGCCTTTTTAACATGGAAGTAAATCGATTGATATCTCAGACTCTTTAGTTTAAAGAGGCTTTAACAAGCTCCCTGAAATACACTCTACCCCCGGGGACTAGAAGTCCCCTTCCCCCGTAGAAAACAAAATATAGTTTAACCCTGTAACTCTATATCAGAATCTTGGAAAATTGATTTTATTAAACTATTCGTTTTTAACAAACATAAAAGTTTTCATTTTCTTCTATATTTATAACCAACAAGAATATTTTATATGAGTAATAACCCTCAGGATGAACGGTTTAAAAAATGGCTGGATATTCTCCAGCAAGAAAGTTGGCAATTAGAACTCATCATTTCGGGTTTTGCGATTTACGGACTCTTCATGATCATAGATCCTATTGAATTAGGTAATCTACAGGCACAAAACGATGGCAATACCTATAAAATATTTCTCATGCAAGGCCTGCTGGTCTCTTGGTATATCCTTACCATTAACTTAATAGGTCACGTCATCTTAAGAGGCTTGTGGATAGGAGCCATAGGCCTGCGATATGTATCCGGGGAAATAGACTATGATAAATTGGCCTATAGCCCAAAATTCACAAGACATTTGATGAAGAGAGTAGGCTCTTTCGATAACTATGTAGCTACCTTGGAAAAATATTGCAGTATAATTTTCGCTGTGACCTTCCTGTTGGTCTTTTATTTATTAGGTCTTTTGGCTATAGCTTTTTTGTTCACCCTTTTGGGCTTGTGGATAGATAAAGAAGATACACCAGATTGGGTGCGTTATGGTGTTGCAGTACCTGCTCTATTATTTTTGGTATTTGGTTTATTTCTTACTTTTTTCGATTTTATCACCCAGGGATGGTTGAAAAAGAAAAAATGGACCACCTGGTTCTATTATCCCGTATATTGGATCTTTAAGTACATCACCCTCAGTTTCCTCTATAGACCAATGGTCTATAATTTCCTGGACACCAAATTCGGAAAGCGTCTGAGCCTGATCATTGTTCCCTTATATATTGGAATAACAATACTTGCAGCCACAGGATTCAGCACATCAAATTACCTGGAGGAAGAAATGAGTTCCAATTACTATATTGCCAATAGCGATAACTATGCCGACCTTATCGAGGTTAATAATTCTTTTGCTGATAGGGCCGCTATCCCTTCCAAGGTGATAAGTGATCCCTATTTAAGTGTTTTTGTCGTTTATGGAAGCACAGTGGAAGACGATGTTTTTTATTTCAATGAAGAGTTAAAACCTGAAGAAGATCGGCGCGGAATTCATTCAGCTTTTTCCGATGGGACCTTATCATGGTCTGAACGGCGAGATTTAAAGGACTACATAACAACTGTCGAAGATATGTACACCCTCTCAATCGATTCTTTAGCGTTTAAACCTGAATTTGTGTTCTCTCAAAATCTACAGCGACAATTAGGATTTGAAACATTTCTCGATCTTCAGAAAGTTTCAAATGGCAAACATGTTTTAAAAGTTCAACGCAAAGACCATCGAAGGGATAGCGTTTATATGCGAACCATTATTCAAATTCCCTTCTGGTACTACAAAAACAATTCCTCAAATGATTGAGTTTAAAACTTCATGAGTCAATCTTCAACCTATCACAAAGAAGAAAAATTAAATACCCTTTCCCACGCTTTAGGAATAGCTCTGGGAATCATAGGTCTCTTTTTAATGCTAAAAAAGATTGATCAGAAATCAGAGTGGGTACTTGAAAGTATTTGGGTTTACAGTTTTACCGTGATCCTCCTTTTTACGGCTTCAACCTTATATCACTTCACTAATGATCCGGCAAA
This sequence comes from Muriicola soli, assembly GCF_004139715.1. Taxonomy (GTDB): domain Bacteria; phylum Bacteroidota; class Bacteroidia; order Flavobacteriales; family Flavobacteriaceae; genus Muriicola; species Muriicola soli. Next base: position 1,677,004 of record NZ_CP035544.1, on the reverse strand, counting down.
AAAACAAAAACTGAGAATCCTCGACCATATCAGCATATATTTCCTAATCGCAGGAACCTATACCCCTGTGGCCCTGATCACATTAAAATCATCCCATGGAACTTCCCTGTTTTTTATTGTTTGGGGAGTCGCCCTTTTGGGTAGCTTATTCAAGATCTTCTACACAGGTAAATTTGAATGGCTGTCTCTGGTGCTTTATCTCGTAATGGGCTGGCTGATCGTCTTTGATTTCCAGTTTCTCTGGTCACAATTGAGCGCTGAAGGAGCTTTACTCTTCTTGCTGGGCGGAGCCTTTTATACACTAGGGACCGTTTTTTATGCGATTAGGAAGATTCCCTACAACCATTTTATCTGGCACTTGTTTGTACTTGGAGGGGCAGTAAGCCATTGGCTGCTGATCTACCTGGATGTGATTTAATCTTCAAAACCAAGCCCGGACTCATTCAAAATACATTCTTTAAATAAAATAGGCCATCACAATTCCCAAAAATATCACGATTAGTTTTCTGAGATTAAAAGTATGACCCTGAGAACTTTCAAATAGGATAACCGTGGAAATATGCAGCAATATCCCTATTACTACGGCCGTAATTTGAGCTTTGTACAAAATCAGAAACTCAAGATGCGTAGCCAGCAAACTTCCCAACGGGGTCATCATGGAGAACAGTAGAATAAAAATAAAGGCAGTCGATTTATTTTTTTGTGAATTAAGCAGAAAAGTACTCAAGATCAGAGCAATAGGAATTTTGTGTACAAGAATACCATAAAGGATCGGATTCGCGTCAGTCAAAGGCAAGCCCTCCATAAAAGCATGTATGCTCAAACTGATAAAAAGGATCCAGGGGAAAGCTTTTGTTTGATCGTCCCAATGCATATGACCGTGTTCTGCACCTTTAGAAAAGAATTCCAGAAAAATTTGTATCAGGATACCGCTCATGATATAGACTCCCATAGCCCTTGGATCGGAGGAATCATAAACTTCGGGCAAGAGATCAAAGATGGTTAAGGCAAGCAGAAAAGCACCTGAAAAAGCAAGTAAAAGTCGGAGCCCCAGCATTTTTTTTGGTTTTGTGATAGCGACGAAACCAAAACTCAATAAAACAGTTAGGATTAAAAGAAGGTAACTCATAAGGCAGAATCCAAGCGTTGAGGACCAATTGTTCACAAGGTTCAAATTTAGCGTATTTTTACGGCTAGATAAGAAGGGTAATGAGTAATAATTTTAAGATGGTCGCCAAAACCCTCTACGGATTTGAGGAGGTACTGGCAAAGGAATTGAGAAATTTAGGAGCTGTAAATGTAGTGCCCGGGGTGCGAAGTGTTTCTTTTGAAGGGGATACCGGCTTTATGTACAAAGCAAATATTTGCCTTCGGACCGCCATCAAGATCATTAAGCCCATTGCCGGCTTTACGATAAGGGATGAGGAAGAACTGTATAAAAAGATATATGCCCTAGACTGGAAGGCTTATCTTTCTACTAATGAAACCCTGGCTGTAGACGCCACAGTACATTCAGAAAAGTTCACACATGCCCTATATATCGCCCAAAAGACAAAGGACGCTATTGTAGACAAATTTCGCGATGAATCGGGGCAACGACCCAGCGTAGACCTAAAGTCTCCCGACCTTCGGATCAATATCCACATTCAGAAAGATCAGTGTAACGTGTCTCTTGATAGTTCAGGAGCATCTTTACACCAAAGGGGGTATAAAACAGCCACTAACATAGCGCCAATCAATGAAGTACTTGCTGCCGGTCTACTATTACTCAGTGGATGGGACGGGCAATGTGATTTCCTCGATCCTATGTGTGGAAGCGGCACGATCTTGATTGAAGCGGCGATGATCGCCTGTAATATCCCTGCTAATATTAACCGCAAAGGGTTTGCATTTGAAAAATGGCAGGATTTTGATCCGGAACTGTATGAAAAGATCTTAAGCAGTAGTCTTAATAAAACACGCGAATTTCATTTTAAGATCAAGGGTTATGACAAAGCTCCTTCAGCAGTCCAGAAAGCGCAGGACAATGTTGCTAATGCCAATTTATCTGAATATATCCAAGTAGAGCGGCAGAATTTCTTCCTCAGCGAGAAATACACAACCAAACACCTGCACATGGTTTTTAATCCGCCTTACGGGGAACGACTCTCTATAGAAATGGAAGATTTTTACGCCAATATCGGAAACACGTTAAAACGTCAATACGCGGGAACAGATGCCTGGTTTATTACTTCTAATCTTGAAGCCCTTAAACATGTCGGACTTAGACCGTCGAGAAAAATTAAAGTGTACAACAGCCATCTCGAATCGAAATTGGTTAAATACGCCATATACGAGGGAAGTAAAAAGGCAAAATACCAGGATAATCACGAAGCCCCTAAAAATTGAGGCCATCAAGAGTTTTTAATTCTGGATTACCGGATTTTTCTTCGGTTTTTTACTCTTGCGATACAAAGGAAGAAAGTAAGTGATGCTATAATTATAGCCTACTCCAAAATTACTTCCATCGGTCACCTTGTTGAAACCAGGGATCCATAAGTTTGGAAAATTTTCTGCTTCCTTATTGCTGATCAGAAAACCTAACCTTACACTGGCGCCCAAGTAGAAATTAGCGAAGAGCTCCGCCTTTACTCCCATGAGTAATTCCAGCCAACTGGCATTAAGTCCGCCGTACTCGCCGTTGTTCTGAATTCCTTCCGCAAGAGCATTTGGCTCCCAATATCTGTTGCTGTCGTAAATAAATGAGGAGTTGAGCGTCTGACTAAAAGTACTGAAAGCATAGCGTCCACCCACAAAAATCAGGTTGTTCATACCATACCAGTTTTCATAAGTATTGAGATCCACGCCTAATTTTATATAACTCCCCGAGGTAGTAAAATTATAGAGGGCCGTGGAACTTGCTATATCAACGTTAGTTAGTTCTTCCTGACTAGTTCTTTTTTCATTTCCCAATTCTCCTGCCAGGTATAAACGCTGTGTTAAGCGATAATCGGCTACAAGTTCCAATCCGGTGTAATCTTCATTTAGAAAACTTAATGCAAGTCGACTTAAGTCGACTCCAGCCCTTAATCCATAGGGTTGCTGACGGGAAACGGTATCCTTTTGCTGAAGATCTATCGGTTTTGATTGTGATTGAACCAGAAGCCAACCAAAAAAGAACACCCCGCTAATGAAATATTTTAACATGTGCATTAAGTTGTGAGCTTATTAAGGTGTCTACTATTTCAATACTATCGATCCAATTATCATCATCAGCGGTCAGGTTTTCCTCTAGCCCGTCAAAATTGGCAATAAAGCCACAGGCCCTGGAAATAAAAACCTCCTGATTGATATAATTGAATTGCAGTGTATCAATGTTACCGGTTTCAGTTCCATCTGTACTGTCATCAGAGTTTATTATCAACTGAAATTGTGTGTTTTCAAAATTCACACGCAAGGGAATTGCCACAGAATCCGTAGTTGATCGATCCGTAAATGTATTTACCGGGTCTCCATTTCCAATTCCCGTGATTCTGAGATCGGTTACCGATTTTAAAAGACTTGTATCTGCGGCATCATAGAAACGGAGAACTAATAGAGGCGTGTCGCCATCTACGCAGATATCATCTTTTTCACAGGAAACAGAAATAATCAATATAAAAAGAATGAACCCAATAAATATCGGGTTTGTTTTTAAGGAAAAGCGTCTTAAAGACCGGGGTGTGAAGCTCATTCTAATCCATGCGTTTCTCCAAAAGTACAACATTTTCCACGTGATGCGTCTGTGGAAACATATCTACGGGTTGTACTTTGAGGATGTCGTATTTCTCTTTTATCATTTCCAGATCCCTGGCCTGGGTTGCGCTATTGCAACTCACATATACGATCCTCTTCGGTGATATTTTCAGGATTTGGGACACCACGTCTTTGTGCATCCCTTCTCTTGGCGGATCCGTGATCAACACATCAGGAATTCCGTGCTGTTCCACAATGGAGTCGTTTAAGGCTGTTTTCATGTCTCCTACTATAAATTCAGCATTAGAGATTCCATTGTCACGGGCATTGGTTATTGCAGCCGATATCGCCTCTGGCACCACTTCAATACCAACTATTTTGCCGGCATTTCGGGCTAAAAACAACGCAATCGTTCCAGTGCCGGTATAGAGATCATATACCAATTCCTTCCCTTTGAGTCCTGCAAATTCCCTAACCACTTTGTAAAGGACATATGCCTGCTCTGAATTTGTCTGATAGAATGATTTAGCGTTTATCCTGAACTTGAGTCCTTCCATGGATTCCCATATATGATCTTTTCCGTGATAACACAGAACTTCCTGATCAAAGAGAGTATCATTTTTTTTCCTGTTGATCACATAAAGCAGTGAGGTGACCTCAGGAAATTTATCAATAATATGGTTTAATAGTAGCTTACGAGCAGAGGAATCGTCTTCTGCAAATTGTACTAATACCATTATTTCTCCTGTAGAACTTGTCCTTATCATCAGGGTTCTTAAAAGGCCTGTCTGACTTCTAGGGTTAAAAAAGGCGAAGTTGTTCCGAGTTGCAAATTGCTTAATTTCTAGCCGGATAGCATCAGAGGGATGCGGCTGAAGATGACATTCATCAAGGTCTAACACCTTGTCCCACATTCCTGGCATATGGAGTCCCAGGGCATTTTTGTCTTCAATACGTTGATCTTGTTTGAGTTCTTCAGGATACAACCATCGGGAGTCGGAAAATGAAAATTCCATTTTGTTCCGGTAGTAATATTGAGATGCAGAGCCTAAAATAGGGAGAACCTCCGGTATGCTAAGATGACCAATGCGTTTCAAATTGTTCTCAACTTCACGCTGCTTGTAGAACAATTGACTGTCGTACTCCATATGTTGCCATTTGCATCCTCCACAGCTTTCAAAATGTTTGCATTTAGGAGCTGTTCTGCGATCGGACAAAACGTGAAAATTCGTGGCCACCCCTTCAAAATAGGCCTTTCTTTTCTTAGTAGTTTGCACTGTGACTACATCCCCCGGAATGGCATTTTGTAAAAAAATAACCCTGCCATCAGGGGCTTTTGCTATCGCTTTGCCTTTGGCTCCTGCATCGATCACTTCAATATTTTCAAAGACTTGTCTGCTATTTTTTTTGCGCATAAACAAAGGTAAAATCTTTTTGGGGATAGCGGGATTATTGAACAATGAAATATTTTTTGAGATGAAACCTTGCCAAAAATTCATGTTGTCAACTCCACAGGTGTAATGTTTTCTGAACCCTCATTTATTTTGTAATTTTATGGCCTTACTCAGGATGATTTCTCTCCCAAAGAAGGAATGGTTATAGTTTCAAATAAATAATATTACTATGTCTGTTTTAGAAAAATTGAGCTCTAAAGAAGCCATTGCACTGGAAGAAAAATTCGGAGCACAGAACTACCATCCACTTCCCGTAGTTCTCAGTAGGGGAGAAGGGGTTTTTGTCTGGGATGTAGAGGGTAAAAAGTATTACGATTTTTTATCTGCTTACTCGGCCGTAAATCAGGGCCATTGCCATCCTGACATCATCGGGGCATTAAAAACCCAGGCGGAAAAACTCACATTGACATCACGAGCTTTTTATAACGATATGCTGGGAGTATATGAAAAATATATCACTTCCTATTTTAACTTTGATAAGGTGTTACCCATGAATACGGGAGCCGAAGCCGTTGAAACCGCTATTAAACTAGCCAGAAAATGGGGTTATGAGAAAAAGGGTATTCCGGATAATAAGGCACGTATCATTGTTTGTCAGAACAATTTTCACGGGCGAACCATATCTATAATATCTGCTTCTAATGATCCGGTGGCAACGGAGAATTTCGGTCCGTTTACACCGGGGATCACTTCAATACGATACAACGACATTGAAGCCCTAAGGGAAGCTCTTGAAGATCAGAATGTGGCAGCCTTCCTAGTAGAGCCCATTCAGGGGGAAGCAGGAGTGTACGTGCCGGACGACACTTATATGAAATCGGCTTACGAACTCTGTAAATCGAAAAACGTATTACTCATAGCCGATGAAGTACAAACCGGGATAGCCCGTACAGGCAGATTATTGGCGAGTTGTGGAAATTGCTCTTGTGCTGACAAAAATTGTAGCGGAAGTCCGGAAGTAAAACCTGACATTCTTATTCTTGGAAAGGCTATTTCTGGTGGGGTATTCCCAGTTTCAGCAGTTCTCGCAGATAGTGCAATCATGGAAGTTATTCGCCCCGGGAATCACGGTTCTACTTTTGGGGGGAACCCTCTGGCCTGTGCTGTAGCTATGGCTGCCCTGCAAGTGGTTCGGGATGAAGATCTCGCTGAAAATGCAGATCGACTAGGAAATATCTTTAGGAAAGAAATGGAGCAGTTAGTTCAAGATTCACCCTTGGTTCGACTTGTAAGAGGAAAAGGACTATTGAATGCCATTGTGATCAATGATTCTGAAGATAGTTCTACGGCCTGGGATATATGTGTCGCTTTGAAAAACAACGGTTTGTTGGCAAAACCAACGCATGGAAATATCATTCGTTTTGCTCCTCCACTAGTGATGACTGAAGAGCAATTAGCCGATTGTATTCAGATTATAAGGAAGACCATCCTCGAATTTGAGGCCCATATGGATTAATTTTTTCAGATCAATATGAGACATAAAAAAACCCTGTCAAACTGATAGGGTTTTTTTGATGTTCTATTTGAGCTCTTAAGACCTGATTTCTTTGATCCTGGCTTTCTTTCCGGTAAGGCCTCTAAAGTAGAAAATTCTAGCTCTTCGCACTTTACCTTTTTTGTTGATCTCAATTTTCTGCAGGGCGGGCATATTGATAGGAAATATCCTTTCTACGCCTACTGTTCCAGACATTTTTCTGATAGTGAAGGTTTCTGAAGCTCCAGATCCTCTTCTTTGAATGACTACGCCACGGAAGAACTGGGTTCTGGTTTTTTCACCTTCCTTGATCTCGTAATAAACCGTAATGGTGTCTCCGGAGGAAAATTCAGGAAAGTCTTTCTTTGGAACAAATTCGTCCTGAACATATTTTATTAAAGATTCCATTTAAATATTGGATTAAAAATTTTAATAAAAACAACATTCACGGATATCGTCAGAGGTTGATTTTAACGAATGCAAAAATAGTCGATAATTCAATACGAACAAGGATTTTAATCGAAATTTTATCGATAGATCAAGAAGATTTACTCCAGCAAATCAGGTCGTAATTTCTTAGTTCGCAGGTAAGCCTGCTCTTCTCTCCATTCTTCGATGGCCTTAAAATTACCACCCAAAAGTACTTCAGGTACCTCTAGTCCTTTATATTCTCTGGGTCGTGTATACACCGGAGGCGCCAGTAAATCGTCCTGAAAAGTATCGGTGAGGGCAGAAGTTTCATCATTGAGTACTCCCGGGAGTAGCCTGATTACGGCATCCGCTAGTACAGCTGCACCCAGTTCTCCACCGGATAAAACATAATCACCTATAGATATTTCTTTAGTGATCAGGGTGTCCCTAACTCTTTGATCAACGCCCTTGTAATGCCCGCAAAGGATAATAATGTTTTTTAATAAGGATAGGGAATTCGACATTTTCTGATCGAGTCTCTGCCCGTCCGGAGTAAGATAGATGATCTCATCGTAATCTCTTTCAGATTTTAAGTCCCTGATACACTTATCAATAGGTTCAATCATTAAGACCATTCCTGCCCCACCACCAAATTGATAATCGTCTACTTGCTTGTAATTCCCCAGGGAATAGTCCCTTAGATTGTGAATATGAACTTCCACAACTCCTTTTTCAATAGCCCTCTTTAGGATAGAGGCTTCAAACGGGCTTTTGAGGATGTCTGGAACAACAGAGATGATATCAATTCGCATTGTTATGGTATATGAATGATTACCGGGCGGTCCAAAAGTAATGAAAACAGTGAACATCCTTTTCCCATCCGAGCTTTTCATAAAGCGCCTGGGCCGGGTTATCTACTGCTGTTTCTAAGGCCAGACCCTTGAATTCCCGCTTTCTGCAAAACTCCTGCGCTTCTTTTAAAAGTGCAATTCCAATTCCTTTCTTTCGAAATTCGGGTGCTACAAAGAGGTCATTTAATATATATACCGGACGCAGAGAAACTGTGGAGAAAGAGCTGTAGAGTTGAACAAATCCCGCGGGCTTTTCCTCACAGTATGCAAGAAATAGATCAGAATCCTGTTTTGTAAAACGAGCTTTTAGAAATTCTTCCGCGGCGGGGAGATCAGAGGGTTGATTGTAAAATACCCGGTATGCATCTAGCAGGGGAGCGATGTCGGGAATGTGGTCCTGAGTTGCTTTTTTGATGGAAGGAGACATAAAGCTAAAAAAAGCTCCCTGCGGAGCTTTTATTTATTTAGATTTTCTGTATTTGTTGATCTCATCCTGAAGTTGTCTGCTTATTCGTTGCTCCCTTTCCAATGCTCTTCTTCGATGATCCTCATATTCGGTCTCTAAATCTGCAAGCGAACTTTTTGCTTCCTGAGTAAGCACATTGCTCTGTCTAAACTTAAAGATAAACAGTAACAAGAGTAGAAACAGTCCCAGAATCAATGTCCAGAGCGTGACATTATAAGTGGCTTTCGAAACCTGTGCTCCAAGTAAGGACATACTGTCTTTTTCTTCGGTAACCGCGGTAAGGTTTTTTGTGGTTTCTTCTAATTTTGAATTTAAAGAAGCGATGGTATTCTCCTGAGAAGTAATGACTTGCTGTAGCTGACTCGCTTTTTGATTGGCGGCGTTAAGGGTATCCTTCACATTTTCCCTCAGTTTATCCAGATTGAGTGTTCGAACAACTTCATAACGCTTCCCGTCAGCCCTGTAATTTCCGGATTTCTGGTAAATATATTCGAATTGTGAATTGATGGTCCCCGCATCCAGTGAAGGTTCCTGAGTACTCTCGTCGGATTGAGAAAACATATGGGCTCCACTCAAAAGGGTGAAAGCAATAAATAGCTTACTAAAATATCTCATTTTAGATGGTTCTGATGTTTAACTTTGATTCAGGTAAGGCTAAAGTACTTTTAATATTAGTATTTACGAAAAAAAACTGCATTAAGATCTTTTCGTATCCGGAAAAAATGACATGAACAGAAACCGAAACTTTTCCTCCTTAATAATAGGTAAACCTTCTCACCTTGGCAATGTACTTTGCCAATCGGATCACCTGGTGTGCATAGCCGTATTCATTGTCATACCAGACATATAAAACCACATTTTTGCCATTAGAATCCACGATAGTAGCCTTACTGTCGTAGATCGCCGGAGCAGAAGTTCCGATGATATCGGAAGATACCAGTTCATTGCTCAGTGAAAATTTGATCTGTTCAACGAGATCACCTTCCAGGGCGTATTTTTTAATGATAGTGTTGATGCCGTCTTTAGATGTTTTATTCTTAACCTCTAGATTCAGTATGGCTAGCGATCCGTTAGGCACAGGAACCCTGATGGCGTTAGAAGTAAGTTTACCCTCTAAAGCCGGAAGGGCCTTAGCCACTGCCTTGCCCGCTCCGGTTTCTGTTATGACCATATTTAAAGCTGCGGCCCTGCCCCGACGATATTTCCCGTGCATATTATCCACAAGATTTTGATCATTGGTATAGGCGTGAATGGTTTCCAAATGTCCTTTAACAATCCCCAGGGAATCCTCTACTACCTTTAATACAGGTGTAATGGCATTGGTGGTGCAGGATGCAGCAGAGTAAATCTTGGTCGTATCCGGATTAAATTCACCTTGGTTGACACCGTGAACTATGTTTGGAACATCCTTTCCGGGGGCAGTTAGTAATACTTTTTCTACGCCATCTGCTTTCAGGTGACGAGAAAGTGATTTTTCATCCCTAAAGGCTCCTGTATTATCGATTACCAAGGCATTTTGAATGCCGTAAGCCCTGTAGTCTACTTCCTCGGGAACTCCTGCTGAAATCATATGAACGGTTGTGCCATTAATCACCAGTGCCTTATTCTTTATATCGGCCTCCACCGTACCACTAAACTGTCCGTGAACCGAATCGGTTCTCAAGAGCATCGCTCTTTTTTCCAAAACCTCCTGGCTCAGTTCTCCTCGGGTCACTATGGCCCTTAATCTCAACTGATTTCCTTTTCCTGTTTTAGCCATAAGCTCCCTGGCCAGCAGTCTGCCGATTCTACCAAAGCCGTAAAGAACAACATCCTTTGGTTCTATTTCCTTGCTTTTTCGGGCATCCTTGAGTTTGTCAACTACAAAGGCCTTAACATTGCTGTATTGCCCCTCATCTTCAGAGTGGTATTCATAAGTAAGTTTCCCAATATCCAGTTTAGACGGGGGAAGTTTTAGATCATTTATAGCCCTGAGGATCTCCACCGAGTCGAATATCGAAATGGGCTTTTGAACAAATTGCCCGGCGTATTCGTGAAGATTAATGATGTCACTAACAGGTTTGTCAATGATCTGGTTTTTGAAGAGCACAACTTCGATAGCTCTGTCATACCAAAGGTCACTGATGATCTTAATGAATTCGGTAGTTGCTTTTCTTCGATCTGCCTGGAAGGCTAACTCCTTCTCGTAGGATGAAAATTTGTTCATTGAGGCGGTTGTTTAAAATTTTTGCAAAATTATAGATTTCAAACGTTTTCGCACAATGATCTGCAATTAAAAAAAGCGCATCTTTCCAGTTGCGCTTTTCGTATAATCTTTAATTTCAGCCTTATTGGAAAATAACCCTTTCCCTTTCCCCATCCTTATTCAGCAAAGTGATTACCGTTTTACCATAACGGGTAATCTTTCCAAACTCAATTCTGGCATCCTGGATGTCATTGATAGGCTCTCCGTCAATCTCCAAAATTACGCTTCCTTCGAGCTCCAGTCCATCCCTTCTATAGGTTTCCGGAATCCCGGTTATTTTTACGCCTTCCTCAATTTTAAAAGCTTTTTTATCCCTCTCGGTCAGGTTTTTAACTACCAATCCCATCACGGGAACTATTAGTGACTGTCTTTCCTTTAAGGTTACAGGAAGTACCATGATATCATCATCTCTTTTCACTGTTACCCGTACTTCATCTCCAGGCCTCTTGGTCGAGATGTATCCGGTAAGGTCTGCGAACCTCCTGATCTTGATGTCATCGATTTGTTTGATAATATCTCCGTTTTGGAGTCCCGCATCGTCCGCTCCAGATTCTTCTTCCACTTTACCCACGTATACCCCTTCAATTTCATTAAGACCATTTTCTATGGCATAAGGCGTGTTTATATTTGGAGCAGAAATTCCGAGCATACCTTTTTGTACATTTCCATATTCGAGGATGTCCTCAATAATTTTCTTAGCGATGTTGCTGGGTACGGCGAAAGAATAACCAACATAAGAGCCGGTCTGTGAAGTGATGGCCGTATTGATTCCGATCAGGTCGCCATTAGTATTGACCAGAGCTCCACCGCTATTTCCCGGGTTTACGGCAGCGTCTGTCTGGATAAATGACTGTTCTGAACTTCCGAGAGCCCGTGCTTTGGCACTAACTATGCCCGCAGTAACAGTGGAGGTTAAATTAAATGGATTTCCTACCGCGAGTACCCACTCCCCAACTTTAGTATTGTCAGAGTCACCGAAAGCCAGATAAGGTAATGGCTTGTTAGCCTCTATTTTAATGAGTGCGATATCCGAATTCGGATCTGTTCCAATAAGTTCGGCATCGTACGTCTTGTTGTTATTTAAAGTAACCTTTAGCTCCTTAGACTTGGCGATCACGTGGTTGTTGGTAACAATGTACCCATCGGGAGAAATGATCACCCCTGATCCTGTTCCTACCTGCGGAATTTGTCGGGATTCTGATCCATAAAAGAAATCGAAGAATCCAGGTGCTTTGCTGAGGGTCAGGTTCTTAACATGCACAACCGCATTCACCGTATTTTCAGCGGCAGTGGTAAAATCTACAGCATCAATCCCTGCACTGGCAGCAGATGTTGGAGTGGTACTGGTTCTGACTACCGGCATACCGCTATCTGTGAATGCCATATTCGAGTTGTCCTTTTCAATAAATAATTTATAGCCTCCCAGGGTGATTGCACCACCGAAGATGGCCACCATTAGTAAACTTGTAAATCGTCTCATACGTTTTTTGATTTTATTCTATTTAAAATTAAAAGTTTTAAAAGGATCATATTGCTCTTTAACGCCTTTTTAACTGCTAAAAATACCTTAAATAATGTCCTATCTTTGTACCTTGATCTTGGCTATGGAACTTCAATTTCACAAATATCAGGGCACTGGCAACGACTTTATCATTGTCGATAACCGTCTGGATATATTTCCCAAAAACAATACCAATCTCATTGAACAACTGTGTGACAGACGTTTTGGCATTGGTGCTGATGGCCTGCTCCTGCTGGAAAATGACAAGTCGGCAGATTTTAAAATGGTCTACTTCAATGCCGACGGGAAAATAGGTTCGATGTGTGGTAATGGGGGCCGATGCCTGGTAGCTTTTGCCAAAGATTTGGGAATCGTACAAAAGGAGGCTTCTTTTGAGGCGAGCGACGGAAACCACCGTGCTTCTGTTTCGGGGAAACAGGTGGCGTTAAAGATGTCGGACGTAGGCAGAATCAGTAAAAAAAGAAATGCGTATTTCCTGGATACAGGCTCACCACATCACGTTCAACTCTCAAAAGATCTCAACTCCATGGATGTCGTAAAAGAAGGCAGGAGGATCAGATATGGCATATATGGGGAGAAGGGTAGTAATGTGAATTTTGTTGAACAGCTGGCTCCTGACAGCTTCTGGGTGAGGACCTATGAACGCGGAGTGGAAGATGAGACGTATTCCTGTGGAACAGGGGTAACGGCAGTAGCTTTGGCTATGCATTTTAGCTCAAAAACGGAGGCCGATAGGATTCACATCAAGACTAAAGGAGGTGATCTTTGGGTAACTTTTAAGGCGGCCAAAAAGGGATACGAAGATGTTGTACTGGAAGGACCCGCAACATTTGTTTTTAAAGGCACAATCAGGTGGTAAAACTCAAAGGCAAAAAAGTTCTTCTAAGAGCATTAGAACCGGAGGATCTGGATTTTCTATACCTGCTGGAAAATGATACCGACCTGTGGGAGATCAGCGGGACACAATATCCGTATTCCCGCCATGTCCTGAAGCAGTACTTAGACAACGCTCACAGGGATATATATGAAGTAAAGCAATTGCGACTCGCCATTTGCGATTTAAAAGGGCAGCGTATGGGTTTGATTGACCTCTTTGATTTTAATCCCAAGCACGAACGCGTAGGACTGGGTCTGGTAATTCTCGATCAGGAAAAACGAAATAAAGGATTTGGTGCAGAAGCTGTCGATCTCGTTACAGGCTATGCTTTTTCCACCTTAAATGTGAGGCAGGTATTTGCCCATGTGCTGGAGGATAATATGCCTAGTATTAACTTGTTTGAAAAATTGGGGTTTATAAAGACCGGGATCAAGAAAGACTGGATAAGATGGCAGGGAACTTATAAAGATCAGTATTTATATCAAAAATTTAATCCAATATGTACTTAAAAAGAATTGTCATCGCCGTTTTACTGCTGGGGGTATTAGGGGGTGGTGTTTTCGTTTATTTTGTATACTCCGCCTTTTTTTCTCCAAATACGGCCTTTGAAAAAAATGAAGCTACGGTTTACATCCCTTCCGGGGCAGATATGTTAGAGCTGCAGCAACGTTTAGCACCTCTTTTAGAGGATTTCAGTGCTTTCCAGACGGTGGCAGAGAAAAAGCAATACCGAATAAAAGGTGGGAAGTACATCCTTAAAAAAGGTATGAACAACAACGAGATCGTCAACATCCTTCGCTCTGCGAATACACCCGTAATGGTTTCTTTTAATAATCAGGAATCCCTACCGGCACTTGCGGGTAGGATTGCCACACAAATTGAGGCAGATAGTAGTTCCCTGCTCGCTTCGTTTCTCGATGAAAAATTCCTGAAGGATAGAAACCTGTCTGCCGAAACCAGTATTGGCCTTTATATCCCTAACACCTATGAATTCTTTTGGAATTCGTCTGCACCCGACTTCAGAAACAGGATGGTAGAGGAATACGACAGGTTTTGGAATCAGGATCGCATGGAAAAAGCTGCAAAGCTGGGCTTAAGTCCAAATGAAGTGATTGCCCTGGCCTCCATAGTTCAGAAGGAAAGTGCTAAAGTAGATGAAAGGCCCAGAGTAGCGGGGGTTTATTTAAATCGATTGCGGAAAGGTATGGCCTTGCAGGCCGATCCTACGGTGATCTTTGCCCTAAAACGACAACTGAATAACTGGGATACTATTATACGACGGGTCCTTTATCGGGATCTTACCATCGATTCCCCATACAATACCTATAAGTACGCTGGGCTGCCACCAGGCCCAATTGCAATGCCGGATATCTCGGCGATTGATGCGGTTTTAAATGCAGAGAATCACGATTACTACTATTTTGTTGCAGACGTGGAGAATTTTGGATATCACAAATTCGCGAAGAATTTGCAACAACACAACCGGAATAAAGCGCAATACGTCCGATGGATAAATAGCCAAAATATTAACAGATAAGTAGTTCATCGGTAAAAATAATCCACTAGTCCTAAAAGTATCACAAAACTAAGTTCACTATGAGGCTGTAAGAAAAAAGCTGCTTTATCTTTGAAGTGTGAAATTTAAGCAGATCCCTTTTTGGATTTTAAGTCTTAAGAAAACACACCTATGAGAAAGTGGATATGTTTATTCTGTCCTCTTATCATGATTTTAATGTTAGCGAGCTTTGGCACTTCTCCGAAGAATGAAATAAAAGTACCTGAAGCGCTAATCGTTAGAGAACCTACGCCGGTTTTGTTTCCCAAAGACAGAACCAAAGTGCCATCTTCAATGGTGATACCGCCCTTTGTGGGTAGTTCCTTTGTTGGATTCAAAGAGGCTTTGGCCTTTAAGGAATCTCAGGGTAACTACTTTACAATTAACACTTTAGGTTACCTGGGCAAGTATCAGTTTGGCATTGGAACACTTCAATTGATGGGAGTTTACAACGCAACTCAATTTCTAAATGATCCCACGCTTCAAGAGGAAGTATTCAGGACCAATTTATCGCGTAACAAATGGATTCTCAGAAGAGATATCCGAAGATTTGTCGGTAAGACGATAAGAGGAATCGAAATTTCGGAATCGGGTATTCTTGCTGCGGCTCATCTGGCGGGACCCGGAAATGTTAAAAAGTTCCTGAGGTCTTATGGACAACTAGACGTTGCGGACGCCTATGGTACAAGTATTTCCAATTACCTGAAGAAATTTTCCGGATACGATGTCTCGGCTATAGTCGCGGAGAAAAACCCTAAGATATAACGGCTAACAGTTTGTTACGCATGCAGGAGGAAGATCGCTGGTCTTTTTTGTAAATCCGGCGACTGGGTTTGCCAGGATGATACAGGCATGGTGCGAATAAATTCCCCGGGTAGCGTAATATCGGCTGCGATGCAGAGCATAGTAGATGGCGACAATACCTTGATCAGATCCTGAAACAATTTGTCATTCCTGTAAGGAGTTTCAATAAAAAGTTGAGTCTGGTTTCTTTCTCTGGACTCCCGCTCCAAGGCCTTCAGACTTTTTTTACGCTCAACGGTTTCGATGGGGAGATATCCGTGAAAACAAAAATGCTGGCCATTTAAACCGCTGGCCATCAGGGCGAGTATTAAGGAAGACGGGCCAACCAGAGGGACCACCTTTATATTCTTCTCATGAGCCAGGCGAACCACTTCAGCTCCGGGATCGGCAACAGCCGGACTTCCGGCTTCTGACAAAACTCCTATATTATGGCCCTTAAAACAAGGATCAAGGAAGGCAGGAATAATATCAGGTTCCGTGAATTTATTTAACTGTTCTATGTGGAGCGAGGGCTGTGATTTTCTGGGTGCTATACTTTTAATAAAACGCCGGGCCGTTTTTTCGTTCTCTACGATATAGTAATCTATCGCCTCAACAGCCTGTTTGATTGAAATTGGCAACACTTCAAGTGGTGCAGTACCCCCTAGTGTTGTGGGGATGAGGTATAGTTTCCCGGGCGTGGTTTCCGATTTGCTCATAGCTCACTTGCCAGTTTTTCACAAGCCTCGTCGATCAGCTTAAAAACATTTTTAAATCCATCCTGACCCCCGTAATAAGGATCGGGTACCTCTGTTGGTAATGACGGAATTCCTTCCGAAAGTAAGCGAACTTTTTTCCTGTGATTCTCATCCGGCGCCAGTGCCGAAACATCCCTGTAGTTGTCTTTGTCCATCACAAAAATGTGATCAAACTCAAAAAAGTCTTCCCTTTGAAATTTCCGACATCGTTGCCCGCTTATGTCTATTTGATTTTTCCTAGCTTCCTCAACCGATCTGGGATCGGGAGGATTGCCAACATGATACCCGGCAGTACCGGCAGAATCCACTTCCACATTCCCGGGATCTACCTTAGATTTGAGGATCCCTTCAGCTAATGGAGATCTGCAAATATTTCCCAGACACACCATGAGTACTCTTTTTTTCATACCAGCTTAGGAAAACTTCTTGGTCAGGTCTTCTATGTATTTTCTGAATTGTTTATCGGTCTCAGCGAGATTATCGACAGTTTTACAAGCATGTAAAACCGTAGCGTGATCTCTCTTCCCAATCTGGGATCCGATACTGGCCAGTGAGGCTTTGGTAAATTTCTTCGCAAAAAACATTGCCAGTTGCCTGGCCTGGACAATATGGCGTTTTCTGGTCTTGGATTGAAGCGTAGCGACATCCATCTCAAAGTAATCCGAGACTACTTTTTGTATGTAATCTATAGAGACTTCCCGCTTGGTGTTTTTTACAAACTTTTCAACTACCTGTTGTGCCAGTTCGAGTGTTACTTCCCGTTTGTTAAAAGAAGATTGGGCGATCAATGAAATAATAGCTCCTTCCAGTTCTCGGATATTGGTCTTGATGTGTTTGGCTACATATTCAATGATATCATCCGGCATCTCTACTCCATCTCGGTAAAGTTTGTTTTTGAGGATGGAAATCCTTGTTTCGTAATCCGGATTCTGGAGTTCCGCAGAAAGGCCCCATTTAAATCTCGATAACAGACGTTGTTCAATATCCTGCATATCTACAGGCGCCTTGTCTGATGTGAGGATCACTTGTTTTCCATTTTGATGTAAGTGGTTGAAAATATGGAAGAAAACGTCCTGAGTACCTGATTTTCCGGATAGGAATTGCACATCATCAATGATCAATACATCGATCAACTGATAGAAGTGGATAAAGTCGTTGCGGGTATTCTTTTTTACAGATTCAATATATTGTTGGGTAAACTTTTCTGCTGAAATATAGAGTACAGTGCGCTCCGGATATTTGTCTTTGATATCTACTCCGATAGCGTGAGCCAGATGTGTTTTTCCAAGGCCAACGCCGCCAAAGATCAAGAGCGGATTAAAGGATGTGCCACCGGGCTTGTTTGCCACAGCCATTCCTGCCGATCTCGCCAGCCGGTTGGAATCACCTTCTAGAAAATTTTCAAAATTGTAATTGGGATTGAGCTGAGATTCTATTTTGATATTCCGGATTCCTGGAATAACGAAGGGGTTCTTCAGCTCTGGATTTTTTGATTTTACGGGGACATCCATCTCCTGTGAACTTACATTCCCACGATTTGTACTGGGTATGCGCTCTGTAAATGGTTCTTTGTTCCCGTAGGTGTTCTCCATTTTAATAATGTAGACCAATTTGGCCTGCTCCCCGAGTTCCTTGGTGAGTGCAACTTTTAATAATTTAACGTAATGTTCTTCCAGCCATTCGTAAAAGAACTTACTTGGAACCTGGATACTTAGAGCCTTTTCGGAAAGTCTTACCGGTTTGATAGGTTCAAACCATGTTTTGAATGCCTGCGGTTGGATGTTATCTTTGATAAATGCCAAACAATTGTTCCATACGGAATTAGCAGTAACACTCATTTTAAAAAAACTCTTATTTTGTTGGTTAGTGATTTAAGCCAGTTGGTTAAAGAAAGTTATGTGAAACCTTCTTTTTGAGTGAGACAAATATGTGAACAAAAAAGCTAAAAAAAAAATGATTTGAGGTTGAATTTATCCTTTTTTTTTCGCATGTTCCGGCGCATGATCACTCGTCTTTAAATATATACTTTTTAACTGATAAATGGGGCATCAAAACAAATTTTCTTTTCGGGTTCGCTATGGTGAAACAGACCAGATGGGTGTAGTTTATCACGGTAATTATGCGCAATACCTGGAGATGGGTAGGGTAGAGTGGTTGAGGTCGCTGGGATTTTCTTACAAACAGATGGAAAAAGACGGGATTATGTTGCCGGTAATTTCTCTACAGCTGGAATTCAGGAAATCGGCAACGTATGACGACCTGATTACGGTTATCACCAAATTGGTTAAACCCCCTCTGGTAAGAATTGAATTTGAATATGAAATACGCAATGAGGAAGACGAGTTGTTAGCGACGGCCAGAACAGTTTTAGCCTTTATGGATATGAAAACGTCACGTCCGATCAAATGCCCTGACGCGATATTAAAACAGCTTCAAATATAAAGTCAAATACAACCCCGCCTGCTTTATGTTGGAGTAGAAAGTTGAACACCTTTTATCGCTTCGAGCTTCTTTTTGATCACCATCAGTTTATTCCTCGGAACCTCTAAGGTGTATTGCGCCTTAGTTCCTTCTGTTTGATCGTGAAATTGAAGCTGATTCTTTTTAATCAATCGCATTACAGAACTAATAGCTTGGTAATCAAACTCAACGATTAATGTACTGAATACGGTTTTGGTAATGATCCTTACTTCTTCAAGTGTCATTTGGGCCGTTTGCTTGTAGGCTGATATGAGTCCGCCTACGCCTAGTTTTGTGCCTCCAAAGAACCTTACCACAGCCACCAGCACATCTGTGATGCCATAGGCCTGTATCTGACCGTAAATAGGCAATCCGGCAGAATTGTTGGGTTCACCATCATCATTTGCCCGCCATCTATGCGGTTCCACGCCCATTTGCCAGGCATAACATACATGATTGGCTCCTTTATGCTGCTGCCTTAATTCTGCTAGTATGGTTTTGATTTCCTCTTCATTTGACACAGGGTATGCAAAACCAAGAAATTTACTATTCCTATCCTTATGTATAAGGCCTTCTGCCGAAGAGGATATTGTTTTGTATTGATCTGAGGCCATAGTATCGTACTTAAAATGCGGCAACCAGGATGATACTCAGAATAGCCAGACCTATTCCTATCCAATTCCTTACAGTTAGCACCTCCCTGAATAACAGGATTCCCAGGAGCGTCGAGAACATAACAATCGCCACGTTGTTGATTGTAAATACAGATGCACTGTTCAGCACTTCGTTCTGTAGAGCACGAAGCAAAAAATAGATCGAAAAGAAGTTGGGTACACCCAGTGCCAAACCACCCAAAATACTTTGAGGGGCAATTCGGATTTTTTCTTTTTTGGATCTGATCAGAATAAAAATTAAACCACAACAGCCCGCACTAGCGAAAACTGTGGAAGAAAATACAGGAAATTCATCCGAAGGCACCAGAAATTGCTCTGCATATTGAATACTGGCGTCGATTACGCCTGAGCCCAGAAAAACAAGGAGAGGTAAGTATAAAGTCCTTTTGTCAAAGGGTAGATGAGCCTTTCTCATTGAGCTGAAGTAAACTGCACACAAGGCCAGCAGAACCCCTAAAGCCTTTACAATACCCAATTCTTCTCCGTATATAATGACCCCTAATAGAACAGGGATACTCAATGACATCTTGGTGGCAACTGAGGCAACGGAAACACCTAATACCTGTGAAGTTTTGGCCATGAGGTTAAAAATGATAATAAAGAGTACTCCTAAGATAAGGGTTCCCGAAAACCAGCTCTTGCCGGGAATCTCCATGGGACTAACGCTGTTCTCCATTAGAGTGAACCCTACTAGGCAAGCGGTGAAGTAGTTGACGATGATGGCGTATAGTGTTTGTACCTTAAAACGGGGATACAGCTTAAAGATCACAAAAATCAAGCTGGAACAAAGAATACTCAGGGCGAGATCTAGCATATTACAAATGCTTATCGAGGTCTGTTACTGCTTCCTTTCCCACCTGCAAATGCCAGGTCTTCAATCCCAACCTATCGGCACTGACAATGTGTTCAAGCGTATCGTCTACGAAGAGGGTTTCATTGGGCTTTAAAGAGTGATTTTCCAATATGGTCAAAAAGACCTCAGCATCGGGCTTTCGCATTTTTAATTCATGGGAAAGGTAAAAACCCTCGAAGCATTTTCTGAAGGCATTGAATTTTTTTTCTCCCATCTCCTTTTTAACTTTTGTGATATGTAAATCGTTGGTGTTACTCAATAAAAAGAGTCTGTAATTCTCCCTGGCTGCCAGCTGTTTTAAAAATGTGAGCCGGTCTTCAGGGAAATCCAGAATTATCGCATTCCAGGCCGAGATCAAATCCATGGTTTCCAGTCCAGGAAAGTAATATTGTGCCGACTTAACAAATTCAGAAGTTGGCAAAAGTCCTTTTTCATAGCTAATCATAAGTGGGTAAAGTTCTGCTGCTATCACATCGTACCCCGCTTCTGACAATTCCCTTAAAGTGGCACCCTTGTCCAGGTTGATAAAGACATCTCCAAAATCAAAGAGGATATTTTTAATCATTTTTCAGAATTCTTAAAGTGTCGGTTGCGATGCGTTTCTTTTCAATCTCCCTGGCCGTGATCACGGGGGCTTTAATCCCATCTCCGAATTCAGAATTACCAACAAATATCCTGGCTTCGTCCCAGGCTTTTGCCTTGATAAAGGAAATAAGTGTCTGAGCCCCGCCCTCCACAATGATGCTCTGAACCTGCCTGCTGTGTAAATCTTGACAAATCGTTTCTACAACCTTTCTTGAAAAATCGATTGTCTGGATTTCTGCCCCTTTTTGCTTCGGTCCGTCGCTATCCGAATTTGTATATACCAGAGTGTCCGCTGAATCGTCAAATACGTTATAGTCTGATGGTATTTTTAATTCTCTGTCAAGCACTACCCGCAAAGGACTTTTACCCACCCATGTCCTTGCGTTTAATTTTGGATTGTCCTCCAGCACGGTATTAGTGCCCACTAAAATGGCCTGTTCCTCTGCTCTCCATTGATGAACCAGCTGTTTTGAGTAGCGATTGGAAATCCAGAAGGGTTGAGGTTTTTTCTCGCGCAATTCACTAGTTGGGGCAATATAGCCGTCTGCGCTCTCTGCCCATTTTAGAATGATATAAGGCCTCTTCTTCAGGTGAAAAGTGAGAAATCTTTTGTGGTGATCTTCACAGGCTTCTTCCAGGACGGGAAATATAACTTCTATACCGGCTTTTCTCAAAGCATGAATACCTTTCCCGGCAACTTTGCTATGAGGATCCTTCAAGCCTATTACAACCCGGGGAATACCGGATTTAATGATTAAATCTGTACACGGAGGAGTTTTTCCGAAATGAGAGCAGGGTTCAAGGCTGACGTATAAGGTAGCTTTTTTGAGTAAAGATTTGTCTTTTACCGAATTGATAGCATTAACCTCAGCATGATGTCCACCGAAGGGACTGGTAAATCCTTCTCCAATTATTGTATTATCACAGAGAATAACACACCCCACCATAGGGTTTGGAGCTGTGGTTCCCAGCCCGTTTTTCCCCAGTTCAATACATCTAAGAATATATTTTTCGTGTATCTTCACTTCGCAAAAATAGGACAATAAAAGGGATTGTTAGGCTGGCTATATTTGTAGGGATAAAGCCAAGTTTTATTCTAATTAGCTTAAAGGATTCTGGAAGGATGTATCCGATTGAAGTTCAAATATTTGTGAAGTGCTATTAAAAGAAATAAAACACATTTTCCACAAAGAGTTGGACCAGCGATACGGCAGTGATGAAGTGGACCATTTTTTCTATTATTTTATTGAACACTATTTAGAATTACCGAAATTTCATTTAGCCTTACATCCCGAATGGATTATTACTAAGGAGGAGGAGGGAGTTTTCTTCAGGGGTCTTTCCGCACTAAAACAGGGACAACCGCTGCAGTATGTTTTAGGAATTACATACTTTATGGATCTTCCTATTAAGGTAAATAAGAACGTACTGATTCCAAGACCGGAAACAGAGGAACTGGTTCGTAGAATTATAAAAGACTACAAGGATTTTTCCGGACCTCTCAGAATATTAGATATAGGAACAGGCAGTGGCTGTATTGCTCTTTCCCTTTCAAAGTATCTCCCGGATGCCAATATCAAAGGAATTGATTTATCCCCCGGGGCTTTAAAAATGGCAAAGGAAAATGCCCGTCTTAATGAGCTTGATGTAGAATGGGTCGAATCCGACATAAGAATTATGAATCTCACCCAAGATTACTATGACATTATAGTTTCAAACCCACCCTATGTTCTGGACATGGAAAAATCAGAGATGGAAGAACATGTGAAAGAAGCGGAACCTCCTATGGCGCTTTTTGTACCCGATGATAAGCCATTGGTGTTTTATGAATATATTGTAAGAGAAGCCCGAAAAGCATTGGTTGAAGGCGGAGCAATCTACCTTGAGATAAATCAGCGTTTTGGAAAAGAGGTAAGTAGCTTGCTTAAAGATCATAATTTTGAATCGATTGAACTAAGCAGGGATCTCCACGGCAGGGACAGATATGTAAAAGCAATCAATTCTAAAAAATAAAATATTAAACAGATATGACTCCGGAAGAGCGAATTCATGCCCTGAGAAAGGAACTTCACGACCATAATTACCGCTATTATGTACTAGATGCCCCCGTAATATCTGATTATGAATTTGATCTTAAACTAAAGGAATTACAGGCTCTGGAAGATGCAAACCCCCAATTTAAAGATGCGAGTTCGCCTACCATGAGGGTAGGGGGAGCGGTGACCAAAAATTTTAATACCCTGGAGCATGAACAGCGGATGTATTCTTTGGATAATTCCTATTCCAGGGAAGAATTGTTAGAATGGGAGAAGCGTGTAAACAAAATACTGGGCGGCGCAAAAGTTGAATATACCTGCGAGTTGAAATACGACGGGGCTTCCATCAGTCTGACTTACGAAAATGGAACCTTATCCAGGGCGCTTACCCGGGGGGATGGTTTTCAGGGAGATGAGGTTACGGCCAATGTCAAAACTATAAAATCTGTCCCTTTAAAATTGAGAGGTGATTATCCTGAGAAATTTGATATCCGGGGTGAGATTATCCTTCCTCTCGAAGGATTTGAGAAAATGAACAAAGAGCGTATTAAGAATGGTGATGATCCCTATATGAACCCCAGAAATACGGCCTCAGGAAGTTTAAAATTGCAGGATAGTGCCCTTGTGGCAGAAAGACCTCTTGATTGCCTGTTATACGCCTTGGTTGGTAGGAATCTTCCTGCGGCCAATCACTATGAACTCCTCGATAAGGCCAGGAAATGGGGTTTTAAGATTCCTAAAGAGGCAAAGCTATGCAAAACTATGGATGAAGTTTTGACTTATCTGGACCATTGGGATACTCATCGACATGATCTTCCATATGAAACCGACGGGGTGGTTATCAAAGTGAACAATCTGATTCAGCAGGAGGAACTGGGCTATACGGCTAAATCGCCGAGGTGGGCTATTGCTTACAAATTTCAGACGGAACAGTCTAGTTCTGTCCTGGAGAAAATTACTTATCAGGTAGGCAGGACAGGGGCAATTACTCCGGTAGCCAATTTACAGCCTGTGCTATTGGCAGGGACAACCGTAAAGCGTGCCTCCCTTCACAATGCAGATCAGATAGCGAAACTCGACATTAGAGAAGGGGATACAGTCTTTGTGGAAAAAGGAGGGGAAATCATCCCTAAGATTGTGGGTGTTGATTTATCCAGGAGGCCCGAAGATTCGAGCCCCACCAAATACATTACGAATTGCCCGGAATGTGATACCCTCCTTCAGCGACAGGCAGGGGAAGCTCAGCATTTCTGTCCCAATATCACCGGGTGTCCGCCTCAGATCACCGGTAGGATACAGCATTTTATTTCGAGGAAGGCCATGGATATAGAAGGCTTGGGTGCAGAAACGGTCGAGTTGCTTTTTAATGAAGGGCTTATTGAAAATTATGCGGATTTGTACACCTTAACCAAGGAGCAGGTAGTTCCTTTGGAGCGGATGGCCGACAAGTCGGCTGAAAACCTCATCCAGGGAATTGCAGATTCTGTAAATATACCTTTTGAGCGGGTGCTTTTTGCCCTTGGAATACGATACGTAGGTGAAACCGTGGCTAAGGTCCTGGCCAAGGCATTTAAAGACATTGACGCCCTGATGGAAGCGAGTCAGGAATCCCTGATGCAGGTAAACGAAATAGGACAACGGATCGCAGAAAGTGTTGTTTCCTTTTTTGAGGAAGAAAAAAATAGAGAAATTATAGAAGAACTCAGAAAACACGGCTTAAAATTTTCACTTTCGGAGGCTCAGTTGGAGAATCAAACCGACTTGCTGAAGGGGAAAACTTTGGTGGTTTCCGGTGTTTTTGAAAACCTGGAGCGCAACGAATTAAAAAAACTGATAGAAGATAACGGCGGCAAGGTGAGCTCTTCTATTTCTTCCAAAACGTCTTACCTCGTAGCCGGAAACAATATGGGTCCCAGTAAACGCACTAAGGCTGAAACTTTGGGAGTGCCCATAATTTCGGAAGAGGAATTTCTCGATCTAATAAAATAAACCCCCTAATCATCTTAGGAGGTTTATTTATAATATCTGCTAGAGTTATATATTAATTACCACTCAGGTTTGCATCAAAGATCCAAATTTCGTCCCACCAGTTTGAATAGGTCGCATCACGATTGCTTATAAATGTATCCCAGGCATTTTCTCCATGGACCTTATCAAAGGTTGCTCTGAAATTCCAGGACGTATCAAATTCTGTCCAATTTTTAAAGAAAGAAACTGTGGCGATATGTCTTCCAATATTACCTTGTATAAATTCATTGTCGTAAACGCCCCAGGGATGGACTCCCGGCATGGCCTTAATAGTTTCACTGGCCATTTTAAGGTGGGTATCTACCCCAAAGCCATGATCTGGCTTCACTTCCCAATAGCGAGTGTACAGGATGGTATATTCAGGACCACTTTCTGCGAGCATCTTGGTATTAGACCACTTTGTAATTTCTTTCCAATACTCCCCTTGCTCCAAACGTTTTACATAAGGCATGATATTGTCTCTCCAATCCTCATCATGACCTCCCTCTGCCGGCCTGGTGTCAAGATCAGAGTACTTTAATGGTCCCATCATCCAGACGATTTTCCCGGTATTGGGACCAGTTGAAATATTGTAAACATAGGATTGAAACGCCCCCTCTTTGTGGTATTTCATATTGTGTTTACGCATGTTTTCGCCCAATGTCTTTAACTGGGTGTGATCCGGGACCAGCATTATGGATTCCCAGATGGGTTCTTTGGTGTTCTCCTGTGCCTGAATACTGCTAAAACCGGCCAATATAAGGCACATAGCAACTAAACTGCACTTAAAGGTTTTTTTCATCTTTTGTTTATTTAATGGATTAGGTTATTGCAGTAAGTAAGAACATTCTACTGTTGGCCTTGTATGATTTAGGACGAAACCTATAATTTTATGTCCGAAGACCATAAAAAACTTATCGATCCAAGCTTGTGAAACTGCCTATTGATTTTAATGAATTTGATGTCAGCCTGAAAGCGGAAACACCCCCTTTAAATTGGCCAGAAACTTTGCAAGCTCTCTGGTGGGATGCGAAAGGCGATTGGGAAAAGGCGCATGCCTTAGTCGATAACAGGAATACACTTTTAGCTCAATGGATTCACGCTTATTTACACCGGAAGGAGGGAGATCTTTGGAATGCAGATTATTGGTATAAAAAGGCAGGAAAATTAAGGCCCTCCCACTCTCTTAATGAGGAATTCACTGTACTCTTCAACAAAGCATGCTTGGGGGATGCCTTATAATTGTTTCGATTATCTGTTGGACGTTATACCGATATAGAGACTCCTTGGCCGTCCCTGAGTTTAGAACCGTCAAAAAGAAAATCAACACGACCCAGGTTGATCCCGTAACAGCCCACCTGATTGATCAGTACGGGTTGGTCTTTTCGGTTCATCCGGACAACGGGTTGTTCGAGGAAAGTATGGGTATGACCTCCAATAATAAGATCGATATCCTTTGTTTGAGAAGCCAGTATTACGTCACTGGCCAACTGCTTGTCCCTGTATTCAAAGCCCAGATGAGATAGGCATATAACCAGATCGCAAAGTAATTCTTCTTTCAGAGTCCTTACTACATCCAGGGATATCTCAACCGGATCAAGATATTGGGTTTCCCCGAATAATTTTTTAGTTACAAGGCCATCAAGGTTAATCCCCAAACCGAATACACCTATTTTAACCCCATCCACCAAAAAGACTTTGTAGCGGGAGGTCATGCCATGTAATACGGTGTTTGTGAAATCGTAGTTTGAGCATAAAAAATCGAATTTGGCATAAGGAAGTTGGGCTAGCAGTCCGTCCAAACCGTTGTCAAAATCGTGATTTCCAAGTGTAGCCGCATCGTATTTGAGCTTACTCATCAATTTAAATTCCAGTTCTCCCCCGTAAAAATTAAAATAGGGTGTCCCCTGAAAAATATCTCCTGCATCCAACAGTAAGGAATTGGGGTTCTCTTCTCGAATAGAAGAAATTAGGGAGGCACGCCTGCCAATCCCACCCATATCCGGAAAAGTTGCATGATCCTTGGGAAAAGGGTCTAAATGACTGTGCACGTCATTGGTGTGAAGTATGGTGATCTTTTTCCGGGCTGAGTTTGTGCAACTGTTTAATACCGATCCTCCTAAACCCATATATCCGGCTCCGGCCATTGATTGGTACACAAATGATCTTCGTCTCATGGATTTTTTAATTGAATAAATCGATTATCTACTGATGCCCGCAGCGTATCGACGGATTTGAAATAATCAATCATCGCATTGCGAAGCAGATAATTAAGGTCCGTGACCCCGGTATTATTTATTAGAAAATCGGCGTTGCCGCCACCTTCAAGGAGGTAATTGATGGTAGCCAGGTTATAGGTCTTTTCTTCATCCAGCGGAACTCCTTGTATAGTCACTTCCTGAAGTCGGCCTTCACCATTCAATACGATCTGCAGCCCACTCATTGGTTGAGGCCTGTCTGAGGATACTAAATAGTTCACCATCTCCCTCACCACACTTCCTGAGATTTGTAGTACCACGATATAATTTTCGAAAGGCATTACCTCGTATGCCGTACGGGCCGTCACCGGTCCTGCAGAAATTACATTCCTTATTCCACCGTAATTCATCAGGGCGAGGTCTACATCTTCGCCAGTACGCGATTTAAAAATAGGGGCGGCCTGTGTTAGAATGATATCGGCCATGAGATTGCCTTGAGAAGAATTCAATTTTCCATCTCGTTTATCGATGTTTCTCGGAGCAAAGGCCAGGGTACTGTCTAGAACTGCATTCACGCGGTCCCGATAGGGTTTTAAGTAGGCTTCAACAGAATCATCAACCGCAATACTGGAATCTATTGAAAGCTGTTTACCGGTAATCGATTGGAGGTGAGAAGACCTGTCAGTACAGGACGACAAGTACAGAAATGTTATAAATAAAACAAAATGTTTCATATTTAAACAAGCTAAAGCAACTAACTTTACAGCAGAAATTGCAGGGAGAATAATTACCTTTGGTGAAAAGGTAAAGATAAATGTTTTTACAGGCACTAAAGGACAAATTCAAACAGAAATCAGGTGAAAAATACTTGAAGAATGAGCTCCTTTCAGTTCCGGAAGCGGGAATCTCGAAAAAGGGTCTGAATAAGGTTGGTGTCATTGTGGATCTGGACAATTTCCAAAATGCAGACCTCTTTTATCAATTAATAGAGCTGTTGAATTTACGACCGAATGCTGTGAAAATAATGGGGTACAGATCATTTTACGATAAGAATTCTCCCTATGCCACTCCTGTGTTTTCTGATAAAGACCTGGGTTGGGGTGGAGCTGTGGAGAATAGTTATGCCCTGGAATTCCTGACTAAAGAGTACGACTTGTTATTGAACTATTACACTCAGGACACGCTCATATTAAAATTGATGACTGTTAAGACCAAGGCGAGGATTAAGGTGGGCTTTGCCGAATTGGATCCTGATCTTAACGATTTAATCATCCAGTCGCCCATGCAGGATTTCAACACCTTCAAAACGGAATTAAAGAAATATCTAAAAGTATTGCAGGAATTTTGAAAATGGAACAATTATACGGGACAGGTGTGGCCTTGATCACCCCTTTTGACAAAGATGGGGCTCTAGATCTGGAAGCCTTGAAAAGGGTTGTGAAGCATTCCATTGAAGGCGGAGTGGATTACCTGGTAATAATGGGAACCACTGCAGAATCCGCAACCCTGACAAAGGAGGAGAAAAAGAAGGTTGTTGAAACCGCGATCCACGAGAATAATGGCCGACTACCACTGGTAATAGGCATAGGAGGGAATAATACAAGAGAGGTGGAAGAGGAGCTAAGAAGAACAAACCTTGATCCTTTTGAGGCCGTGTTGTCTGTTTCTCCCTACTACAATAAACCTACTCAGGAGGGTATATACCAGCACTATAAGGTACTCTCGGCGGCGAGTTCCAAACCCTTAATTCTCTACAATGTACCAGGACGAACGGGGAGTAATATCTTGCCTTCAACGGTGGTGAGGATTGCCGAGTCTTGTCCTAACGTGATAGGGATAAAAGAGGCCTGTGGAAATATTGAGCAGATCAAGCAATTGATCAGGGAAGTTCCCGAGGGTTTTTATGTGATATCAGGAGATGACATCACCGCGTTACCCACCGTAGTTGAAGGCGGAATTGGCGTGATCTCGGTCCTAGGCCAGGGAATGCCCGCAGAAATGTCCGGGTTGATTCGTTACGGCCTTAATGGGGAATTCGATAAAGCCTTTCAATTGCACAATGCACTCACACCGGGGATGACTCTGATTTTTGAAGAAGGTAATCCCGCAGGTATCAAAGCTATTTTCGAAAGTCTTGGGATTTCAACCGCCAGGGTAAGATTGCCACTGGTAGAAGCTTCCCCTGAACTCAAATCGAAGATTTCTGCTTTTGTTCAGTCTTTCGCTATTCCGATCTGATCGTTAATCGTTAAAAGTTCCTCAATATCTGCTATTTAGATCGGTTTTCAGATTATGTTTGTTAAGAAGATTTAGTTTCATATTCCAACAGGAATCCTTAATTTTGCAAAATGTTTTTGAAGCTCCATAAAATTTTACCACTTGCCTTGGTATTGACCTTATTCTTCTCCTGCAATGAATACCAGAAGGTACTCAAGAACGAAGATGTTAAGGCTAAGTACGATATGGCTGAGAAATTCTACGAGGAAAAGGACTTCAAGAGAGCCAACCGCCTGTTTGAGCAGATCGCTCCCAAATACGTAGGAAAACCACAGGGAGAGCGGGTTTTGTTTTTTCTTGCAGACACCTACTTTCAGATCAAAAATTACAATTTTGCTGGATATCAGTTCGAGAGATTTATAAAATCATATCCAAAAAGCGATAAGGCAGCGGAGGCTTCATTTCTGGGGGCAAAAAGTTATTATATGTTGTCTCCAAGGTATTCATTGGATCAGACAGATACGGATAAAGCACTCGTAAAGCTGCAGAATTTTATCAATACCTATCCCGAATCGGAGTTCCTGCCAGAGGCTAATGCCATGGCTAAAGAACTCACAACCAAAAAGGAAAAGAAGGCCTTTGAGATTGCCAAGCAATTCACAAAACTTGGCAACTCCTATATTTTAGATTACAGTATTTCTGCCGTGGCAGCGCTTGATAATTTTGTCTCAGATTTTCCGGGAACGGTTTTCAGAGAAGAGGCCCTTTATTTAAAACTAGTAGCCACAGCAAATCTCGCCCTGAACAGTACAGAGAATAGAAAGCAGGAACGACTTGAAACTGCAGAAACTGCGTACAACAATTTAATAAAATATTATCCTGAAACCAGCTTTCAAAAGGATGCGAACAATCTCATTGAGAAAATTAATGAACAATTGGCTCCCTACAAAGCCCAAGAAATTACATCGAAATGAATATGAATGATTTAAAAAACACCAAGGCTCCCGTATCTACGGTTACGATCAATAGAAACGAATTTGACGAAAAAACCGAGAACATTTACGAAGCGATTTCGATCACAGCAAAACGAGCTGTTCAGATCAATTCTGAGATTAAGAAGGAATTGCTGGAAAAGTTAGAGGAATTCGCTACTTACAGCGATAGTCTGGAGGAGGTTTTCGAGAACAAGGAACAGATTGAAGTTTCGAAATTCTACGAAAAATTACCCAAACCTCATGCCATGGCAATCACAGAGTGGCTTGAGGATAAAATTTACCACCGAAATACAGAGAAAGACGATCAGTAAATGTTAGACGGCAAAAAAGTCCTTTTGGGAATTACCGGAGGTATTGCCGCCTATAAAACTGCATTTCTGGTTAGACTACTGATTAAAGCAGGCGCTGAAGTTAAAGTGATTTTAACGGAGAGCGCCGCTTCTTTTGTTACCCCCCTAACGCTCGCCACCTTGTCTAAGAATCCGGTCCATCTCGACTTTGTCAAAGAGGAGGAAGGAACACTTGACTGGGATAATCACGTTGAACTTGGATTATGGGCAGATCTTATGCTAATTGCCCCGGCTACCGCCAACACATTATCAAAAATGGCCAATGGGGTATGTGATAATCTACTTTTAGCGACATATCTCTCTGCAAAATGTCCTGTTTATTTTGCGCCTGCCATGGATCTGGACATGTACAAACACCCTTCAACTAAAGCGAGTATTGAAAAACTTCAGTCCTTTGGTAATGTAATGATTCCGGCAGCAAGTGGAGAACTGGCAAGTGGTTTGGAAGGGGAAGGTCGGATGGAAGAACCGGAGGGCATAATCGACCTTGTCCTGGAACACATGCGAAAAGGCCTGCCTCTTGATGGTAAAAAGGTCCTGATTACCGCAGGGCCCACTCACGAAGCTATTGATCCTGTTCGCTATATTGGGAACCATTCTACAGGTCTGATGGGCGTTGAACTCGCCAGAAAGGCTGCCGTCCTTGGTGCTGAGGTGACTCTGGTATTAGGCCCCTCTGCTCTGGCAATAGCTGACGCATACATCAAAGTACTTAAAGTAACCAGCGCCGATGAGATGTTTGATGCCGTCATGGGCGAATATAAAGAGGCCGACATCGTAATAGCGGCTGCTGCTGTTGCCGACTATAAACCAAAAACCGCAGCTCAGGAAAAGATCAAGAAAAAATCGGAACACCTTACCCTGGAGCTCGTTAAAAATCAGGATATTTTACAGACTTTGGGCAAGTCTAAAAAAAATCAGTTCCTGCTTGGATTTGCACTGGAAACGGAAAACGAACTCTCTAATGCCCTGTCAAAGCTGAAGAAAAAGAATCTCGACGCAATTGTTCTCAACTCCCTGAAAGACGAAGGAGCTGGTTTTGGAGGAAAGACAAACAAAATCACCTTTATAGACAAGAATTCTTCAATAAAATCGTTTGATGTAAAGACCAAAGCCGACGTGGCCGTGGATATTTGGAATGAAATTATTGATCGCCTCCATGCGTAGCACAGTTATTCTTCTTCTACTATTTTTCAGTTCATTAAATTTTTGGGCTCAGGAACTCAATTGTGTGGTCACTGTAAATTCGGATCAGGTTGGGCAGACCAACCAGCAGATCTTCCGGACCCTGGAGCGCTCTTTAAACGATTTTGTAAACAGGAACAAATGGACCAATCGGGTTTACAAAGAAAATGAACGGGTCAATGCAAGGATGTTTATCACGGTTACCAAATTCGAATCGAACCGATTTGAAGCCAACATCCAAATTCAATCTTCGAGACCTGTATTCAATACTTCTTATGAGAGTCCTGTTTTTAATTACAAGGACAACCAATTTAATTTTGAGTACATAGAGTTTCAGCCTTTGATTTACAATCCTAACTTATTCGATTCTAACTTGGTAGGGGTAATAGCCTATTACGTCTACATCGTTTTGGGACTCGATGCGGATACGTTCGCATTGGAAGGGGGAACAGAGTTTTATAAGGAAGCCCAAAAAATAGTGACGCAGGCACAGGGGAGTAATTTTGCGGGCTGGAACCAATCTGCTACAGATAACCGTACACGCTTTGTCCTGGTTGATAATCTGTTATCCAATACCTTTAGAGAATACCGTATCGCTATGTATAACTACCACCGTAAGGGACTCGATATTCTCGGTGACAACAATAGTACCGGAAAACAAGTTATTTCCGGCTCGATGCGATTATTCGAAACCCTAATTCAAAGAAGGCCTAACGCTTTTTTAATCCAGACTTTTTTCGACGCTAAATCGGAAGAGATCCTCAATATATTTTCCGATGGCCCCAAGGTCGACATCGTAGCCCTGAAATCAAGTCTCAATAAAGTTGCCCCCTTTTATTCCTCTACCTGGAATGAAATAAAATATTGAGAAACCCCATTTTTTTACAGCGCATATTCGGTTATCTTTACCGTAGATTTAAGGCCGAGGACTATGCTGACCCATCTGACCATAAAAAATTACGCACTTATCGATGACCTGTCGGTAGCCTTTGATCGCGGATTTAGCACGATCACAGGAGAAACAGGTGCAGGTAAATCTATTTTTTTAGGTGGTCTTTCCCTTGTTCTGGGAAAACGTGCAGACCTGAGTACGTTGAGGGATAAGGACAGTAAATGTACCATCGAAGCCGAATTTCAAATTGAACATTACAACCTAAAACCCCTTTTTCGTTTGTACGATCTCGACTATGATCCCCAGACGATTCTAAGGCGTGAAATAAATCCGAGCGGTAAATCAAGGGCTTTTATCAACGATTCTCCAGTAACTCTGGACATCCTGTCGGCCCTGGGACAACGGCTTATCGATATCCATTCGCAACACCAAACTCTGGAGCTCACTGAAAATGAATTTCAGTTGAAGGTAATCGATGCCCTGGCAGACAATAAGGAACTCCTCACTACATACAATTCTCACTTAAGAGCTTATACTTCAGCAAAGAAAAAACTGCAAGCCCTCAAACAAATGCAGACAGAATCAGAAAAGGAAGAGGATTACAATAATTTTCTTTTCAACGAACTGGAAAACGCTCCTCTGCAAAGTGGAATACTCGAAGAATTGGAGTCGACTTACGAAGAATTGAGTAATGTGGAAAGTATCCTGGAACAATTGTCGGGAAGTCACCAGATCCTCACACACGAGGAAATAGGTATTCAAACTTCTCTCACAAACCTCAAAGGCAGTATTTCAAAGCTGGAAAACTACGGTTCGGGTTATGCCGATTTATCACAGAGAATACAATCCGTATTTCTGGAAATCGACGACATAGTAACAGAAATAGAATCCCTGCAAGACAAGGTTATGCCTAATCCCGGCTTACTTGAGGAGGTTAATGGAAAACTTCAATTGCTGTACTCTCTTCAAAAAAAGCACAACGCATCTACAGTTGAAGAACTAGCACAAATCAAGGAGGAACTTGGAGAGAAGATCAGTAAAAATGAAAATCTGGAAGCAGAGATAGAATCGCAGCAAAAACATTTGACGAATGCAGAATCGGAATTAGGCAAACTATCACTGCAATTGCACAATCGACGAACCGCTATTATTCCCGAATTTCAGCAAAAGCTCGAAACGGCTCTTCAGGAATTGGGGATGCCCAATGCGAGTTTCAGGATGGAATTAGAAGAGCTGAATGATTTTTCATCTACGGGTCGGGACCACTTTGTTTTCCAATTCTCTGCCAACAGGGGAGGGGAATTCGGTTCACTTAAAAAGAATGCATCAGGGGGTGAGCTCTCCAGAATCATGCTTATCATAAAGTCGATTCTCGCTCAATACGAACAACTCCCTACCATTATGTTTGATGAGATAGATACCGGAGTTTCAGGGGAGATATCGAATAAAATGGGTGCGATCATGCAAAAGATGTCTTCCCATATGCAGGTTTTTTCAATAACCCATTTACCCCAGGTAGCTTCTAAGGGAGATCATCATTATAAAGTTTTTAAGGAAGATGATGGTAAGATAACACGAACGAGAATGATAAAACTGAACAGTGAGGATCGCGTAGTAGAATTGGCCGAGATGTTAGGAGGTAAAGCATTATCAGACTCCGCTATGGCACATGCCAAACAGTTACTCAATTAAGAATAAATTAAATATATTTAAAGGAATAACCTAAGAATAACAACATGGGATACAATTTACTCAAGGGAAAAAAAGGAATCATATTTGGAGCATTGGATGAGAATTCAATTGCCTGGAAAACAGCGGAACGGGTTCATGAAGAAGGCGGAAGTTTTGTCCTTACCAATGCCCCCATTGCAATGAGGATGGGGCAGATTAATGAATTGGCGAAAAAGACCAATGCCGAAATCATTCCGGCTGATGCCACCAATGAGGAGGATTTGGCGAATCTCGTAGCTAAGTCACAAGAGATTTTAGGGGGAAAACTCGACTTTGTTCTTCATTCTATCGGGATGTCTGTCAATGTGCGAAAGGGTCGGCTCTACACGGATGAGAAATACGACTTTACAACTAAAGGATGGGACGTTTCAGCGCTTTCCTTCCACAAAGTGATGCAGAGCCTGTACAAGGCAGACGCCATGAATGAATGGGGTAGCATAGTTGCGCTTACTTATATGGCCGCACAACGTACTTTCCCGGATTACAACGATATGGCCGACAATAAAGCATATCTTGAATCGGTAGCACGCAGTTTCGGTTACTTTTTCGGGAAGGAAAAGAAAGTCAGGGTGAATACCATTTCGCAATCACCAACCCCCACTACTGCGGGACAGGGAGTAAAAGGTTTTGATGGATTTATCGCTTATGCCGAAAAAATGTCTCCTTTGGGGAATGCCACGGCACTCGACTGTGCCAATTATACCATATCCCTTTTCTCTGACCTGTGCAGAAAGGTCACGATGCAGAATCTCTTCCACGACGGAGGATTTTCCATGACAGGGGTTAGTCAGGAGGTAATAGAAAAATTTACCGATCAGGATTAACTAATTACGACACCGCTATAAAGGGCCATCCCGGAACAGGGTGGCCTTTCTTTTAAATGAATAGATGCAACTCTCTTTCTCACTGATTATTCCGGTTTACAACAGACCTGAGGAAATAAAAGAACTCCTTGAGAGTTTGGTGACCCAGACTTATTCTGAAAAATACGAAGTTGTGATCCTAGAAGATGGATCACAAAATCCTTCTGAGGATATTGCCAAATCATATGAAGAGAAAATAAATATTCAATATTATTTCAAGGAGAACAGTGGCCCGGGAGATTCCAGGAATTTTGGGATGAAGAAGGCCAGGGGAAATTATTTTATCATCCTGGACTCCGATTGCCTTCTGCCACCCAATTATCTGGCTGTAATACATGCATCACTAACAGAGGATTACGTCGATTTTTTCGGGGGTCCTGATACCGCACATCCCGATTTTACCATAACCCAGAAGGCCATAAACTATGCCATGACAGCTATGCTAACAACAGGTGGCCTAAGGGGAAATAAAAAGTCTACAGAAAAATTTCAACCCAGAAGTTTTAATATGGGAATTTCCAGGGAAGCTTTCGAAAGATCTGAGGGCTTTGGGAGGATACATCCCGGAGAAGACCCGGATCTCACCTTCAGGCTTTGGAAACTTGGATACAAATCTAAACTGATTCCAGAGGCCGTGGTACATCATAAAAGAAGGATTGATTTTAAAAAATTTTACTCCCAGGTTAAGAAATTTGGAATGGTGAGACCAATTCTCAATAAGTGGCATTCGGGAACTGCCCGTTTGTCTTATTGGCTCCCCACTTTATTTATATCAGGGATGGTGTTTGCGGTGATTTTGGCCTTGTTAGGAAACCCTGTACTCATTCTGGCCTACCTTTTTTATTTTATTGTGGTTTTTATTGACTCCCTTTATAAGAATCGTACTATAACTATAGCATTGATGTCTGTCTTTGCCGTTCTTATCCAGTTTATTGCTTACGGCTTGGGTTTTTTTAAGTCGACATTCTTACTTACTTTTAGTAGAAAGAAACCTCAGGAATTATTTCCCGCTTTATTTTTTAAGGAACAGGAATGACCGCAAAAAAAGCCATGAAAGGAGCTACAAAGCGCAAAGTAAAGGTTTTTGCGATCCTGTTATTGTGTTCTTTTGGGGCATGGCTAATCAGCAAGCTATCCGAGACCTATACGGAAAGGATCACTTTTGAGCTTATTTTTACGAATTCACCCGACACGCTTATGCTGATGAATTCCTCTAAGAAAGACATCACCTTAGGTGTTCGTGGAAGTGGCTGGCAATTCTTAAGCTCCCGTTTCACTTCAGGAGAATTGGCGATTGATCTGGGGAAAGTGGCTTACAATAACCAAAATTTCTACCTCCCAAATCAAGATTACAGGGATCAAATTGATGCTGCCCTGCCTGGAGATATGACCATCGTACAGATGGCTGATGATACACTTCTTCTGTATTTTTCCCGCCTCGTGAGTAAAAAGTTGCCCGTAGAACCGAATGTGGGAATCAACTTGGCACAGAATTACCTCCTTGAAGGTCCACTGAAAATTCTTCCCGATTCGGTCATTTTAACGGGGCCAGAACAAGAATTGGATACACTCTTAAAAGTCTACACCGAGCAAGTGGAGCTCACTGAAATTGACGGTAGTATTTCGAGGACC
The DNA here is from genome assembly GCF_004139715.1 of Muriicola soli. Classification (GTDB taxonomy): domain Bacteria; phylum Bacteroidota; class Bacteroidia; order Flavobacteriales; family Flavobacteriaceae; genus Muriicola; species Muriicola soli. Next base: position 1,640,216 of record NZ_CP035544.1, on the reverse strand, counting down.
CTTAAGTTGATTAAACCACAATCACTGTTAAATACTAAATATAATGTCGAGGAAGTTCAGCTTTCTGCGGACGTCTTCCGTTTTTCTGAAAAGATTCTTGAAATCGCCATAGAGGTGGTGAATCTCCCGGATGGTACCCAGATCAGGACGTTTCCAAATAAGGTGGAAGTACTGTGTAAAGCGAGGCTGGAAATTTTAAAGGATCTGTCTCCTTCAGATTTTAAGGTTATAGCAGACCTAAAAGAAGTACAGGAAAATTCGTCTTTCCTTCCCATTCGATTGGTGAAACAACCAGAACGAGTTCCCAGTGCGCAATTATTGCAAGACAGGGTAGAATTTATATTAAAGAGAGAATGATTCGTGTTGGCCTGACCGGAGGAATGGGAAGTGGTAAAACAACCATAGCCAAAATGTTTATCGAACTCGGTATCCCGGTTTACAATTCGGATATGGAAGCACGTCGCCTTCTTATGGAGGATGCAGAGATCAGAAAAGCGGTTATTGCATTATTTGGAGATAGTGCTTATGTGGGAGGGCAATTGAACAGGACTTTTATAGCAGAGAAGGTATTTTCGGATAGTGAATTATTAGAACAATTAAATCAAGTGGTGCATCCTGCTGTGCGTGCGGATTTCAGAGAATGGGCAAAACGCCAAACAGCACCCTATGTGATTCAGGAAGCAGCGATCCTTTATGAAAATGGAGGTTTCGAGGAGTTTGATTATATGATCCTGGTGACGGCTCCAAAAAAGACTAGAATTCTTCGCATCAAGCAAAGAGATCAACTATCAGAAGAAGATATCTTGAAGCGAATGAAGCACCAATGGTCAGAAAAAAGGAAAAAAGCACTGGCCGACTTTGTGATTCATAATTCAGACCTTCCGGGTAGTCAGGCGAGGGTGAAGGAAATCCACCGGCAATTAATCGAGACGGCAGTTAAACAATAATTTTAACATTTGTGTTAAGGTTAGGTTAAACAGACAATCCCCTAAATGTTAAATTTTTAATTTTACCGCAAAATGAATAAGCGATTATTTGTTTTTCTTGTCATCCTGATGAGTTTATCCCTGATTGGGATAATTTCGGTACAGTTGTACTGGATCAAGCGATCTGTAGATGACAAAGAGGAACAGTTCTCAAATGCGATAGCAGAAGTACTCAATCGGGTTACAGACAAGATTGAGGAGAGAGAGATGAGGGATTATTCCGACAGGTTTCTCAGCCTTAAGGATAGTCTGGGGGTAGTTAAGAGTTCGCATCTCAGCAATATTTTCTTTATTGATCGGGATTCCAATTCAAATGAAATTACTTTCTACTCTCATGGTATCTTGGAAGAGGACTACAATATAGCATCGACGTTCTTTGACAGTGTTACGGGAGATAGCACCCAGATTAAAAATGTGACCAGTAAACGGACCAAAACCATATATAAGGAAGAATATGGCTTGGATGGAAGAGGATATCGGCTTAATCCTATTCAGAAGCTTGAAAAAATAGGAGGATTGTCTACGGTAGACAAGGCTGTTTTTGATGACGTTTACAGGGAATATGCCGAAAACGTGCCTATACATAAAAGGGTTTCAAAACAAGAGATCGAATTGTTATTGAATCAGGAGCTGAGCAATATGGCAATCGATACCGATTTTCAATATGGCATTTACAGCAGAGGTTTACCTACCAAAGTAAAATCGAGACGATTTAAATTTGCTGAATCCACGATATACAAGGCACCGATATTTAAGAATAGCGAGGGGAGTAGCAATTTTACCTTACTGCTCACATTTCCAAAAAAGAAGAAATTCTTACTTGAATCGGTTTTGGGAATGGCTTTCTTGTCATTATTGTTCACCCTGGTGATCGTGATCGCCTATGCTAGCGCTATCCATCAGCTGATCCGTCAAAAGCAGATCTCTGAAATTAAATCGGATTTTATAAATAACATGACCCACGAATTTAAAACGCCTATTGCTACTATAAATCTGGCAGTAGAGGCAATTCGTAATCCCAAAATCATCGGGGACCAGGAAAAGGTCATGAGATATTTGCAAATGATTCGGGATGAAAACAAAAGAATGCACGCCCAGGTAGAGAATGTATTGCGCATTTCAAAACTGGAAAGAAACCAATTGGATATCTCTAAAGACAGGGTGAAGGTACACGCCTTAATCCATAAGGCAATTTCGCACGTAGAACTCATTGTATTGGACAGAGGAGGATATATCAATACCCACCTGGACGCAGAAAGAGACGAGATTCTGGCTAACGATATGCATTTTGGAAATGTCCTGGTCAATATCCTTGACAATGCCATAAAATACTCTCCCGATGCACCAAAAATTGATGTGCATACAGAGGTTGCAAAGAATTATATCATCATAAAAATAGAGGACCAGGGTGCGGGAATGAGTAAGGCCGTACTAAAAAAGGTTTTTGAAAAATTCTACCGGGAACATACCGGAGATATACATAACGTCAAAGGACATGGGCTTGGATTGGCCTATGTAAAAAAAATAGTGGAAGATCATCAGGGCGAGGTTTCTGCGGAAAGTGAAAAAGGGAAAGGAAGTACTTTTTACATAAAAATGCCCTTAATTTAAAGTATTATGGAAACAGTTAATAAGAAAATATTATTGGTTGAGGATGATCCGAATTTCGGAATTGTGCTGAAGGACTATCTTTCTATGAACGATTTTGATGTCACTCTGGCCAAGAATGG